>CAIKYB010000026.1 GCA_903831575.1 uncultured Bacteroidota bacterium | reverse complement strand
GAGATATCATAAAAGTAAAAAAAAATGAAGCTTTAAATAAATTTACAAATAATAACAATATTTATGGGGAAGAAATAAAAGTTTTTATTGGAACAAGAGCAGTTAGTGAAGGTCTTGATTTTAAAAGAATTAGGCAAGTTCATATTATGGATCCCTGGTATAATTTATCAAGACATGAGCAAATTATTGGAAGAGCAATTCGAAACTATTCTCATGTTGATTTACCGTCAGAAGAACGAAATGTTGAAATTTATCAATATGCATCTATTTTAGATAATAATAATAAAAGTGAAAGAGAATTATCCAAGCGCGAAAGTATTAATCTTGCAAGCTACAGAATAGCTGAAAAAAAAGATATAATTATTTGCATTTCAAGTATTTATGTATTTAATAATAAAAAATTATAGCGATTAGCTTCCCCAAAAAACTTATTCACATTTTTGAAAATTTATTTTTTTTTGTGGCTGCAATTTGTAATTTAGCACAAGAATTTAATGGGTTAGTAAGTACAAAGGGTCAGCAGAAATGCTGACCCTTTTACTTTTATCAAGGTTGGAATATAATTACTCGAGTTTTTTTTAGCAATCCTATTGTGCTATTTTTTTCTATTGATGAATTGTTTTTCTTCTTTAAATTTTATTCTTGAAAAATAATTTCAACTTTTTTTTCTTTAGCAAAATTGAATTTACATTTACCGCATGAGTAAAACTAAATCATCTTTTTTTTGTCAGCAGTGTGGACATGAAAGTGCAAAATGGCTAGGCAAATGTCCGTCATGTAATCAATGGAATAGTTTTGTAGAAGAAGTAATTGTGAAAGGGTCCGACAAAAATCAAAAAGATGACTGGACTGCATACAATGGAATTTCAAAATTAAAAACGGTATCTATCAATGATGTGATTAGTGCCGAAGAAAAAAGAATCGTAACTGCTGATGCAGAATTAAACAGAGTATTGGGCGGAGGAATTGTTTTGGGCAGTATTGTTTTAGTAGCAGGAGAACCTGGCATTGGAAAGTCAACACTATTTTTGCAAAACGGACTGCAATTAAAAAATTGTATTACATTATATATAAGCGGAGAAGAAAGTGAACAACAAATAAAAATGCGCGCCGATCGGTTAGGCATATTAAATGAACATTTCTATTTACTTACAGAAACAGATACGCAAACCATTTTCAAAGAAATAAAAAAACTAAAACCGAATCTTGTTATTGTCGATTCTATTCAAACCTTGCAATCACCTTTTGTAGAATCTTCTCCAGGAAGCATTAGTCAGATTAGAGAATGTGCTGCTGAATTTCAAAAATTCGCAAAAGATACCAATACGCCTGTATTTCTGATTGGTCATATCACTAAGGAAGGAAATATTGCAGGACCTAAAATATTAGAGCATATGGTAGATACAGTATTGCAATTTGAAGGAGATCGACATTATGCTTATAGAATATTAAGAACTTTAAAAAACAGGTTTGGTTCAACTGCAGAATTGGGGATCTACGAAATGACCGGACAAGGCATGCGCGCGGTAAGTAATCCAAGTGAAATCCTCATTACACAAAAAGAAGATCAATTAAGTGGCATTGCGATAGCCGCTACTATTGAAGGCATGCGCCCATTGCTCATAGAAACACAAGCGCTGGTTACCCAAAGTGTTTATGGCACACCGCAAAGAACAGTTAGCGGATTTGATTTGAGAAGATTGCAATTATTATTGGCCGTCTTAGAAAAAAGAGGTGGATTTCATTTCGGTGTAAAAGACGTTTTTATAAACATTGCCGGCGGAATAAAAGCAGAAGATCCTTCTATTGATTTAGCCATTGTTTCTGCACTATTAAGTAGTTATGAAGATGTTGCATTACCCCAACATATTTGTTTTGCAGGCGAAGTTGGATTGAGTGGAGAAATAAGAGCAGTAAACAGAATTGAACAACGAATAGCCGAAGCTGAAAAACTTGGTTTCGAAAAAATAATTGTAAGTAAATACAATAGCAAATCTTTAGCGAAGTTAAAATCATCAATAGAAGTAATTGCACTGGGCAAAGTGGAAGAACTTTATCAATTGTTATTTTAAATAAATATTCGTTCGTACCCCCATGATTACACTACCCTCTCTATGCAGAGATGCTTGGCATCTTTTTTTTCCACATATCTGTTGCGGTTGCGGAGATGACAATATTGAACAGTCTCAATTAATTTGCGCTAATTGTTACAACGAGCTGCCTCGTACTTTATTTGCAAACATTCCTGAAAATACTATCGAGAAAATATTTTATGGCCGATTAAACTTAGATGCTGCACATAGTGAGTTTTATTTTTCTAAAGGACAGCTTGTTCAACGACTCATTCACGAACTCAAGTACAAAGGAAATAAAGAACTTGGGATTTTTCTGGGGCAAGTGATGGGCGAAACACTTTTAAATAGTAACCGATTTTCCGGAATAGATGTAATCATCCCGCTTCCTATGTTTGGTGATAAAATAAAAAAACGCGGTTACAACCAGGCGGAAATAATTGCATTAGGTGTGGCAGAAAAAATGAAGATCCCCATCAGCTCCAACAACCTTAAAAGAAACCGATCAACTTCAACACAAACACGAAAACACAGAACAGAAAGATGGCAAAATGTTGACCAAAGTTTTATTGTTGTCGATGAAGCAGCGTTAACAGGAAAATCAATTTTACTTATTGATGATGTTATTACAACAGGAGCTACATTGGATGCATGCGGACAAGCTATTTTAAAAATCCCTGGCACCAAATTGAGCATTTCAACAGTAGCTCAGGCCACTCACTAATGGAAAGTGCACAGATTAAAGTAAAAAAGTTATTTTTGAAAGATGAACCATCAAATCATTCGCTTTTTTCTAATCACCATGATTATTGGTCTTATCGGTAGTTCTTGTAAAAAAGAAAGTTTTATCACTTCCACCGATGCTTCATTATTTACAACAGTAGACACGATAAAATTTGACACCCTTTTTACCAATACCGGATCCATCACAAAATCTTTTAAGATCATTAATGATAATAACCAGAAGTTGCTCATATCTACCATACAACTTATGGGCGGCAATACTTCTTCCTTTAAATTAAATATCAATGGCGTTGCGGCTTCAATTTTATCAAATATTGAAATAGATGCTAATGACAGTATCTATGTTTTTGTTTCGGTAAATGCGAATCCTTCCAACAGCAACTTACCCTTTTTAATAAATGATAGCATTTTAATCAGCTATAATGGGAACAACAGATTTGTTCAATTGCAAGCATATGGACAGCGTGCACATTTTTTAACTAACATAATAATTGATCGGGATACTATTTGGGAAAATGATTTACCTTATGTTATTTCAGGCAGTCTGTTGATCAATCCAAATGTAAGCTTAACACTTAACGCCGGATGTAAAATTTATGCTCATGCCAATGCGCCCATTCTTGTTGATGGAACGTTGATAGTAAATGGCGAAAAAAATAACGAGGTTGTTTTTACAGGAGACCGATTGGATGAATATTATAAAGACCTTCCAGCGAGTTGGCCTGGAATTTATTTCAGAAAGACAAGTACCAACAACACTCTTACTTATGCCATTTTAAAAAATGCGACAGACGCTTTGGTCGTTGACAGCATTGCTTCCAATACTCATCCAAAATTAAGTTTACATCAATGTATTGTTGACAACGCTTTAAAATCTGGCCTGCTTTCAACCAATAGTAGTGTAGATGCAGACAATACACTAATCAGCAATTGCGGAAAAAACATCAGCATCCAGCAAGGAGGTGTTTATCATTTTACCAATTGTACCATTGCAGCCTATTCCAATAATTTCATCTTGCATAATAATCCCATTTTACAACTCAATAATTTTTCAAGCATAGATAATATTATTATTTCAAATACGCTTTCAGCAGATTTTAAAAATTGTATTTTATGGGGAGAAGGACTTAATTATGGTGATGAGATTTCTATTGGCAAAGAAGGCAATAATACCTTTGATGTCTCCTTTAGAAATTGTCTCATCAATTCATCTATTGATAATTCCATCGTTAATTTAGATTCCATAATAAGAAATCAAGATCCTCTTTTTGACAGTATAGACGCATACCATAATTATTACGATTTCAGAACAACAATAAATACAACTTCCCCTGTTATTGATGCAGGTAGAAATACTATACCATCTTTATTCCCAAAAGATCTTGATGACCATCCCAGAATTTTCGGATTAAAAACTGACATCGGATGTTATGAGAAACAAAACTAAATTCCCTCTAAAAAATAATTTCAAAAATTTACCCTTTCTGAAAAACTATCCTGCATAAGGATAAATTTTATTTTAACTTGCATTGTGCAATTCAAAGAAATCATAGGACAGCAGGAAACAAAGCATCAATTGATTCAAATGTTTCAACAAAACAGACTGAGCCATGCTTTGTTGTTTCTTGGAAAAGAAGGAAATGGTGCGTTATCATTGGCGAGAGCATTTGCCCAATACATTATTTGCGATAAAGTGAATGGCAGAACGTCTCCTCAAAATACGCCTTCATCAGTCTCCTTGTTTGGAGAAGAAGATCCGATCACAATAGCGTCTCCTGAAGAGGACATCACAATCGATTCCTGTGGTATTTGTCTGGCTTGTCAAAAAGCAGCAAAACTTATTCATCCTGATATTCACTTTTCATATCCTGTTATCACCCAAAAAACCGGTGAAAAACCAATATCTACAGATTTTATTGTAAAATGGAGAACCTATTTACAGGAACAACCCTATGGCAATAAATTTGATTGGTTGCAATACATTGAAGCTGACAATAAACAAGGAAATATAACATCGGCGGAATGTGATGATATCAATAGAAAATTAAGTTTGAAAAGTTTTGAGGCTTCCTATAAGTTTTTGATTATGTGGATGCCGGAGTCTCTGGGAAAAGAGGGAAATAAATTATTGAAACTTATTGAAGAGCCTCCTCCTAATACTATTTTTTTACTCGTTGCAGAAAATGACCAGCTCATTTTGCCAACAATATTATCCAGAACACAACTGATAAAGATACCAGCATTACATTCATCAGAAATCGCTACTTCACTGATAAATACAAGGGAAATAGATGAAACAGTTGCAACACAAATTGCAGCAATGAGTGACGGGAATTACAGAGAAGCCCTCCAGCAATTACAACATTCAGAAGATGACTGGGAATTGATGTTGCGTGACTGGTTAAATTCAATTGTAAAATCCGGGCCTGTAGCACAAGTAAAATGGGTGGAAGATATCAGTAAAATTGGAAGGGAAAAACAAAAACAATTTTTAAAATATTTCAATAAGTTACTCGAGCAAGCAATAAGAATAAGAGTAATGGGAGATTCTTTTCAAGATGCTTCCTTACATGCTAATGAAAAACAACATTCGATTAATGATTTTGCCATCAGGTTTAATAGGTTATGCGAGATTCCACAACAAGAAGCCATAATTAAAGAACTCGATACCGCAAGTTATCATATTGAACGAAATGCCAATCCGAAAATACTGTTTCACGCACTTACTATTAAGTTATATCATATTATTAGCAACAAATCTGTAATTTTGCTATCCTGAGAGTGGAGAAAGTAAGGGAAACAAAATGTAGCGGCAGTGGCAGACTCTCGATTAGTCATATTTTAAAGAACTATTTATATGGGTTGTGGAAGTTGTGGTACTAGTAAAGACGGCGCTCCTAGTGGCTGTCAGAGTCATGGCAATTGCTCCAGTGGAGGTTGCAACCGCATGAATGTACATGATTGGCTGGCTAATTTGCCATTTAGTGATCCCGAAAGTAATTGCAGAATTGTAGAAGTCTCTTTTAATAATGGGAGCAGGAAAGACTATTTCAAAAACACCACTTTACATTATTATGAAAGGGGTGAAATGATTGCGGTAGAAGGTTCTGGAGGCTTTGATGTAGGAATGGTTAATCTTACAGGTGAGTTGGTAAGACTACAATTAAAGAAAAATAACGTTGACGAGAAAAGTCCGGATTTGAAAAAAGTCCTGCGTCGTGCAAGTGAACAAGATCTTGCAAAGATGATGGAGACGAAGGCCCGTGAAGCACATACGCTTATTAGAAGCAGAGCTATAGCGCGTTATTTGAAACTTGACCTCAAAATGGCTGAAGTTGAAATACAGGCCGATGGCAGAAAAGCTACTTTTTTTTATATCGCAGATGACCGCGTTGATTTTAGAGAACTCATCAAGCTATATGCAGGAGAATTTAAAGTAAAAGTGGAAATGCGTCAAATTGGTGCAAGACAAGAAGCTGGTAAAGTTGGGGGAATTGGCAGTTGTGGAAGAGAACTTTGTTGTAGTACCTGGCTTACAGATTTCAAAAGTGTAAATACCAATGCAGCACGATATCAAAATTTAAGTATCAACCAGACTAAATTGAGCGGTCAATGCGGAAGATTGAAATGTTGTTTGAATTTTGAATTGGATACTTATTTAGATGCTTTGCAATTTTTTCCTACCGATGCTGATAGCTTAGAATTAGCCAGAGGAAGGGCGTTCCTTGTAAAAAAAGACATTTTCAGAAATTTAATGTGGTATACTCTATCTGATAGCAATAAACAATACCCATTAAGTATAGAAACAGTAAAAAAGATAAAGGCTCAAAACAAACAAGGCATAAGACCAGAAGAATTAGAAACTGTTGAAGTCATTAGTGGTAAACCTAAAGAAGTAGAGCCAGAATATGCGGATTTAGTAGGTCAAATCAGTTTGAAGAGCTTAGAAAAAACTACCCGTAAACGCAGAGACAAAGAACGCAGTCAACAACAGGGAAGACCTCAGCAAGGGAATCAAGGAGGTCGTGGGCCACAGCAACAAGGAGAAAACAGACCTCAGCATAATCAAGGAAGACCTCAGCAGCAAAACAGACCACAAGGAAGTGGTGGAAATCGTGGGCCACAGCAGCAAAGATCACAAAGGCCGCCACAACAAAGACCACCACAACAAGATGGACCTAAAAAGCCTCCGACAGCACAATAAAACACAGCTAACTAAGGATTTACTTTATAAAATATAAAATACCCCAGGTGTCAATAGTTGTTTCGAATATTTCAAAAAAGTTTGGTGAGCAAAAAGCTTTAAATAATATTTCCTTTACTATAAATAAAAATGAAATTGTAGGGTTTCTTGGGCCGAATGGTGCAGGAAAATCAACTACAATGAAAATCATTACCGGTTATCTTGCCCCAGATAGTGGAATGGTTCAGGTTGGAGGAGTTGCCGTAACTCCCTACAATACAGCAACCAAACAAAAAATAGGATATTTGCCTGAGGCGAACCCATTATATGTAGATATGTATGCCAGAGAATACCTTTCTTTCATAGCTGGTATTCACCACATCACAGATTCAAAAAAAAGAGTTGAAGAGGTTATCCTATTAGTAGGATTATCTCCTGAAGTTCACAAAAAAATCGGTGAGCTTAGTAAAGGCTACAAGCAACGGGTAGGCATAGCTGCTGCTTTAATACATGACCCTGAAGTACTTATTTTGGACGAGCCCACTTCGGGATTGGATCCCAATCAAATCATTGAAATCAGAGAAGTTATCAAAAAATTAGGGGAACAAAAAACCATTTTATTTTCTTCGCATATCATGCAGGAAGTCGAGGCTCTTTGCAAAAGAGTAGTAATCATCAATAAAGGAAACATCGTAGCAGATGACCTTTTGAGTAACTTACAAAAAGGAAATACAGAAAGCCATTTTGTTTCGGTACAATTTAAAGAGTCGCTGGATAAAAAAGATTTCAATCAAATCAAAGATTGCTTTGCCATAAGGGCAGTAGAACATTCCACTTTTATTTTCGAAACCAATCATCCGGAGCAGGTAAGAAAACAACTATTGGCATTAAGTATAGAAAAAAATCTCAACATCATTTCACTAAATAGCGAAAAACAACATCTGGAAGCCATATTCAAAACACTTACCCAATAGTTTGTTTTTGAATCAAGGCATAAAGATTGTTTCTTTGCAAAACATAAAATCAAAAAATAAACATGAGTTACATTGCTTCCATCCATGCAAGACAAATTTTAGACAGTAGAGGAAACCCAACCATTGAAGTTGATATCTTAACCGAGAATGAAAACCTTGGTCGTGCGGCTGTACCAAGTGGTGCAAGTACAGGCATTCATGAGGCTGTAGAATTAAGAGACAACAATAAAAAACTATACGGAGGGAAAGGAGTTTTAAAGGCAGTTAAAAATGTAAACACGTTAATAAGTGATCAATTATTGGGTTGGGATGTTACAGATCAAACAGGAATAGATGCTATGATGATCCAGCTTGACAAAACAGAAAATAAAAGCAAGTTGGGCGCAAATGCAATGCTCGCAGTTAGTTTGGCCGTTGCTAAAGCAGCAGCATTAGAAGCGAAATTGCCTTTATACAGATATATAGGTGGGACCAACGCCACAACTTTACCCATTCCAATGATGAATATATTGAATGGTGGTGCTCATGCTGACAACAAAATAGATTTCCAGGAATTTATGGTAATGCCAGTTGGAGCCAAGTCTTTCAGTGAAGGTTTACAATGGGGTGTTGAAATTTTTCATGCGTTGAAAACCGTATTAAAGAAAAAAGGATACAGTACCAATGTAGGTGATGAGGGCGGATTTGCGCCAAATATTCAAAGTAATGAAGAAGCCATTGAAACTGTATTAACCGCTATCCAAGCTGCGGGATATAAAACTGGTAGTCAAATTGCAATTGCAATGGATGCTGCAAATAGTGAATTGTGGAATGCAAAAGAGAAAAAATATATTTTCCATAAAAGTGATGGAAAGAAAATGACAAGCGAGCAATTGGTAAATTATTGGGAAAGTTGGGTGAAACAATATCCTATTATTTCTATTGAAGATGGAATGGCTGAAGATGATTGGAAAGGATGGAAAATGCTGACAGAAAGATTAGGAAAAAAATGCCAACTGGTTGGTGATGATTTATTTGTAACCAATGTAAAACGTTTGGAAAGAGGCATCAAAGACAATACAGCAAATGCGCTATTGGTAAAAGTGAATCAAATTGGAACACTTACTGAGACCATAAATGCAGTAAGCATGGCACAGCAAAATGGTTACAATACCATTATGAGTCATCGAAGTGGAGAAACAGAAGACAGTACCATTGCAGACCTAGCAGTTGCGCTTAATTGTGGTCAGATTAAAACAGGATCAGCTTCCAGAAGTGATAGAATGGCTAAATACAATCAATTGATTAGAATTGAAGAAATGCTTGGCAGCAATGGCATTTACCCAGCAGATAAAATCAAATTTGGCAAATAATAAAAAGAAGTGCCAGAAAATAAAATGTTATTAAATAATAAGTCATAAATTAGTACCTAATAAAAATTATGAATTTACTTTCACGCGCATATCTTGTAGTTAAAAATAAATACTTCATTGCTACGTTGTGTTTTATGATCTGGATGACTTTTTTTGATCCTAAAGATTGGGGACTATTATCAGCCAGACTTGATAAGCTACAAGATTTACAAAAAAGCGAGCAGGTTTTAATCAAACAGATTGCAGATACCAGAGTTGAATTGAATTTGTTAAAATCAAATGCTCAAACTGTTGAGCGTTATTCCAGAGAGAAATACCTCATGAAAAAAGATAATGAGGACCTTTTTTTAGTAAAAGCACCATAAAAGAGAATATTTATTTATAGGTATACAATAATCTTAGTTAAAAGTCGTTTATACTGTGGATTTGGATAATTTATAGAACTTTAAACCCCTCAAATGCTTATGCACGCATTCACATCGGAAGATTTGTTACAATACTTATATGGAGAAACTCCCACTGAAAAAGCAGCTTTAATCAAGACCGCTTTGGAAAACGATTGGACTTTACAGGAAGAAATGAAGATCTTATCTGGAGAAATAGACATGTTAGAGGCCATCAGTCTTTCCCCAAGTAAGAAATCAATTGACAACATCTTAAACTATGCAAAAAAAAACGTTGAGCCCATTATAGAGCTTGTATAAAAAATATTTTATTACAAAACCGCCCGTTTCCTACACCATAGAAGCGGGTTTTTTTATGACAAAAAAAGATCGATATCATTTCGTAATTGACTATTTTATTAAAAATAAATTAGATGCTGAAACGGAACTACATTACAAGAGTTCCTTTCAATTATTAGCAGCTGTAATCCTATCCGCTCAGTGTACAGATAAACGGGTAAATATGGTCACTCCTGCCCTTTTTGAAAAATATCCAGATTCCAAAGCCTTATCCAACGCTGATTTCGAAAATTTATTCCCTTTAGTTAGAAGCATTTCTTATCCAAATAATAAAGCCAGGCATTTAATTGGAATGGCCATAATGGTGGAAAATAATTATAATGGTGAGATCCCTTTAAAAGTAGAGGAATTGGTTAAATTACCCGGGGTTGGCAGAAAGACCGCTAATGTTATCACTTCCGTAATTGACCAACAGCCTAATATGGCTGTAGATACTCATGTTTTTCGGGTAAGTGCGCGAATTGGTTTGACCACAGCTGCAAAAACGCCCTTAGCTACAGAAAAACAATTGATAAAGCAACTACCGAAAGCCTTAATTCACAAAGCACACCATTGGTTGATATTACATGGAAGATATATCTGTACAGCAAGAAATCCAAAATGTGAAAAATGCGGAATAAGACTTGCTTGCAAATTTTACAATAAAGCAAAAATTAATGTGTGAATGTAAAAATAATTGGATAAAATTTGCTTAATTTGTGTACCCAATCGTAACAATAACTGCCATAATTAATATAGCAAATGAAAAGATTTCTTTTTTTGTTAAGTTTTTTAGTGTTTTTTAATAGTGTTTCTAATACTATACAAGCACAATATTATTTCGATAATAGCGACTACTATTATAACCCTGTTACTTTTGAAATCGGAGGTTCTGTAGGCTTAATGAATTGTATGACAGATTTGGGGGGAAAAAAGGGTCTTGGAAAAAAATTCACTAAAGATCTTAATCTTGGAGAAAACCATCTTGCTTTTGGCGCTTTTGCAAGTGTTACGTATAAATCTGCAGTTGCACTTCGATTAGAAGCTAGTTTTGGGAAAGTGTCTGCTAATGATGCCGTTTTAAAATCTGTACCAGTTACTGATCCTGCATCTGCCAGATATCACAGAAATCTAAATTTCGAAAGTTCAATTTCAGAATTTTCTCTTTTAGCTGAAATTCATCCTCTTTTTATTTTCTGGAATTGGTCGGAAAACGAAAATGGGCCACCGAAATTATCTCCTTATTTACTCGGAGGTATAGGTCAATTTTCATTTAATCCTCAAGCAAACCTTAACAACAATATGGTAGACTTGCAACCTTTGAGTACAGAAGGGCAAGGATTTGCAGAATATCCAGATAGACCTGTATATAAACTTAAGCAAATGAATTACCCCATTGGATTGGGATTGAAGTATGAATTGTCTTCATTGATAAACTTAAGAGCAGAATTTGTATATCGTATGTTAAATACGGACTATCTTGATGATTGCAGTACTACTTACATAGATCCTTCTGTGTATGAAAACCATTTTTCTGGTTCAAAACAAAGAAATGCTGCAATTTTATCTAACAGACAAGACGAAATTCTTGATGGCTATTATAAAATGGGAGTTGGCTCTAAACGAGGTGATGCAACACAAAAAGACAGTTACTTCACTTTCAATATTAAGGTTTCGATGAACATTGGAAGAGAAAGGATAAGAAACTAATTAAGAAATATAGTTTACAATAAATTCTTCACTTCTCTTATTATTTCGCCTTTGGTTATGGGTATACCCATAATTTTATTGTAACCTTTTGCATCTACTAAATAAATATCTCTGATAATCTTGATTAATTGTCCGTTATTTATTTCAGGTATCAACACTTTATCAAAATTTCCAATAATTTCTCCGAGGTTTCTTGGCAAAGGTCGAATGTAACGGATATGTGCATGCGAAACTTCGTGTCCTTCATTTTGTAAATCAATACAAGCGCTTTTTATTGCTCCATAAGTACTTCCCCATCCAATCACCAATACCTTTCCTTTTTCAGGGCCGCTATCTAGTTTTTGCAAAGGAACATGATTCGCAATCTGATCTACTTTTTCTTGTCTGATTTTCACCATGGTTTGATGATTCTCTGGATCATAGCTGATATTGCCGGTGATGTTTTGTTTTTCTAACCCTCCGATACGATGCTCAAAACCTTTAGTACCAGGAATTACCCATGGTCGTGCTAATTTTTCATCTCTGGTATAAGGTTGAAATTTTTCTTCCCTTTCATCAAGTGCTGACTTGAACTGTGTTTTAATTTCAGGCAAATTTTGTGATTGAGGGAATTTCCATGGTTCAGCACCATTTGCAATATAACCATCACTCAATAAAATTACAGGTGTCATATGTTGTATGGCAATCCTTACTGCTTCAAAAGCGACCTCAAAACAATCACTAGGAGTAGAAGATGCAATTACTGGAATTGGGCATTCCCCATTTCTTCCATAATACGCTTGTAATAAATCACTTTGTTCTGTTTTGGTAGGCAAACCTGTACTTGGCCCGCCACGTTGAATATCACATATTACCAAAGGCAATTCCAGCATTACAGCCAACCCCATTGCCTCGGCTTTCAAAGCCATGCCTGGACCAGAAGTAGTAGTCACTCCAATAGAACCTCCATAACTGGCTCCGATAGCCGAAGTAATAGCAGCAATTTCATCTTCTGCCTGAAAAGTTTTAATCCCAAAAGATTTATAGCGACTCAATTCATGTAAAATATCTGATGCTGGAGTAATCGGATAGCTACCCAAAAATAAGGGAAGGCCACTTTTTTGAGAAGCAGCAATCAAACCATAAGTTAATGCTTGATTGCCCATGATAGAACGATAAGTACCTGGTTCCATTTTTGCCTTTGGCACAGTAAATCTGCTTGTAAATGTTTCTGTTGTATCTGCGTAATTATAACCCGCTTGCAATACTTTAATATTACTTTCAAGGATATCAGATTTTTTAGAAAATTTCTCCTTCAAGAAACTAATGGTATTATCCATGTCGCGATTATACATCCAATATAAAAAACCCAGAACAAACATATTTTTAGCACGATCCTTTTCTTTTGTCCCCATGGTGAAGTCTTTCAGGGCTTCCCGAGTCATTTTGGTAACATCCATTTTAATCAGCTCGTAAGAATCAAGACTGTTGTTTTCCAGCGGATTTACTCCATCAGTATAATTGGCCAATCGAAGATTTTTCGTATCAAAGCCATCTACATTTGCAATAATTATCCCACCCTTTTTTACAGCGGTTAGATTAACTTTTAATGCAGCTGCGTTCATCGCTACAAGAACATCACACTCATCTCCAGGTGTGTAAATTCTGTCACTACTGAATCTTAATTGATAGCCACTAACACCAGGAAGCGTACCTATTGGGGCACGGATTTCTGCAGGGAAATCCGGGAAGGTTGCTAAGTCTAATCCTATTAAAGCTGTATTATTAGTAAACTGACTTCCTGTTAATTGCATTCCATCTCCACTATCGCCTGCAAATTTTATAATCACCTCTTGTAGTACTTCTTGTTGCGCTGCCATTTGCTGTGGGTTAAAATAAAAGCTTAATTAAGCATAAATAAATAAGTAGCAAAGTTACTGAATACAAATAAGAGAATAAAGAGAAAAAAATAGGAATCTTAATACGGATTTCCAATGAATGAAGTAGGTTTGTACAAACTAACTCTATGCAAGATCTTAAAGATTTCCTTTTGCCTATAAACATGCAAGAACTCATTGAGGACAATGTATATACAGAAGGGCAATTCGCGAAACAGCTTTTCATTTATGAAAATAATATTCCTGATCTTGATAAAACTGAACTTGTAATTATTGGTATTGGGGAAACAAGAGGGGTAGGAATTATTGATGATAGCTATGAGGCGCCAAACAACATAAGAAAAGAATTATACAAATTATTTTGCTGGCATGAGGATATTAAAATAGCAGATCTTGGCAACATCAGGCATGGTGCGACATTAAAAGACAGTTATGCTGCGCTTCAAACGGTACTTTCAGAATTGTTAATGATGCAGAAAACGGTTATCATTCTTGGCGGCTCACATGATATCACCCTTGCGCAATACAACACGTACAAATCATTAAATCAAATTATAGAAGCAACTTGTATTGATGCATTAATTGATCTGAGAGGTGATAGTATTTTTAAAAATGAAAGTTTTTTGTTGGACATGTTAACCACTGAGCCGAATATGATCAGACATTACAATCACATCGGATTTCAAAGTTATTTTGTTCATCCCCGATTATTGGAAACAATGGATAAATTAAGATTTGATTGCTACAGAGTTGGTGTTGTAAAAGAAGATATTGAAGAAATGGAACCCGTTATTAGAAATTCACATTTTGTAAGCTTTGATATTTGTGCCATTGAAAATAGTGCTGCTCCATCAAGTATTCAAAGTCCTAATGGATTGAATGGCGAACAAGCTTGTACCCTTTCACAATATGCAGGTCTGAGTGCTAATTTAAATAGTTTTGGTATTTATGGTTATCAGCCAAAACTCGATCAGAACAAACAGACTGCCAAACAAATCTCACAAATGATCTGGTATTTTATAGACGGTGTTAGCCGGAAAAAACAAGAAGCGAATCTTAACGAAACAAGTAGATTCAATGAATACCATACTTTTTTAAATGAAGTTGACACTATTTTCCTGCAGAGTAAAAAAACTAATCGCTGGTGGATGCAAATGCCTGACAAAAAGTTTATTGCTTGCTCTTATAAAGATTATGTTAGAGCCAGCAGAAATGAAATGCCTGAAAGATGGTTGAGGGCGCAGGAGAGGATTAGTTAGTTAAGAAAGATATTTCAGAGGTTTAAAAGGTTTCAGATGTTCAAAAGGCTTATTAAAATAGGACCAGTTGATTTAAAGGCGAAAAAGTTCTCTGCCTAAACTCTTTCTCTCATGTTCTTTGCAGTTTTATTTTACCGCGGAGAAATAAGAACGCTGAGTTACGCGAAGTGGATTAGTTGAAAGGTTGATTTGAAGAAGTTTGTTGTTTATTGTTTGTTGTTTATTAAAATACTCATTGTACAATGGTTAATTTAACATTTTAAACCTATTGAACCTTTGAAACCTAAAAAATACCCTTATGCAAAAACTGAAAACCATACTATTAAAATGTCTTTTGGGAAGCATCGTACTTCTCTCCTCTTGCCGTTCCTCCAGAAATATTTCAAAAGAAGAAACAAAAAACGATTTATTAAAGGACAGCTTGATTAATTCCGGTCACCTAGGAATCAGTATTTACGAACCCTCTACAGGAAATTACATTTACAACTATAACGCTGAAAAATATTTTATCCCTGCGAGTACTACTAAATTATTTACACTCTATGCAGGTTTGAAACATTTAGGAGATAGCATCACAGCCATTGAATATAAAATAGAAAGAGATACGTTATTTGTTTTACCAACAGGCGACCCAACTTATTTACACAAAGACTTTACTGTTCATCCTGTTCATGACTTTTTAAACTCCAGCAAATTACCTGTTGTAATTATTGATCCTCAATCTGATTTAACGCCTTATGGTAAAGGCTGGGCTTGGGATGATGAGCAAGAAAGTTATATGCCACAAAGAAGTGTGCTGCCGGGATGTGGCAATATGTTGAAATTAGAATGGATAAAGAAAGTTGATCCACAAAAAGATAGTTTCGCCTACGATTTAGCCGTTATCAATACTGATATTCCTGATTTTCTATTGATAAAAAAAACAGACTTAACATTAGCAGAAAATAAAATTGTAAGACTTCCTGGAACTAATCATTTCACAGTAACGGTGAACAATAAACTAAACTCCTTTACTCAAGAAATACCTTTTGAAACCTTTGGTATGCAAGCAGGCGCGATGATTTACCAGCAATTATTGTATCATGCGCCAACTATTCAACAAAAGAATACAATAAACCGAAAAGAATTCACCCCTAAATATTCTCAACGCAGTGATTCGCTTTATAAATTAATGATGTACAGAAGCGATAATTTTTTTGCAGAACAAACCTTACTCATGGCGAGTCATAAATTATTGGGAGTAATGAGTGATGAGTTGATGATAGACACTTTGCTTAAGACAGATTTTAAAGATATCCCTCAAACTCCCAGATGGGTTGATGGAAGCGGATTAAGCAGATACAATTTATTCAGTCCGAAAGATTTTATTTACATCATCAATAAGATGCAAAAAGAATTTGGGACTGAAAAATTAAAAACCATTTTACCTACCGGAGGCACCGGCACATTGAAGGATTATTTTATTAGCGACAGTTCTTTTATTTATGCGAAGACAGGATCATTGAGCAATAATTTTACTTTGTCGGGATTCATGACCACGAAAAAGAATAAGGAATTTATTTTTTCTGTGATGCTGAACAATTATCAGGGGTCTTCTAAAGCTGTAAGAAAGGCGATTGAGAAATATTTGCAAGGGGTTAGGATGAGCAATTGATATCATTAGCCCACGGTTTAAACCGTGGGCTAATGAATCGGTGAGCTTTCAATATCACCTCCCAAACATCTTGTCCATTTCCTCTTTTTGAAACGTCATAAACGTTGGCTTTCCATTAGGCGTGGTGTTAGCCGTTTCGCAGGCAAACAAATCATTTACCAACCCCTGCATTTCTTTTTGAGTTAATACAATACCGGCTTTGATAGAGTTTTGCAGCGACATCGAACGAAGCAGTTTTTCTCTTTTGCTGTATTTTAAATCGTTGCTGAAATGCTTGTATTGTTCTATTATTTTTTCAATAGACCCTTTTTCAGTCCCATTTCCAACATCAGCAGGAGTGCCTTGTATTACAAAAGTGTTTTGTCCAAAGGGTTCCAGTTGATACCCCAATTCTTTCATATCTGGCAAAAGTTCTACTAACAAAACTGCATCTGCGGGCGACAACTCTATGGTAACCGGAAAAAGACTTTGCTGCGTTGCAATTGGCTTTCCTGCTACCGCATGTGTATATCGTTCATACAAAATTCTTTCGTGAGCATTTTGCTGATGTACTAAAATAAAACCTCCTTCGCGCTGCACTACAATATAAGTTTGATGCAATTGCAACATAGGTTGTTCACTCTCATAAGATTTATGTAATGCAGTTGGGGATTGAGTTGAAGTTGTGCCGGCCTCTTGATGTTGTGATGATGGTGATTCGTAAAAATCTTTCCAGTGCTTTAAATCGCTATTACGTTCAACAAAATGTGCCTGGTTTTTTTGCGAAAAAGTTTGAAACAGTGAAGATGATGTTGTTGAAGATTTTTGTTCTGCTGTGATGGGCTTACTTACTGCATCCAATCTTTGTATGTTGGGATCCAATTCAAAATCCAAAGTAGGTGTGATACTGAATTGTGCCAATGCATGTTTAACTGCCGACTGCACAAATGCATAAACGATTTTATCATCTTCAAATTTAATTTCCTGCTTGGTTGGATGCACATTGATATCCAGTTGGGCAGGATCCAAATCTATAAACAAGGCATACATGGGGAAACTGTCTTTTGGAATCATTGCAGAAAACGCATTCATTATTGCATGATTCAAGTATGCACTTTTTATAAATCGATTATTGACAAAAAGATATTGATCCCCTCTTGTTTTTTTAGCGGTTTCCGGCTTTCCTACAAAGCCCATTATATTCAAATAATCGGTTTGTTCTTCAACGCTTACTAATTTGGCATTATAACTATTGCCTAAAATCTGTACAATTCTTTGTTTAAAACTTCCTTTTTCAAGATGAAAAACCTCTTGTCCATTGGATTGAAGGGAAAAGAAAATATCAGGAAAAGCCATCGCTACACGAGTGAATTCCTCAACAATATGGCGGAGTTCTGCCGTATTACTTTTTAGGAAATTTCTTCTTGCGGGAACATTGAAAAATAGGTTCTTCATGGCAATACTGGTGCCTCTGTTAAAGGCAATCGGCTCCTGTTTTTTCACCTTACTGTTCTCGATTTCAATATAAGTGCCTGATTGGTCTTCTTCTCTTTTGGTTTTCAATTCTACCTGAGCCACAGCCGCAATACTTGCCAATGCCTCCCCTCTGAAGCCCATTGTTTTAATTCTAAATAAGTCATCGATATTCTTGATTTTAGAAGTCGCATGTCTTTCAAACGCCATCCTGGCATCGGTTTCACTCATTCCCCTTCCATTATCAATAACCTGTACCAATGATTTACCTGCATCATTGATAATGAGCTTAATTTCGTCGGCACCGGCATCTACAGCATTTTCCAGCAATTCCTTTACGGCACTTCCAGGTCTTTGAATCACTTCTCCAGCCGCAATCTGGTTGGCAATGTTGTCGGGTAATAAATGAATGATATCTGTCAAAATCAATGTAATTTGTAGCGCAAAAATAACTAATCCTTTTCACTATTAATTTATAAGCTTTTATGCGGTTAACTGCACTTATATTACTGGCCTTTTTTATCATTCCCGCTTATGGGCAATTGTTCAATAACACAACCGCTCAAAAATGGGCTGACAGCGTGTATTCCAGCTTAAATGATGATGAGCGTATTGGTCAATTGATTGTAGCCCGATTGTCTTCAATGGATGTAAAAACAAAAAAAATCACTTTTTTAAATGATCAAGTTGCGGATTATGTGAAAAAATACAATATTGGAAGCATCTGTGTTTTTCAAGGAAGTCCTTTAGTACAGGCGGGCTACCTCAACTATTTGAAATCTATTGCAAAGACTCCTATCCTATTTTCAATTGATGGTGAATGGGGCGTTGCAATGCGCATACTCGATAGCGTGATGCCTTTACCCAAACAAATGATGTTGGGTGCAGTACAAGATCCGACAATCATTTATCAATATGGAAAAGTAGTTGCAGCACAATGTAAAAGATTGGGTATACAAATGAATTATGCGCCGGTAATGGATGTTAATAACAATCCAAACAATCCTGTAATCAACGATCGAAGTTTTGGAGAAGATAAATATAAGGTTGCGCTGTTTGGAACGCAGTATATGAAAGGGATGCAGGACAATGGTGTGATGGCGTGTGCCAAGCATTTTCCTGGGCATGGAGATGTGGCTGTAGATTCTCACCTCGACTTGCCGGTAATTAATAAATCATTGCAACAAATAGATTCTACAGAATTATTTCCTTTTAAATTTATTTTTAATGAAGGCATTTCCAGTGTAATGATTGCCCATTTATTTATTCCATCAATCGATGACCGTCCTAATCGTCCGACTTCATTGTCTGATAAAAACATTCAAGGGTTGTTAAGAAAAACCATTGACTATCAGGGGTTAACCATTACCGATGGGTTGGAGATGCAAGGTGTAAAAAAGTTTTTCCCAAACGGCGAGGCCTCAGTAGAATCTATCATTGCGGGCAACGATTTACTTTGTTTACCGGATAGCATTCCTATGGTAGTTGAAAAAATAAAAGAAGCCATTAATCAAAACAGATTGAGTTGGGAAAATATTGAACAACATTGCAAGAGAGTGCTAATGGCCAAGTATCAATACGTTTTATCTCAAAACGACACCATTTTATTGAATAATCTTACAAAGGATTTGAATAAAGATATTCCTGCAATGAGAAGACTTGTTGCTGAAAATGCAATCACGTTATTATCAAAAGAGGATAATGATTTCTTTGAATTAAAGAGAAGTCACAAAAAAAATAAAATCGCTTATGTAGCGATAGGCATCAAAAACGACAACGCATTAACCAGAAGATGGAAAAAAGAATATAATAATGATGTTTACTATTTCGACTTCAATAAAAAGAATGCAGATTCTACTCATTTATTGATTAATCAACTCACAAACAAATACGATAAAGTTATTTTTGGTATTCATCAAATTAACAGAGCCCCTGCAAACAATTTCAACATCAGTGCAGATGCGCTATCCTTGATAGATTCCGTACGACAAATTAAATCTTCCTTGATTCTGTTATTTGGAAATGCTTATGCCGTAAAAAACTGGTGTACTGCCAAAAACTTAGTGGTATGTTATGAAGATGATAGCATCGTACAAAACACCGCTATAGATTTCTTGGAAGCAAGATTAAAATTTAAAGGAACATTACCTGTTACCGTTTGTGAGCGCTATCCATATGGATTTGGATTGGTTGATGCTGTTCAATCAATGCCAACTGTTAAGGCAGTTGAAGTTGGTATTAATGAGGATAAATTAAGTACAATTGATTCTATTGTCCATGATGGCATCAACAAAAAAGCCATGCCTGGATGTGTGGTACTTGTTGCTAAAAACGGAAAAATTGTTTTGGAAAAATCATACGGCACTTATGCTTATGATGAACAGGAAAAAGTGAAAACAAGTTCCGTTTACGATCTGGCATCATTAACGAAAATACTTTCAACAACGCTTGCCGTAATGAAATTATATGATGAGCAAAAAATTGACTTAAAGAAAAAATTGAGTTTCTATTTGCCCCAATTAAAAGAAACGAACAAAGAAAAAATCATCATAAAAGATTTATTGATGCACCAGGCAGGATTAAAGCCTTTCATTCCATATTACAAAGAAACACTGGACACGCAGCTATGTGTTATGAAGAAGTTCTATGCTAATTGCGCAAAGGACTCCTTTGGTATTCATGTAGCCAATCATCTTTTTTTAAGAAATGATTGTATAGATAGTTTTTATCGTTGTGTAATGACCAGTGAGGTAGAAAAAAACCCAAAATATGTTTATAGCGATAATGATTTTATTTTATTAGCAGCATTAGTAGAAAAAATTTCTGGAAAAAAATTGGATACCTATGTAGAAAATAATTTTTACAGCCCCATGGGTTTACATTCCATTGGTTATCATCCGCTAAATAGAATCACCTATGACAAAATTGTTCCTTCAACTAAAGAAGTTGGATTTCGAAATCAGGAATTGAGAGGATATGTTCATGACCAGGGCGCAGCAATAATGGGAGGCGTAGCAGGTCATGCCGGATTGTTTAGTAATGCTGCCGATATTGCAGCAATTATGCAAATGCTTTTAAACAATGGAGAGTGGAAGGGTAAAAAATATTTTAATAAAGAGACTGTAAAACTTTTTACTTCCTATCAAGACAAAAAAAGCAGAAGAGGCCTTGGATTTGACAAACCAGAGAGAGATAATACAAAAAGAAATGACCCTTATCCTGCGCGCGCTGCGTCTCCTGAAACATTCGGACATACGGGCTTTACAGGAACTTGTGCATGGGCAGATCCGAAAAACGATTTGATATTTATTTTTCTTAGTAATAGAATCTATCCTGAGGACAATGGCGTTTTTAAAACTTTAAACATCAGACCTAAAATTTTAGAAACTATTTATCAATCCATAGAAAAATAAAAGTATCATTGCTCAAAATTATTTTATTTTGTGTTGCCATTAAATCCTAAACATGTCTTATCCATATCAAATAAAATCTTTAGAGGAATATCAAAATGCTCATCAAAAGAGTGTTGATCATCCTGAGGAGTTTTGGGCAGGTATTGCCGATAATTTTAAATGGCATAAGAAATGGGATAGCGTTTTAGATTGGAATTTCAATGAGCCGAAAGTAGAATGGTTTAAAGGCGGAAAATTAAATATCACGGAAAACTGCCTGGATAGATGGGTGGAAACGCAACCGGATACGCCTGCAATTATCTGGGAAGCCAATGATCCAACTGAAAAAGACAAGACATTAACCTATAAAGAACTTCATTTTAAAGTTTGTCAATTCGCCAATGTTTTAAAAAATAATGGCGCCAAAAAAGGCGATCGCATTTGTATTTACATGTCGATGGTTCCTGAACTGGCAATAGCTGTATTGGCCTGTGCGAGAATTGGAGCTATTCATTCTGTTGTATTTGGCGGATTTTCTGCACAAAGCATTTCAGACAGAATACAAGATGCACAATGTAATATTGTTATTACAGCAGATGGCGCTTATCGTGGTAATAAAGACATTCCTTTAAAATCAATAATCGACGAAGCCTTAGTGACATGTCCTTCTATCCAAAAAGTTATTGTACTAACACGTACAGGCATACCAGTTAGTATGATAGAAGGCAGAGACTGCTGGTGGGAAGAAGAGATTAAAAAAGTTGAAGAGCAAGGAAATGCATTCTGTGCCGCTGAAATTATGGATGCGGAAGACATGCTTTTTATTTTATACACTTCTGGAAGCACAGGAAAACCAAAAGGTGTGGTACATACCTGTGGCGGATATATGGTGTGGACCAACTATACTTTTATAAATGTATTTCAATATCAGAAAGGGCAAGTACATTTTTGCACAGCGGATATTGGTTGGATTACGGGACACAGTTACATTATTTATGGCCCTTTAAGTGCAGGCGCTACAACTCTTATGTTTGAAGGAATACCTACCTGGCCAGATGCGGGAAGATTCTGGGATATCGTTAATAAATACAAAGTGGATATTTTGTATACTGCTCCTACAGCCATTAGAAGCTTAATGGCTTTTGGTAACGATCACATTGAAGGAAAAAACTTGAGTTCTTTAAAAGTATTAGGAACAGTTGGCGAGCCCATCAATGAAGAAGCATGGCATTGGTATGATGAACATATTGGAAAAAAGAATTCTCCTATTGTAGATACCTGGTGGCAAACAGAAACAGGAGGTGTGTTAATTTCAAATCTTGCAGGAGTTACAAAAGCAAAGCCATCATTTGCAACTTTGCCGATGCCGGGCGTTCAACCCCTATTGGTAGATGAAAATGGAAAGGAGATTGTTGGAAATAATGTGTCTGGCAATTTGTGTATCAAATTTCCATGGCCGGGGATGTTGCGCACTACATACGGTGATCACGAAAGATGCAGGGCAACTTATTTCAGTACTTATAATAATTTATACTTTACAGGAGATGGTTGTTTAAGAGATGGTGATGGTGATTATAGAATTACAGGAAGAGTTGATGATGTATTAAATGTAAGTGGGCACAGAATTGGAACAGCAGAAGTGGAAAATGCTATCAACATGCATACAGGCGTTGTAGAGAGCGCTATCGTTGGCTATCCTCACGATATAAAAGGGCAAGGGATTTACGCATTTGTTATTTTAAATGGAATACACACAGATGAAAATCATACAAAAAAAGATATTTGTCAGACTGTAGCCAAGATTATTGGCGCCATAGCAAAGCCCGATAAAATACAGTTTGTTTCAGGATTACCCAAAACAAGAAGTGGGAAAATCATGCGTAGAATTCTAAGAAAAATTGCAGAAGGAGAAATTCATAATCTGGGAGATACGTCTACCCTTCTTGATCCATCTGTTGTTGATGAAATTAAAATGAATAGATTGTAATGAGTACTCATTCCCCAGGAGACATTTCCATCAACGATTACAATTATCATCTTCCTGAAGATAAAATCGCCTTGTTTCCTTTAAAAGACAGAGATCAATCTAAATTGCTTATTTATAATAATGGCGAAATAAGCGAGAGTATTTTTTCAACTATCACCAACTATCTTCCAGCTAATAGCTTACTTGTTTTTAACAACAGTAAGGTTATTAATGCCCGAATAAAATTTCAAAAAAACACCGGCAGTACAATTGAAATCTTCTGCTTAGAACCTGCGGAAGCCATCAATGAATACAGCACTGTAATGACTCAGAAAAAAAATTGTGAGTGGAAATGCTTTATTGGCGGTGCTTCTAAATGGAAAGAGGAGTATTTGGAAAAAGAAATTAAAATAGATAACGGTACTGTATTATTGAAAGCTAAAATCAAAGGGAAATTATCAGATGCCTATATCATTGAATTTTCATGGCAACCAGAACATTTTTCTTTTGCCGAAATAATTGAATCCGCAGGGGATATTCCTTTACCGCCATACATCAAACGTATTGTAGAGGAGACTGACCTTAACAGATACCAAACCATTTATGGAATTATAGATGGCTCTGTTGCTGCGCCAACTGCAGGCTTACATTTCTCTGAAAATATTTTCAATAAACTAACAGAAAACAATATCGATAAAGCCTACGTAACCTTGCATGTAGGTGCCGGAACTTTCAAACCCGTGAAAGCTGCCACAATGAAAGAGCATGAAATGCATGCAGAATGGATTGATGTTGATACTGCAACGATTAGAAGAATTATTAATAATAAATTTATCATCGCTGTGGGTACAACATCTTTAAGGACTATTGAAACATTGTACTGGCTAGGCGTTAAGTCGATTTTAAATCCGCTTGCAGAAAAATTACAATTAGGTCAATGGGATATTTATGAGCAGAGATTAATTGAAAAAAATATTTCTACCGAAGATGCTTTAAAAGGATTACTCGATTGGTTAAAGAAAAATAATCTCAATCGAATTTTTACACAAACACAATTACTCATAACACCAGGGTATCAATTTAAAATCGCAAAGGCAATTGTTACCAATTTTCATCAGCCACAATCAACCTTACTCCTACTCGTAGCCGCAGCTGTTGGTAAACAATGGATACAATGTTATGATTATGCACTTGAAAATAATTTTAGATTTTTAAGCTATGGAGATGCCAACTTATTGTTTATGGCTGAATAGTCACTTTTGTGCCTTGAGGAATGTAACTGTATAAATCCTTCATCTCTGTATATTTCAATGAAATACAGCCGTCAGTCCAGTTGTACTCTTCATCTACCGTCCATTCTTCCTGAGGCCTTGTGCCATGAATAGCAATTCCATTACCGATTCTGGCGTGTGCCGAAAGCAGTCCTTTCGCTTTTCTGAGATTGAATTTTCGAATAGACTCTTCATTGGGATAATCCAATAGCAATTCCATTCCCCACTTTGGATTTATTTTTTTTAATATAATCGTAAAATTGCCGTTGGGAGTCCTCTTGTCACCTTCTCTCATTTTATCTGCGGTGTCTTTACTTCCAAATACAACTGGATAAGTAGCAAACCAGCCATCCTGATCATATACTTTTAATTCAAAATCACTTTTGTCAATTATAATATAATAAAAACTATCACTTACAGGGTTTATTACTTTTATTTCTTGAAAACCTGTTTTATTTGAAAAAGACATTAATATCGAAGAAAGAGAAAAAACTGCAGTGGAAATAATTAAAAAATTAAACCTTCGAATATTTTTAACCATAAATAGGATGCAGTAGGTTTTAAAATGAATTTACTTTAAAAAGTTGTACAAAATTAAGCATACTGTTGTTAGATTTGTAGAAATAGAAAATATTTATGAATTTAAATTTTGTAAACAGACTCGGAAATGAATTGAATGATATTTCAGCATCCGGCTTATTTAAAAATGAAAGAATTATCACAAGTGAACAAGGCGCAGAGATTGTCGTAAATGGCAAAACTGTATTTAATTTTTGTGCCAATAATTATCTCGGTCTTTCTTCACACCCTAAAGTGTTGGAAGCAGCCAAAAAGTATATTGATTACAGAGGTTTTGGACTGAGCAGTGCCAGATTTATTTGTGGTACGCAAGACATCCATAAAGAGTTAGAAAAAGCCATTGCAAAATTTTTAGGAACAGAAGACACTATTTTATATGCTGCTGCATTTGATGCCAATGGCGGTGTATTTGAGCCTTTATTCAATGAAGAAGATGCTATTATCAGTGATGCATTGAACCATGCCTCCATTATTGACGGGATAAGATTGTGTAAGGCGCAGCGGTTTAGATATGAGCACAACAACATGAATGATCTTGAAGAAAAACTGAAAGAATCCAAACATTTAAGAAGTCGCATTATCGTAACAGATGGATCATTCAGCATGGATGGAACAATTGCACAATTAGATAAAATATGTGATCTCGCAGATCAATACGATGCTATTGTAATGATTGACGAATGCCATTCTTCGGGCTTCCTTGGAAAAACGGGTCGCGGCACACATGAATACAAAGGAGTAATGGGAAGAATTGATATCATAACAGGAACATTAGGCAAAGCATTAGGTGGGGCAAGTGGAGGATTTACATCTGGCAAAAAAGAAATCATTGAAATGTTGAGACAAAGAAGCCGGCCTTATTTGTTTAGTAATACTTTAGCACCCAGCATTGTTGGCGCTTCAATTGCAGTGTTGAATATGCTCAGCGAAACGACAGACCTCAGAGATAAACTTGAATTCAATACCAAATACTTCAGAACAAAAATGACGGAAGCAGGGTTTGATATCAAACCGGGAGATCATCCGATTGTACCCATCATGCTTTACGATGCGGTGTTGACACAAAAATTTGCAGCAAAACTTTTAGAGGAAGGTATTTATGTAGTTGGATTTTTCTTTCCCGTAGTGGCGAAAGGTCAGGCAAGAATTCGAGTACAATTAAGTGCAGCTCATGAAAAATATCATTTAGATAAAGCCATTGCAGCATTCTCAAAAATTGGAAAGGAATTGGGCGTGCTGAAATAATAGTTAATTTTTTCGGGTTTATTAACAGACCATTTACATCAAAGCAGCTATATTTACGATTCCTTTTTAAAAAAATATAATTGATATTATATGAAGAGATTATCTTTTACAGCAATCGCCTTTTTATTTTCAATATCCATTGGATATACTCAAACAAAAACTTTCATCGACCAGCCTTATATTGAAGTGAATGGAAGTGCCGACAGCTTGGTAACACCAAATGAAATTTTCATAAAAATTATTATCTCTGAAAAAGACACGAAAGACAGGGTGTCTGTTGAAGAACAAGAAAACAAAATGATTCCTGCATTAAAAAGCATGAACATTAACACAGATAAAGATTTAACCAATAGCGACATGATGAGTAATTATAAATTTCATTTACTCAAACAAAAAGACGTGATCAAAACAAAAGAATACATCCTAAAAGTTAAAGATGCCAATACACTAAATAAGGTATTCATTAAACTTGAAGAATTAGGGATTTCAAATACATCTATTGACAGAGTCAACCATTCCGATTTGGAAAATATAAAAAATGCTTGCCGTTCAAAAGCAATTGAGAATGCCAGACAAAAAGCGCTTGCACTTACAAGACCAATTAACCAATCTATTGGCAACGCAATATTTATAACAGATAATGAAGCGAATTATGCCGTTCCTTATGCAGCAAGAGGCATGATGGTCATGATGGATAAAGCAGTCGACAATCAAGAAAGCAATATTCAATTTGAAAAAATAAAAGTAGAAGCGAGTATTAGTGCTAAATTCATTTTGAAATAAATAAGACTTAATTACTCAGCAAAATGTAACTTCGCTCATCTTATTTTATGTCAAGTTCATCTGAATCATTTATTGTAAAAAGTGCTGTAAAAGCTAGTGATCTGGAGCACAGAAGAAAAATCAATTTTAATATTGGCAAATACAATGCTGCCGTCCCCCAAGGAAAACTACAATTCGAAAACTTACATCTCGCCAGAGAAAAAGCAAAAAACATAAAGTGGAAAGCTATTGAAACGCTTGACCAACAACTTGAAGAATTTGAATTACAATTCAGCAAGAGAGGAGGAAAAGTAATCTGGGCTGAAGATAGTGCTCAGGCAATTGAAGAAATTCTTACTATTTGCAAGGAACGTAATTGCAAGACGCTTGTAAAAAGCAAGAGCATGGTTACTGAAGAAATTCATTTGAATCAAGCACTTGAAGACAATAATATCGAAAGCATAGAAACTGATTTGGGCGAATACATTCAGCAATTAGATGGAGAAGCGCCCTACCATATCGTTACACCTGCAATGCACAAAAGCAAGGAAGATGTTGCAAAGCTCTTCGCTGAAAAATTGGGAACTCCACCAAATCTTACTCCAGAAGAATTAACTTTAGTCGCAAGAAATATTTTGCGAAAAAAATATGTTGAAGCTGAAGTAGGTGTAACAGGCGCAAATTTTATCATCAGTGATATTGGTGGAATTGCCATTACAGAAAACGAAGGGAATGCGAGATTAAGCTGTGCCTTTCCTAAAACACATATTGTAATTGTTGGTATAGAAAAAGTAATTCCTTCTATAAATGATCTAGCACTTTTTTGGCCCTTGCTGAGTACATTCGGAACCGGACAACAATTGACTGTATATAATACCATTGTAACAGGACCGCGTCAAACCAATGAAACAGACGGACCAACTGAAATGTTTGTTATTCTGTTGGATAATAACCGCACAGAAATTTTAAAAAATCCTAAGCAAAGAGAAAGTTTATACTGTATAAGATGTGGTGCTTGTTTAAATGCCTGCCCGGTTTATAAAAATATCGGCGGACATTCTTACGGAGCTACATATAGCGGGCCAATTGGAAGTATTATTACGCCGCATTTACAAGGGATGAAGGAGTTTAAACATTTGAGCAATGCATCGTCTTTATGTGGCAATTGTACTGAAGTATGTGCGGTAAAAATAAACTTACATGAATTACTTTTAGACAATAGAAGCGAGGCGGTTGAAGAAGGGCATGTTGATCTTTCAGAACGTGTTGCCTGGAAAGCTTGGAAAATCGCCAGTTTACATCGCAGGTTGATGAATATGGGGAATGGAAAATGGAAAAATAAGCTTGTCAATAAATTATTTACTCCCTGGGTAAACAGCAGAGGCCATCTTAATTTTAGTGAAAAGACATTTAACCAGCTTTGGAAAGAGCGTAATAAAAAATAAAGTTGTATTTTAGAATTCAAGAAAGATAGTCGGGAAATCCGGCTTTTTTTATACCAAAATGATACTCCTTTATACAGAAGACATATCAGCAAGATTAAGCTACATCTGCCATTTTATTTTGAAAGAGCAGTTGGGAGTAGAATATATTATTACCAACAAAAAAGAAGATTGTAGCAATACAGATCATTTCATTATCAATTATTCTGCAACAAAAATAGAATCCCCTTCATTTCAAATTATCCCTCATGGATTGTTGGCGGAGAAAGGAATAAAAGAACAGGAAATAAATTGTTTTTTGGTAAAGGACACTACTGCTTTTTTTAAATCAACTGATGATGTTGGTTTTGATGTTTTTGCTGCTACATTTTATTTGATAAGCAGGTACGAAGAATATTTACCACACCAGAAAGATGTCTATGGAAGATACGCACATGAGAATTCAGTAGCGTTCAAGAACAATTTTTTGGACAAGCCAGTTGTGAATATTTGGATGCAATGGCTTGCTGAAAGTTTGCAAGGCACATTTCCTGATATAAAGTTTTACAGGCCTGAATTTAAAACCATGTTGACTTATGATATTGATATGGCTTGGTCTTATCGACATAAAGGAATCATGAGAAACATCGGCGGCTTTATTGCAAAACCAAGTTTCCAAAGACTACTTGTTTTATTGGGGTTTAAAAAAGACCCTTATGATAGTTATGAGTTTTTGAACATTTCAGTTGAAAGAAAAGAGTTAACTCAATTGTATTTTTTCTTAGTGGCGAAAAGATGGAGCAAGTATGATAAAAATATTTCTCCGAATAAAAAACCAATGAAAAGATTGATTCGTGAGCATGCGAAAATACATTCCATTGGGTTGCATCCTTCGTGGTTAAGCAACAGACACAATTCAATACTTATAAAAGAGAAGAAAAAACTAGAAAAAATAGTAGGTAACCCTATTGTAAATTCTCGGCAACATTATATCAATTTTAATTTACCTGAAACTTTTCAACAATTATTAGCTTCAGGCATTCAAAACGAATTTAGTATGGGGTATGGCAGCATCAATGGTTTCAGAGCTTCCGTAGCGAGTAGTTTTTTTTGGTACGACTTGTCAATTGAAAAAACAACCACACTAAGATTGTTTCCATTTTGTTTCATGGATGCCAATAGTTATTATGAACAAAAACAAAATACAGAAGAGACTCTAAAAGAATTGATGCACTATAAAAAACAATGTGAAAAAGTGAACGGGCTTCTAATTCCAATTTTTCATAATAATTTTTTGGGGGGTGAGGTGGAATTCCTTGGATGGCAAGAACTGTATACCCAATTTATAGCATCTCTTTAAAAATCAAGGAATGGTGCATACAAAAGCACCGCGCTCTGGTATGGAATAATATTGCTGGTGCAGGCTATCGCATTCTTTTTTCCATTTTGAGATTTTCCAAAAACTATTAGAAGCGTCCATTACAATTAATGTAGGTTGCGCAAATTGTAAAATCCTTGCAATACTTACATGTGCATTTTTAGATAGGATTAGAAAGTCCAGCTGTAACTTCTCAGATCCTGCAGCATACTGTTCATTTGCACTTAGTATCATAATTTTTTTATCATAGAAAACAGCCTTGTTCGTTTCAATTTGCAAGCCACTTAAGAAATCCTTTTTATCTTTTAAATAATAAATTTGACGCTTGGATTTCATGTTAAGATTACTATCGCCAAAAAAATAAAATTGATTTTGGAAAATGAAGTCGATTGACTGTTTATGAGGAAACTGATAAACTACTAATTTCTTTTGATGTTGAATTTTATAATTGGCGGCAGATTGAACAGCAGAAAAAATAGTTACAAAAAAGAACGCTGCTTTTAAATGTGTTTTATTTTTTAACATCAACCCATAAATGAAAAAAATCACAATGCCGTATAGGAAAATGGTAGAATATTCATCTGAATATATATTTTTCGTAACAGAAAAGGGTATTTTATTCAAAAATTCAATGACCCCATTCAATAATAAAATCAGCTGTTCCGTAATGATGGCAAGATATTTTCCCAGAAAGGAAAACCATGAAAAACAAACTAATCCAATTTCAGCAAATAGTATTATCGTTGACAATGGCACTGCCATTAAATTTGTCAAGAGAAACAAATTGGGGAACTGGTGGAAATAAAATAAACAAATAGGAAATGTAACAATTTGAGCTGCAATTGTAATCGCGGTCATCTCCCATATTTTTTGGGGAAGAAAGGACTTCACCAGCAATAGATGAAGAATCGGTTTTTGCAGCCAGATAATTCCAATGATAGCGAGATAACTCAACTGAAATCCAACATCCCATAAAAAGTATGGATTGTAACACAAAAGAATAAACGCAGATGCAGCCAGCGAATTGTAAATAGAAGATGTCTTTTGAAAAACTTTACCAATAATAATACAAGTAAACATCACCGCACTTCTCAATACAGATGCTGATGCCCCGGTAAGTAAAGAAAAAATCCAAAGGCATGAAACAACTGAAATAGATTTGAGTATGTTTGATTTATTAACAACCGGAATACAATTAAACAACCACAACAACACCATATAAATTAATCCAAGATGTAAGCCAGAAATAGCAATAATATGAACAACGCCAGTGTTGCTATATGCCTGAACCAAATCCTTATCCAAATCATATTTATAACCGATGAGTAATGCCTCCGCAATTCCCAATGTTTTAACTTCTTTAAAATACTTTTGTAACACATGAATGGTATAGTCTTTTAAAGAAAAAATAAACTGATCAATGCGGCTATACTCTTGCAAGGGAAGTTTTACATAATCAGCAGCGGAAAGATATATTTGGTGATAGATCTGCAGAAATGACTGATAACGCTGGTTGTCAAATTCTCCGGGGTTTCCAGATTTATTGATAGTTTGAAAAGGCTTGTTGATTAAAATCAAATCGCCATAATGCAAATTAACGACACCACTTTCTTTTTTGAAATACAACAACATCCTACCTTTTACAGACTTAACTTCCTTATTTGTTACCACCTGTTTTACAAGAGCAATAGTCTTGAATGAATTTTCCTTTTCTATTAAAGGCTCATTGATTAGTACGACAAGTTTATCTTTTAATACAACATTATTTCCATACCAATTGTTATGATTTCTTAGATCACAATTCCAGGTAATCAGCATGCCCATTAAAAAAATCAAAGCAAGAATTAATCCCGTTTGAAAAAATCGAAACCTAAATCTTACTGATAAGGATAAATAATAAAAAAGGAAAAAGCTTGCGGAAAAGAAAATCAGCAAATAAAAAATGGATTGCTTTCCAAGAGGCATATTCCATTGAAAGAAAATGCCAGCCATAAGCGGCAAGATAATTCTGATAAAAGGAGCTTCTTTCCAAACGGGAATTTGATATTGATGCATACACTAAAATATAAAAGAGAATGGCATGCTGAACTGAAGTTTATTTAGTGAAATCATCACATCAATTGTATCTTTGAAAAAATTAAAAAGTGATTAGAATGAAGAAAAATATTTTCTGGTATTTGAATGTATTTTGTTTCCTTCCTTCATTTTGTATAGCTCAACTATTCCCAACCAAAAATTATCCTCAGCATTATTTTCAATGGCCTGTTGATGCAACGCCCGGACTTGTAGCCAACTTTGGCGAATTGAGGCCCAATCATTACCACATGGGATTAGATTGCCGAACAGAAGGCAAGGTGAATCTTAAAGTTTTTGCTGCTGCCGATGGCTATATTGCCAAAATACACGTTGATCCTACTGGTTTTGGCAGAGCTATTTATATCAACCATCCGAATGGATTGACAACTTTATATGCACATCTGAATGTTTTTTATCCGGCATTAGAAACCTATTTAATCGAACAACAATACCATAACCAACAATGGAAAATTGATCAGGAATTACCTGCAAATCTTTTCAAAATAAAAAAAGGCGAACTGATTGCGCTGAGCGGAAATACAGGTGGCTCTCAAGGACCGCATTTGCATTTTGAAATCAGGGATACGAAATCAGAAAAAGTGCTTAATCCTTTATTGTTTGGATTTCCTATTGAAGACAATATTGCTCCGGACATTATTCGTTTAGCCGTTTATGATAGAAGCATCAGTACCTATGAACAAACGCCAAAAATTTACCCATTAAAAAAAGTGAATGGAAAGTTTCAGCCAGCTGGAGGAATCATAAAAGTAAATTCAGACAAGATTAGTTTTGCCATTACAGCATACGATCGCTATTCAGGTTCTACCAACCAAAATGGCATTTATAAAGCGGAGTTATTTAAAGATGGAAAAGAAATTGCAGGTTTTGAAATGGATAGTATCAGCTATGACGACACACGTTATCTCAATGCGCATATTGATTTTAAAACCAAGATTAACGGCGGTCCATTTTTACAGCATTTATCAAAGCTTCCCGGATATGTAAATGGTATATATAAAACGGCTCCCAAAGAAAATGGAATGATTCCATTAGATGACAATGATAATCACGATATAAAAATAATTGTTGAAGATGCTCAGGAAAACAGTGCTGTTTTACAATTCGATATACAAAAGACAGAAACAACTCCAGTAAAAAATAGTTCTGCTGAAAAATTATTTGAGCCCAATACCATCAATATTTTTGAGAACGAATCGCTGTCATTTTACTTGCCAGAAAATGCAATCTATGATGCCTTTCATTTTAAATACAGCGAAAAAAATAGTTCAAACGGACAAAAGGTTTTTCAGCTACAAAATCTATACACGCCAGCGCAGTGTTACTTTCCCATTAAAATAAAAGGGAATTTTAATATAAGCGATACAGGTAAAATTGTAATGAAACAAAACACTTACAACAAAGAGAGATTCCAAAAAGCAAGTTTTGAAAAAGGTTGGTATAAAGCCTACTTCAGAGACTTCGGCACTTACCAATTACTCCTTGATATATCTCCGCCTGTAGTAACGCCACTCTTTGGATTCAGAGATGGAATGAATATTTCAGGAATGAATAAAATTGTATTTAGTGCTATTGACAATTGCAAGCCAATAGGGTCATTCAATGGATATATAGATGACCAATGGATATTATTCACTAATGATAAAGAGCTTAGTTTTATTTATAACATTGACAAATATTGTTCCCCCGGCGAACATATTTTAAAGATTATTGTTAAAGACCTCGTTGGAAATACAACAACAAAGCAATACCATTTCACCAGATAATTTTTTAAACATGGCAACACTTACAGAAGGAAAAAAAGCGCCTGCTTTCAAAGCGAAAGATCAGAATGGTGATATGATTTCATTAGCTGATTTTAAAGGAAAAAATATTGTCCTGTACTTTTATCCTAAAGACGACACGCCAACCTGCACTGTTCAAGCATGTAATCTGAGAGATAATTTTGGATTGTTGAAAAACAAAGGAATTACGGTTATTGGTGTAAGCCCTGATGAAGTGGCAAAACATAAAAAATTCGAAACTAAACACGATTTACCTTTCATTTTACTTGCGGATCCTGAACTCAAGATTATTGATAAATATGGCGTTTGGGGAGAAAAGCAGCTGTACGGCAAAAAGTATATGGGATTAATCAGAACCACTTTTTTAATAGACGGCGATGGTATGATTAAAAAAATAATTGCCAAACCAAAAGCTAAGGAACATGCTCAGGAAATTCTCGCTGCATGGTGATTGGTTGATTGGTTCATTGGTTGATTGGTTGATTGGTTGATTGGTTGATTAAACAAAATTCAAAAACATTTCAACAACATTTCACGCTTCATTCAACCGCTTTCACCCACTCCACTTCCCCAAACTGAAATACCCGCTCAACAATATCTCTTGTTATTAATTGCCCCCGCTCATTAACGCCTTTAATTGTTGCATCAAAAGTCGAATCATCTTTTTTGAGCGTTACTTTTTCTCCGATTTTATACAAATGCTGGTTATAGTCAAATAAGATTTTCTCGGTACCTTTTTCTGCAATGTTATTCATTTCAGACAATAAATAGTCATGAAGCTTTGTCGCCAAAAATTCTGGATGATACGTTTCCCCTGATATTTGTCTGAGAGAAATGGCATTTTTTAAGGATTCAGCAAATGAAGTTTGATTCACATTTATCCCAATCCCAACAATTGACCAATTCCAAGTATTGCCCCTGTATTTGTTTTCAATCAATAATCCTACTGCCTTTCTGTCGCGAATAAATAAATCATTTGGCCATTTTATGTCCACTTTTTCCTTTATGAGCTCTTGCAAAAATTGTCTGCAAGTCAAAGAAATGAACATATTGAAGAGGAAAGGGTGTTGAAACAACGGTATAACAGGCTCGAAAACCACGCTCAATGCAATATTCATCCCGGGCTGGCTTTCCCAGGATTTACCACGTTGCCCTTTTCCCATAGTTTGATTGTCGGAAAACCAAGCCATTCCATGCTTCGCCAATCCTGCATGAATTTGCTCCATGGCATAGTTGTTGGTACTTTCTGTCTGACCAATATTATTGAAAAGTAAGTTTGGATGCATAATCTTTGAATCACAAAGAAATAGTACTTTTGAGATACTTTGTTAACTATTATTATAGTTTAGCAATATTTGACCACTTATAAATTAAATATAACACTTTTGAGCAATCTGAACGTATTAAAAACTAGAGAAAAGAGCCCGACTCGATTAACTAGAAGCAGTAAACTTTTCAAATCAATTATTAAAGGAATACAGGATAAAAAAGGAGAGCATATTGTTAGTCTTGATCTTCGTAAAATTCCTGAAGCCGTCGCTGATTTTTTTATCATTTGCCAGGCCAATAACAATAACCAGTTAAGGGCAATTGCTGACAATATTGAAGAAGAAGTAAGAAATGAATGTGGTGAAGCTCCTTTTAAACATGAAGGCCGTCAAGCAGAACAATGGATATTAATTGACTTTGTCAACATTGTAGTACATATTATGCTCCCTGAGCCAAGAAAATTTTATCAACTGGAAGAATTATGGAGTGATGCCCCAGGAATGGAACATCTTGACTGATAACTACCCTATTTAAATTTATTAACAGTAAACCGATTTATGAATCAACCTGATAACAACAAAAACAGTAACGCTCCTTCTGGAGATAACCCACAAAAGAAAAAAAATAAGTTTAATATTTATTGGATTTACGGTGTCGTTTTCCTTTTCATTATTTCTTATAATTTATTCAGAGGCGTGAGTACTGCCGGTGTAGAAACTGACCAGCAGAAATTCTACGCGATGCTCAAGCAAGGCGATGTGGAAGAAATAAAAACCATTCGCAATAAAAAGATTGTACGCGTTTTTATTAATAAAGACAGTCTGAACAACAAGTCAGAAGCTTACGGCTTGTTATTAAATGACAAACAGGTACCTAAAAAATATGATGCTGCTAAGAAAATGAATGCGCCGCAAGTATATTTCAGCGTCATCGATGACAAAACGTTTTCAGATCAAATTGGAAAATTTTACGAAGAAAATCCAACTGTAAAACAAGTGCCTGATAAACCAGAAGACGAAGGTGAACTTTTCAGCCAGGTAATCAGTACGCTGTTACCTATTTTGTTGATTGGTTTTTTATTTTTAATGATGATGCGCAAAGTTGGACCAGGCGGTGGTGGCGGTGGTGGCGGCATTTTTAATATTGGCAAATCAAAAGCTACCTTATTTGAAAAAGGAACAAAAGTAAATATCAACTTTGGAGATGTTGCAGGATTAGATGAAGCAAAAGTGGAAGTAATGGAAATTGTGGATTTCTTAAAAAATCCTAAAAAATATACAGCACTAGGTGGAAAAATTCCAAAAGGTGCTTTATTAGTAGGACCTCCCGGTACCGGTAAAACCCTATTAGCAAAAGCAGTTGCTGGAGAAGCTCAGGTCCCTTTCTTCAGTTTGAGCGGAAGTGATTTCGTTGAAATGTTTGTAGGCGTTGGGGCAAGTCGTGTTAGAGATTTATTCAAACAAGCAAGAGAAAAAGCTCCTTGTATTATTTTTATCGATGAAATTGATGCGATTGGTCGTGCAAGAGGTAAGAATATGATGATGAGTAATGACGAAAGAGAAAACACCTTAAATCAATTGCTCGTAGAAATGGATGGTTTTGGTACAGATTTGGGGATCATTATTTTGGCCGCAACAAACCGTCCAGATGTGTTAGACAGCGCCCTTTTAAGACCAGGTCGCTTCGACAGACAAATTGGGATTGATCGTCCGGATTTAGTAGGAAGAGAGGCCATTTTCAAAGTGCATCTTAAACCAATCAAAACTTCACAGACTTTAGATATTCATAAAATGGCCGAGCAAACACCTGGATTTGCAGGCGCTGATATTGCTAACGTTTGCAATGAAGCTGCTTTAATCGCCGCTAGAAAAAATAAAGAATCGGTAGACATGAGTGATTTCCAGGATGCTATTGACAGAGTTATTGGTGGTTTGGAAAAGAAGAATAAAATCATTTCCCCCGAGGAAAAAGAAATCATTGCCTATCACGAAGCAGGTCATGCTATTTGTGGATGGTACTTAGAGCATGCGTATCCGTTACTTAAAGTAACGATTGTGCCAAGAGGAACAGCTGCTCTTGGTTACGCCCAATACACGCCAAAAGAACAATACTTATACAACACAGACCAGCTTATTGATCAGATTTGTATGACCTTGGGCGGCAGAGCAAGTGAAGATATTTTCTTCGGAAAAATCAGCACAGGTGCCAGTAATGATTTACAACAAATTACTAAGATCGCTTACAGCATGGTTACTGTTTATGGCATGAATGATAAAGTTGGAAATATAAGCTTCTATGACCCAGCTCAGGAAAATTATTTCACCAAGCCATATAGTGAAGAAACAGGAAAAATTATAGACCAGGAAGTTCGCAAGCTCATTGATGAAGCTTACATCAAAACAAAAGAATTACTCACTGAAAAGAGAGAAGACGTTGAAAAGTTGGCTAAAGAACTATTGGTAAAAGAAGTTTTATTCAAAAGTGATGTAGAAGCATTAATTGGAAAACGTCCATTTGAAGAAAAGAAAATTCTTGATGTTGTGGATGTTGTGGATGCTGTCATCTCTGATGAAACAACAATCCTGTCACAAGATATTCCAACAGATTCAGCAACAAATAATGAAGAAGTTGGTTAAATAATAATTCAATGGCAACTAGTCTTGCAAAAGAAAATATTTTAAGGAAAATTAGGCAGGCACTGAGTAATCCGGTGCCTTTGCCTTTTTCTCAAAGCGAAGGATCTGCAGATGTATTCAAAAATCAAAAAGAAGATGATGCCATACTATTTGCGGAAACATTTAGTAAACTTCAAGGGAATTTCAGTTTCTGCCATAACGAATTTGATCTTGCTAAGCAGCTTACTGAATTGATTCATTTAAGATCCTGGAAAAATATTTATTGCAAGGAAAAAAAGTATGTTTCACTATTGCAAATGATACATCATCAAACTTATCCTGACTTGTCCACTTGCGACGTTTCCATAACCGGATGCGAATATCTTGTTGCAAGAACAGGCACTATTGTGATGAGCACCGCTCAGGAAAGTGGCAGAACGACTAGTGTATATGCGCCTATTCATATCTGCATCGCCTCAACCTCTCAATTGGTTTATGATTTGAAAGATTCGCTGACCTTTTTAAAACAGAAATACAATCATAACTTTCCATCTTTAATTACGTTTGCAAGTGGCCCAAGCAGGACCGCAGATATAGAAAAAACACTTGTTACAGGTGTACATGGACCAAAAGAAGTATTTTGTTTTTTAGTAGATGGCTGATTTGATTGATGCGTATTTTATAACGAGATCCTATTTATAAATGAACACAGCTAAAAAAATATATTTTTTATCAGACTTTCATCTTGGTGCGCCAGATGCAGCAAAAAGTCTTTTGCGCGAAAAAAAAATAATTGCCTTTCTCGATGAAATAAAAAAAGATGCAGAACAAATTTTTATCTTAGGTGATTTATTTGATTTTTGGTTTGAATACAAAACAGTTGTACCAAAGGGATATGTAAGAATTTTAGGGAAATTAGCAGAAATTACAGACAGCGGCATCCCGATTCATTTTTTTGTGGGCAATCATGATATGTGGATGAAAAATTATTTTCAAAAAGAGTTAAACATCTCCGTTTATTTCGAACCCACTCGATTTACATTTAATGAGAAGAAATTTTTAATCGGACATGGTGATGGTCTTGGGCCAGGTGATCATGGTTATAAAATGATAAAAAAAATATTCAGAAATAAAATAGCTCAAACACTATTTGGCATCTTGCCTCCATCGATTGGCATCGGAATTGCAAATTATTTTAGTAAAAAAAGTAGGGCGCAAACCGGAAAAAATAACGAAATTTTTGAAGGCGAAGAGAAAGAATGGCTGGTATCTTATTGTAAAGAAGTTCTGCTCCATGCATCCTATGATTTCTTTATTTTTGGTCACCGACATCTACCTCTCCATATTAAATTGAACAACCAGAGTACCTATGTTAATCTTGGCGACTGGATCAGCTTTGATAGTTACGCTGTATTTAATGGAGACACACTCGAATTAAAATATCACAATAAACAATAAGTGAAAAAAAACTTCTACTATACTGTTCTGTATTTCTTTTTGTTTATTACAACTATAGCTGCACAACCAAAGCGCTTAGGACATCAAGAAAAAAAAGATACCACGACATTTAATTTAATAAAATTTATCTCAGGAGATTTCACCTATTTAAATGTGGATCTTTTCAACAATCTGTATATCATTACATCAAATAATCAGCTGAAAAAAATGGCGTCTAATGGAGATTCCGTCGCGGTATATAATGATATCAAGAAATTTGGAGCACTGTCTTATATTGATGTAAGCAATCCCTTTAAAATTTTGCTTTATTTTAAAAAATATACTAGTCTTGTTACACTTGATCAATTACTCACTTTCAGAAACAGTATCAACTTAAGAAGTAAGAACATTTTCAATGTTAATGCAGTTGCCACATCTTATGACAATAACATCTGGGTTTTTGATGAACGCGATTATAAATTAAAAAAGATTGACGACAAAGGAACACCAATAAGCGAAAGTGCAGATTTGAGAATGATTACAGATGAATTCCCTTCCCCATCTGCCATTCTTGAACACAACAATCAACTCTATATTTATGATGAAAATAAAGGTTTTTTCATTTTTGATTATTATGGCTCCATGAAAAACAAGCTTCCATTTTTGCATTGGAAAAATCCTTCCATTGAACGAAATTGTATTTATGGTTTTGTTGAACAGTCACTTTTTTCTTATGAATTAAATTCGCTTAATCTACAAGAATACAAAATGCCCGATTTAATGAATACCTATTCATGCATTAAAGCAGTTAATAAGAAATTGTATGTGCTGAAAAAAGAAGGCATTTATATTTACCAAATTAATTAATGCACTTATTTAAAGTTTGCTTATGAATTTTTTGGACGAAATTATTTTAGACAACAGCATTAGAAGTTTGCTGTGGGTTTTTGGGACAATTCTGGTTGTATCTATCTGCAGAAGATGGCTCTCGCGATCTATCGCTTCACTACTTTATATACCCATTCAAAACAAATGGAAGTCAGTTGAAAAAAAGGAATTCACTGGTCTTATCATCAAACCTCTTGGCTGGTTTTTAACAGTATTGACATCCGTATTGGTTTTAGATAATCTTTTCTTCCCTTCTGCATGGCAGTTTTCGATTTACAATTTTACTTTTGAAACTGTAATACATAAGATTGGAATATGCTCGGTTATTATATTTCTCATCTGGGTTGTTTTGAGTTTTATTGATTTTATAGCATTAGTACTTGAAATAAATGCAAAACTAACCATTGATAAAAGAGACGACCAGATTATTGTTTTTTTTAGAGATTTTTTCAAAGTGATTGTTTATATCATCGGCATATTGCTGATTTTGAAAGCAGGATTCAATATAAATATTGGCTCTATATTGACTGGTCTTAGTATCATTGGTGCTGCATTAGCATTGGCTGCAAAAGAAAGTATAGAAAACCTGATCGCATCTTTCATCATCTTCTTTGATAAGCCATTTTTTACAGGCGATATGGTAAAAGTAAATTCAGTTTTAGGAACCATTGAGCATATTGGTTTGAGAAGTACAAGAATAAGAACGATTGAGCAAACATTAATTACGGTTCCAAATAAGCAAATGGTTGATGGCGTTGTTGATAATTGGAATTTGAGAACTGCAAGAAGAGGCGAAATGAAAATCGAATTAGACAACACCAATAGCACTATTCAAATAGAAAATTTTGTTGCAAATATTAAATCCTTTCTGGAAAAGAAACAGCCTGAGATAAATAATTACACTGTTTTTATTACTGATTTTAACAAAACAAACTTGACGATAACCGTTGAATATTTTACAAAGCCTTTTTCCATGGAAACTTTTTTAACGCTCAAACAAGAATTTAATATTTACATTAAAACGCTTATTGAAACAGACAGATTAAAAATGGCAACCGCAGGACATGATATTACTATTGTTAACAGCGATAGTGGAAATGGAAATCCAAGTATAAACAGTAAAATTATTTAACAAGATCGAAAAGCTCTGCATCCCATTTGCCCGTTTTGCCATACTCAACTACCCGGCCCACTTCTTTGCCTTCTTTCATTACAATTATGGTGGGAACATTTTTAATATTAAACAACTGCGATAAATTTCCAATTGATTTTTTATCTCTGTCTACTCCAAAGAAAACAATGGAAGTATCTGAAAAATCTGCCAAATCTTGTGCTTTGTAAAATTTAGGAAGAATAAATTGGGTATCATCGCACCAAGTGCCGCCAAATATCAAAAAGGACACTTTACTTTTATTTAATCTTAGTGCATTAACAAAATTGCTGTCAGGTGTGTACCCTTTTTGATTTTGAGAAAACCAGTCAAATGATTTTTCTTGTTGAAGTGCAATTTTCTCCACTAATCCCTGAAAGATTAGTGCCTGAGGATTTTTAGGATCAGTAGAAACCATATAGGTGATTTGAGAAGTAGCGGTAAAGGATGATAGTACACAGAAAAAGATAACAATCGATTTTTTCATATTTTTACAAGCCTGTTTTTAACTCCTGCAAAAAAGATTTTAAATTTTTCAAAGACTCAATCATTTCATGCTTTTTATCTGCATGCTTGTTTTTCTTTAAAAAATCTTTCGCGCCGTCAATTGTAAACTTTCTTTCCCGTAACAAACTATAAATCAGTTTCAGATTTTTTATATCCTCAGGTCTGAAAAGACGATCCCCCTTTCCATTTTTTTTGGGTTTCAAAATATCGAACTCATTTTCCCAAAAACGAATTAAAGAATGATTAACCTTAAACATTTCAGAAACGGCTCCAATACTGTAATAACGTTTGGAAAACAAAATTTCGTCTTCAGGAATATCAATCAAATTAAGGCCGGCAGCCATATCGCTAAGCTTCATTCTGCCTCTGGTAGATTTTTTATTTAGATCCAATGGCTTTCTTTCAAACTTTGGCCTGACATCTACTTCGATGGGCTCCTGTTGAATAGTTGCAATTGGTGGGGGAACTAATTTTTTGGCGACAGGTTTTGATGGTTCTTCAGAAAAATCAAAATTAAAAGCGGATTGTTGTAGTGCCATTTTGTTTCGTATAATATTGAGAATTAAAATTAAAACAACTTAAATAAAGTTAATCAAAACTTTTTGCACTTCCATTAGCAGCAAGCTTTAATAGGCGGTCGTATTGTTCAGCATTTAAATCATTATAAAAAAAGTAAACTGGGTCCACTTCCTGGTTATTAATATGCACTTCATAATGACAATGAGGACCGGTGCTTTTACCCGTGCTACCAACCCATCCTATTATCTGGCCTCTTTTAACCCGTTGCCCTTGTCTAACCTTTATTCTAACCATATGGCCATACAAAGATTGGTATCCATACCCATGATTAATCACCACATGATTGCCAAATCCATTAGATGAATTCCCGGCTGTTTTGACTACTCCGTTTCCAGTGGCATAAATAGGTGTGCCCTGACGAGCAGTAAAGTCAAGGCCTTTGTGAAATTTTGGCGTACCATAAACCGGATCAATTCTCATTCCAAATCCACTAGCAATATGGTCGAGTTGCTTATTACTAACGGGCTGTATCGCAGGAATACTGGCTAGTTTTACATCTTGATTTTTAATCAAATGCGCAATATTATCATAACTCTTGAATTGAAAAATCATTCTGGCACCAATATTATTCAACTGTTGAGCAATCTCATTTCCAATCTCATCTCCATCCATTTCCTTCATTTTTTCAACTTCCTTCTTCTTCTCAATCAATTTAGCACGGGCACTATCCGGAATTGGATTGGCTTCAAAAATAGAACGGTAAACTTCATTGTCCCTTTTTTCCAATGTTGCCATTTGGCTCTGTAATTCACTGATTTTATCACTCAATTGATTGTAATTATCTTTCAATACCTCAATTTTCCTTCTTGACTCTATTTCAGTTGGTTTTGGGAAAAATCGGATATACAAATAAATGACAATTGATGAAGCTACAAGGAGACTTGAAAAAATACCGAAAAAACGTAATAATTTAACACGAAAAGGCGTCACGAGCTTTTCGTAACGAAGTGTATGTGTATTGTAGAAATATTTTATTTTTTTCATTCTGTTCAAAAGCCTTAATCAAGGGCTCAAAAAATCAACGTTAATCATTAAATTGCAGACCAGTAATCCTGGGCAACGATTTATCTATTGGGTTACAAATATAACCCGATAATTGCCAATTAACAACGCATTCAAACAACTGAGCTATCATGACGGCATCTGAGATAAGAAAACATTTCCTTGATTTTTTTCAATCCAAACAACATACTATTGTTTCTTCTGCGCCTATTGTGGTGAAAAATGACCCCACTTTGCTTTTTACTAATGCGGGAATGAATCAGTTTAAAGATTATTTTTTAGGAAACAAATTGGCCCCATCCCCGCGTATCGCGGATACTCAAAAATGTCTTCGGGTAAGCGGCAAGCACAATGACCTTGAAGAAGTAGGCGTAGATACTTATCACCATACGATGTTTGAAATGCTCGGCAACTGGAGCTTTGGCGATTATTTCAAAAGAGAAGCTATCGAATGGAGCTGGGAATTGCTTACTGAAGTTTTTAAATTAGATAAAGATAGACTCTACGTAACCGTTTTTGAAGGTGATGCAAAAGAAAAATTACCTACAGATGACGAAGCTGCAACCGAATGGAAAAAATGGGTTGCCCCTGACAGAATTTTATTAGGCAATAAAAAAGATAATTTCTGGGAAATGGGTGATACCGGACCTTGTGGGCCTTGTACCGAAATTCATGTTGATTGTCGGTCGGAAGAAGAAAGAAAAAAAATTGATGGAAGCACTTTGGTCAACAATGACCATCCACAAGTAATTGAAATCTGGAACAATGTATTCATCCAATTCAACAGAAAAAAAGATGGCACACTAGAACCATTACCTGCTCAACATGTAGACACAGGAATGGGATTTGAAAGATTAGTGCGCGTAATACAAAATAAACAAAGCAATTACGACACCGATGTATTCAGTGAAACAATAGCTACAACAGAAAAAATTACCCAAAAAAAATACCAGGCACTCGATGATAAAGAAAGTATTGCATTCAGAGTACTCGCTGATCATATTCGTGCCATATCGTTTACCATTGCAGATGGGCAATTGCCTTCCAATACTGGCGCTGGATACGTTATTCGCAGAATTTTAAGAAGAGCAGTTCGTTACTATTATTCTTACCTCGATTACAAACAGCCTTTATTGTTTCAATTGTTGCCAGTGATCGCAGCACAATTCAAAGATGTTTTTCCGGAGCTTATTCAACAGCAGGATTTCGTTGGGAAAGTAATTAAAGAAGAGGAAGAAGCTTTTTTAAGGACGCTTGAAAAAGGATTAAAGAGAATGGATAGTATTATCAATAATGCAAAAACACAATCTTTATCCAACATAACAGGAACAGATGCTTTTGAACTCCTTGATACCTTTGGCTTCCCTATAGATTTAACCAGATTGATTGCACAGGAAAATAATTTGAATGTGGATGAGGAAGGTTTCGAAAAAGAAATGCAAGTGCAGAAAGACAGAAGTCGCGCTGCAACTGCATTAGATACGGAGGATTGGCAAGTCGTAAATGAAGGCAATAGTACTGGATTCGTTGGATATGATAACTTAGAAGTATCAACAAAAATCCTTCGTTACAGAAAAGTTTCAGGAAAGGGAAAGGAATTGTTTCAGCTTGTGCTGGAATCGACTCCCTTCTATGCAGAAAGTGGCGGTCAAGTTGGCGATGCAGGTACATTAAATATTAATAACACTATTATCAATATCATTGACACCAAAAAGGAAAATGATTTGATTATTCATTTTACGGAAAGTATTCCTGCTGTGTTGAGCGGAACTGTAACGGCAAAAGTTGATGCAAAAAAAAGAAAATCGATTACCATTCACCATAGTGTCACCCATTTGATGCATGCAGCTCTTAGGGAAATTCTGGGAAAACATGTGGCACAAAAAGGCAGCATGGTTAATGAAGAACAACTTCGTTTTGATTTTTCTCATTTCGCCAAAGTAACCGATGAGGAATTGAGTGATGTGGAGAAAATAGTGAATGAAAAAATCAGAGAAAATATTCCGGTGGTTATCAAATCAATGTCAAAAGATGAAGCTATTGCTTTAGGTGCAATGGCTTTATTTGGCGAAAAATATGGAGATGTTGTAAGAGTTGTGGTTATGGATCCTACCTATTCAATTGAGTTGTGCGGAGGTACACATGTAGGACATACCGGTGAGATGGGCTATTTTAAAATCAAGCATGAAAGCGCAGTAGCAGCTGGGGTTAGACGTATAGAAGCCGCTTCAGGAAAAGCTGCAGAAGCTATTATTATTGAGCAATCAGAACAACTCAACTCAATAAAAGAGCAACTGAAAAATCCAAAGGAATTAGGAAAAGCTATTGAAAATTTATTGTTAGAAAATAATTCATTGGCAAAAAGAATTGAATCTTTAGAAGCTCGCCAATTAGTAGGTATTAGAAATGAATTGATGCAAAAAGATGAAATTATTAATAATGTAAGTTTCATTGGAGAAATTGTGGAAGTCCCTAGTGCGGATGCTTTAAAGAAATTATGCTTCGATTTGAAACACCATATTCACGATCACGTTATAGTGCTTTGTACAAATATTGGCGGAAAGGTTTTTGTTGCTATTGGAATTAGCGAAACCGTTATTGCTGCTAAAAATCTCGATGCGGGGAAATTAATCAAAGAAGTGGTGGGGCCATTAATCAACGGAGGTGGTGGCGGACAAAAGACTTTGGCAACTGCCGGTGGACAGGAAGTGGGTAAATTAAAAGAAGTAATTGATGAAGTAAGAAAGCTATTATCAAAATAAATTGGATTGTCTTTTTAATTATTATAGAGGATTTTAAAATACCAGCGAACTACACCATTTATTAATATATTTTTGTTTAGTGATTGATAAAAATAAATACGAGTTGGTTATTGGTCTTGAAGTGCATGCACAATTGATGACCAAAAGCAAACTTTTCTGTGGTGATAGCACTCTGTTTGGCTCCTCTCCCAATACACATACTAGTACAATTTCTCTGGCACATCCTGGCACTTTACCCAAGATGAATAAAAAAGCAATTGAGCTTGCGGTAAAATTAGGATTAGCCCTTCATTGTGAAATCGAACAATATAATTACTTCGCCAGGAAAAATTACTTTTATCCAGATCTTCCAAAAGGATACCAAATCAGTCAGCATACAGCCCCAATATGTAAAGGGGGTTTTGTTAAGATAAAAAGCAAGAACGGTGAAAAAGATATCCTTTTAAATAGAATTCATATTGAAGAAGATGCTGGAAAAAGTATACATGATATAGATGAAAATTATTCCTGCATTGATTTAAACAGAGCCGGAGTGCCTTTAGTTGAAATTGTAACGGAACCTGTTATTCATAGCGCAGAGGATGCTTATATTTTTTTAACCGAATTGAGGAAATTATTAAGATGGCTTGACGTATGCGATGGTAATATGGAAGAAGGGAGTATGCGATGTGATGCCAATATTTCCATAAGATTAAAAGGCGATTTAAAATTAGGCAAACGTGTAGAAGTAAAAAATCTGAATAGTATCAGGAACGTAAAAAAAGCAATTGAATTAGAATTTGATCGATTGATTTCCATTACAGAAAATGGCGATGTTATTGTTCAGGAAACAAGAAGCTATGATGCTGATAAAAACACAACCTTTTCTTTAAGAAGTAAAGAAGATGCAGATGACTACAGATATTTTCCAGAGCCGGATCTCGCTCCATTTATCATTTCACAAGAAGTAATAAATAATATCAACAACACTCTACCAGAGCTTCCTGAACAACTGATGGAAAGATATATTACACAGTATCAATTCTCTGATTATGATGCACAATTAATTTGTAGTGATAAAGATGAAGTGCATTATTTCGAAGAACTAATCAAATACACGCAACATTATAAAGCTGTTGCCAATTGGATAATCGGTCCATTAAAATATTATTGCAACGAAAAGAACATTTCAATTATTGATTTCCCTTTAAGCCATGTTTTGATTGCCGAACTGATTAATCTTACAGAAAACAATCAGATCAATTTCAATAATGCTTCAGGAAAAATATTGCAGTATTTAATAACAAATTCTAATCAAACTGCGCTGGAAGCTTCAACAGCATTGAATCTTGTTCAGGAAAACAACGAAGATCATTTATCCCAATGGGTAGAAGAAGTTTTTTTAGCAATGCCTGATAAAGTCAAAGAATACAAAGCCGGAAAAACAGGAGTCATTGGATTGTTTGCCGGGGAAGTAAAAAAAAGAAGTAAGGGAAAAGCTGATATGCAACTCGTAACACAATTACTAAATGAAAAATTAAACTCATAAACCAATAACATCATGAACCTAGTTAAATTACTTTTAAGCACATTTTTTTTCCTCTTGATTATTTCTTGTAACAACAACAATGAAAATAAATTCACCATTGAAGGAAAAATAAAAAACATCCAAGACCAGCACATTTACCTCGAGCAAATGTATTTTAGTGAAAAGACTTCTGATGTATTAGATACAGCTATGATGGAAAATGGCAAGTTTACATTATCCGGAATGGCAAATGAAGAAGGGCTTTTTCGCCTGCGTTTAGAGAAAGATCCAAACAGCTATATTCTTATAAATGACCAATCAGCCATTGAATTTACTGCCGATGCAAAAGACAATAGTATCGACGGCCAGGATATAAATACGCCTGCAAATATTTCATTAAAAAAAATGATAAAAGGATTGGTTTCAAAAAGCAATAAAATAAATGCCGTCTCTCACGAAATAGATTCCTTACAAAATAGCAAGGCTGATTCATTAGCCACAGTTGCAAAAAGCAACATGATCGAATTAGAAAAAGATTTTCAACAATTTATGATCAGCTATATTGACAGCAGCACTGATCCTATCGTAACGTTATTCGCATTGGGCTATAGCAATTCTTTTGACCAGCAAGTAATCAAAAAAAGTGTGGAGAATTTAGCTAAAAGATTTCCCAAACATAAAGGAGTGGCAACTGCAGTTCAGGAATACCATAACTTCTGGAACAAACAAAATGAGCCGAAGCCTGAAACAAATAAGAAGCCAATTGTCGGTGATCTTGCTCCAGACTTCACCATGAATGACACAGAAGGAAAGCCATTCTCACTTCACCAATTAAAAGGTCAATATGTGCTAGTAGATTTCTGGGCTTCCTGGTGTGGGCCTTGCAGAGGTGAAAATCCAAATGTGGTGGCGGCTTACAATAAGTATAAAAATAAAAACTTTACCGTATTAAGTGTTTCATTAGATGAGGATAAAGACGCTTGGATGAAAGCCATAAAAGACGATCATCTCACCTGGAAGCATATCAGTGATTTAAAAGGATGGAGCAGTCTTTCCGTTGGCATGTATGGATTTGATGGCATTCCTTACAATGTGTTAGTAGATCCACAAGGAAAAATATTAGCTACGGAATTAAGAGAAAATGCATTAGATGAATTTTTAGGGAAAACCTTGAAATAAATCACATTGCTTTTATGGTTCGTACCATGGCAATGGGCACAAAAAAGCCCCACTAAAAAGTGAGGCTTAATAATTTTTAATATCCCCTATTTCAAACTATGAATATATTCGTTATTCTTGAATTGTTTTTTCACATCGTTTAATTCTCTTAGAATACTGGCATCTACTAAGGTATCGCCGATTTCCAAAGTAAAACCACCAATAAGGTCATTTTCTACTTTTGTTTCAAGTTCGATTTTCTTTAAAGATGTTGTTGCTTTGATCTTATTTAAAAACGCCTCCTGTAAATCATGACTCATGGGGACTGCAGTAGTAATTTTTACCTGATGGATATCGTTTAGTTTATTGTATTGTTCGATAAACGCTTTTACAATTTCTACCAACCCATATTCCCTTGTCTTGTTTATCAATAATTTTAAAAACAAAGAAGTCGTTTTACTGACACTTTTTTCAGTAACCGCTTCAATTATTTTTTCTTTTTTATCAGATTTAATAACCGGACTTTTCAAAACTGCTACAAAATCAGGATTGGAATTACAAATGGATTGTAGAAATTTCATATCAGCATATATAGCATCAGTTTGATTTTGCTCTATCGCTAAATCAAGTAAACTTTTTGCATATCTCCCGGCTAATCTTGGATTCGTCATGTCTTAAACTTTTGTTGATTAATTCAACTTGATTTCTTCAGCTAATTTACTGATGTAAGATTCTTGATTGGCTTTGTCAGCCAATTCTCTTCTCAAAATCTTTTCGCTTACCTCTACCACCATTTTCCCTACTTGGTTTTTGATGTCTGTCAACGCGGCCATTTTTTGATGTTGAATAGAAGCAGTCGCATCAGCAATAATTCTTCCTGCTTGATTTTTCGCTTCATCTTTAGCATCATTAATCATTTTATCCTTAATATCTTTTGCCTCTTTCAACATTAGTGCTCTTTCTTCTCTGGCACTTTGTAATAAAGCTTCATTATCATTTTTCAATTGAGCCATTTCCAGCTTTACTTTTTCTGCAGAAGCAATGGAATTAGCGATATTAGATTCGCGTTCGTTTAATCCATTTAAAATGGCTGTCCAAGCAAACTTTTTTAGAATAATCAACACGATTAAAAAAGCCAATACAGTCCAAACGATAAGTCCTAAATGTGGTAATAATAAATCCATGGTAGTTAAATATTATTCGCTTAATAATGTTTTAAAAATTACTGCATCCTCCGCCCTGTGCTTCAGATGCAGTAAAGAGTTGTGAAACTAGGCGGTTTTTAATACAGCCAATAATCCTGCGATAACTGCGAAAAGGGCAACTCCCTCTACGAACGCAGCAGTCAGAATCATGTTTGCACGAATGTCATTGGATGCTTCCGGTTGACGGGCAATTGCTTCCACAGCGCCTTTACCGATTTGTCCGATACCAATTCCGGCACCGATTGCGGCAAGACCTGCACCAATTGCACCACCCATGTGTGAAAACCCAACTTCTGTTAACAAAGTCATCAAAGTCATGATACTTGTATTTATGAGTGAATAAAAAATTACGCTTTTGCATGATGACCATCAGCATCATCATGTTCATGTCCTCCTTCAAATGACTGGCCAATAAATACCGCTGTTAAATTGGTAAATATAAATGCCTGAATAAATGCCACCAGTATTTCAATAAAATAAATAAATACAGTAAACAAAATAGATACAGGAGAGAATCCCCAACCTGCACCTTTATTCATTGCACCAAATATGAAGATGAGAGAAATGAAACTTAAAATAATAATATGCCCAGCCACCATATTGGCAAAAAGACGAATAATCAATGCGGCAGGCTTGATGATCAATACCCCCGCTAATTCCACGGGAATCAAAATCAATTTTACCAAAAATGGTACTCCCGGAGGCCATAAAATATGTGCCCAAAAATGTCCGTTTGTACTAGCTAAAATAACTACTGCAGATATAAGTCCCATAACTACTGTGAAAGCAGTGTTGCCCGTTACATTGGCAAACCCCGGAATTAATCCGAAAATGTTATTAATAAGAATAAAGAAAAATACCGTCAATAAATACGGAAGATATTTTTGCCATTTGCGACCTAAGTTCGGCTTTGCCACATCATCTCTTACAAAGGTAATAATAGGCTCAATCGCATTTTGCCACCCTTTAGGTGCTGTCGTTACACCCAAACCATTTTTGTATTTTTTTGCAATGCCCGTCATCAGCAACACCAATAAGGTAAGGGCAATCAGCATTTGTACAACATTTTTAGTTAAAGAAAAATCATATACCACACTCCCGTCAGTAGCAACGATTTCTTTATTTTCATTTAGCTTAAACCCATTGTATGCTTCTTCTCCAGTATGACCAAATCTAGCAGAAGAAAAAACAGCAAACCCACCTTTGCTCTTTGAATAAACAATAATAGGCAAAGGAATAGATGCATGAAAGGATTCATGTGGATTTTCCTTGTTCTCTATAGTAAAAAAGTGAAATTCATGTGCATCTTTAATGTGATCCATGATAATCTTTGCCGGATCCAATTTCTCATCTTTTACTTCATGCTTTTCAACTGCATTTTCAGTAGCGGAATCTTGTGCAAATAGAGGAGCCGAAAACGTCAATAGTATTGAGCCAAAAACCAATACCAGTATAGATTTGATGCGTATTATCAGCATACTTTTTCTTTAATTTGCCGCAAAGATAAGGCCATAGGGGTGAATATTAAAATAAATAGGTTATTTTTCAATTCAAATATTCTATGAAAAGCTGCTGAACCCCTTTATCAGTTAGTCTAATACTAAAAAGTTAACTAGAAAATTGAGTTTGATACAATTCGAAATAATACCCTTTTTTACTCATCAGCTCTTCGTGACTCCCCATTTCCTTAATTTCTCCCTTGTCGAGCACCATGATGGCATCCGCTTTTCTGATGGTACTCAATCTGTGTGCAATAACGATGGAAGTTCTGCCTGAAATTATTTTCTCAATGGCTTTTTGTATTAATAATTCACTTTCTGAATCAATGGAAGAAGTGGCTTCATCTAAAATGAGTATGGAAGGATTATACAATAATGCTCTAACAAATGATAATAACTGACGCTGCCCCATCGACAATGTTGCTCCTCTTTCCATTACATCAAAATCGTAATTTCCAGGAAGCTGCATGATGAAATCGTGCAAGCCAATTTGTTTGGCAGCATCTATTACACTTTCTTTTTTTATATCTGAATTCCGCAAGGTGATGTTGTCTATGACAGAACCGCTAAACAAAAAAACATCCTGTAATACAACCGCAATATTATTTCTCAATGCCTTAAGTTCAAATTCATGAATATTTTTGCCGCCTATTTTTATAACTCCTTTGTTGGTTTCATATAACCTGTTTATCAAACTTACTATTGATGTCTTTCCGCTTCCAGTATTTCCAACAATGGCAATAGTTTTTCCTGTAGGAACCGTAAAAGAAATATTTTTTAGCACAAATAAATCATCCGTATAGGCAAACCATACATTTTTAAATTCAATGTCACTCTTTAATAAATTTTCATTTTCTAGAACGGTATCACTTTTAAAATCAATAATAGTGTCTTCATTATCCAACACTTTAAAAACTCTTTCGCTTGCAATCATGCCCATTTGCAAAACATTAAATTTGTCAGCAATAACCCTTAATGGACGAAACAATAAATTCAAACAAAGAATAAAAGATGTTATAACCCCAGCGATATTCTTCGATTCTGCTTCTGGTAAATAAAGTGATTGTCGTGCTGCCCACCAGACCAAGAATCCAATACTCAATGCAGAAACAAGCTCAACGATTGGGAAAAAAACCGAATAGGCAAATATGGCTTTAATGTTTGCTTTTCGATGTTCATCATTTATCGCAATGAATTTGTTCATTTCTCTTTTCTCTGCAGCAAACGCCTGGATAACAGCAATGCCGGTAATATGTTCCTGAACAAACGCATTCAAATTAGACACCGCATTACGTACACGGACAAACGATTTGTTAACTGATTCTTTAAAAAAATAGGTGGCAATCATAAGAATTGGAAATGGAATCAAACAAACAAGTGTAATCTTCCAGTCTGTATAAAACATGTAAAACAATACCGAAAAAATAGAAAGAACATCGGCGATGATTGGAATCAACCCATCACTAAAAATATCATTCACAGACTCAATATCATTAACGGTTCGGGTAGTTAATGTTCCGATTGGCGTTTTATCAAACTGCGATAAATTAAGATGCAATATTTTAGAGTAGGTAGTATCTCTTAAATCTTTCACCACACTTTGACCAAGTGATGCAGTAGAAAAAGTAAAATAAAAACGGGTAATAGTTTCAAGCAATAAAAAAAGTATTTGAAAAATAGTAACTTCTAAAATAAATGCTCCCGGTCCTTTCAGAAAAAAAGAAGACGGGTTTGCACTCAAACCTTTGTTGAGCGTCAGTTGAATCAAATACGGTCTTACAGGAGCCATTACAGCCAACAGAATGGAAAGAAATATGGAAAGACGAAATTTTTGTTTATACGGTTTTGCAAAAGTAAAAACCCTTCTAAGTAAGGAGATTTTTAAATACTTTTTCGAAGAGTCAAAAGTTTTCATTTCAGGAGAATATTTTATTGGTACAATTTTATCAGATGCTTATCCTTAAAAGTCTTCCACAAACATTATGACTTTTTCTCTTATTGGCATTTGATAAAAGTAAATCGATTAGACACTTTCAGCCAATCTATAATTTCTTATTGTAAGCTTTTATAAAAATAGCACCCAGGTTTTTATAAGGTGGGATGTAATTCTCCCAGCTTTCTTTTACATTTTTATTTTTATCCTGAGAAAATAAAAGGGAAAGATTTTGCCACAAATTTTTCCAGACAATTTTAGTATTTGAAATCAGAGTTTGATTTAAATAAGTAATGATAGGTCTGTTGATATCTCCAGCACCAATTTCCTTTGTTGAAATGATGTGTGCATCAGGCGCAACAGTGAGAATTTTATTTAAATTTTTGTAGCCGCCGCAAGAACCCAACAATACAATCTTTGCACTAGAAGACATTCGGCTGATGGTTCCCGGAAGCCAGTAACTATGACCTCTGTGTACTACAATAGTTGGATACAATTCGTTCTCAGCTAAATAACTGTTCAAATGTATCTGTGCCGTATCATCCAAATTAGCGTCGTAATCCAAAGGAAGATTTGCATAAATCCAAATGTTGCTTTTAAGTGATCTTATTTCTACCCACTCTGTTTTTTGAGTAATTTTCCATTCTTTAAGTGAAAAAGAATTTAAGAACTGGGGGAAATATAATTTCCCATCTTCATCCCCATAAAAAAACACTTGTTCGATTATTCTACCACTATCATCCATCAAACTTGATTTATCAATTTCATAAATTGAAGGAATTCCTGCTAATGAAGTTAAATCAATGTGCTTACTGCTATCTGCAGAAAGAAAAATATTCTTTAATAAATTATAAATCAATATTGTTTTTGGGTTGTGTTCATTTATTCCCTGTTGCTCGTTCTGGTCTACATAATCTAAAATGGATTGTTGTAACTTAGGATTATTGATACTGCTATAAGAATCCGCGACATCTGTAGCATCTTCAAGATTATTTGATTTTGCAAGATTGGAAACAAAGGCCTTCATCAACAACTCTGAATTTTGAGCTGGCATACTTTTCAAAAATGTATCAAGACGGTTGTAATTGGCCGTCATTTTGATAAACTTTTTAAAGTAATCAAATTTTACATTTAGCATCAATGAATCCGTTCGCGGTTTATTTCCCAAGCGCTGCATCAGCTTATTGAAACTATGCTTAAAACTGGATGTGTAAATTTCGCTCTCTCCCATCACCATCATAAAATATAATTCTTCCGCAGATAAAGAATCAATTGCGCGCATTCTTATCGACAAATTATTCTCATTATGCAAGGTATTGATTGGAGTGATAAAATGCCTTACAGCCCTGTCTTTTAATGTTTCTCTTAACCCATTTGCGCCAAACATCGCTATAGGCGTGTCTTTTGAAATAGAAGACATTCTTCCGAAATAATCTATTTCAGTTTTAACCAATAATTTATAATACCCCAGACTATCATAACCAACCTCCCCATCGCCTACTAAATGCTGTATCATTTCCATGTTTTTCTTCCCTGACAAAAGATCATCTAAGAAAGGGAAGAATAATAATGGATTAGGTGTTGCCGTTAGTTTGGCAATAATAGCAGTTAAATTATCCTTGCTATGTTGAATTAATTGACCTACAACGGTATTCGAAGATTGAGCAAATGAATAAACCTGAGAGGGATTATTTAAAGAGGCCATTCCAATCAGACTATCTGTAAACTCTTCTTTAGAATACTGGCTGATGGTTGACAAGATTAATTCAGGATGTAATTTGCAAAATTTAAAATACACGATTTTTTGTGCAGCAGCATACTCTATATTGTCGGAGAAAACTTCTGTAATAATTTTTGCACTATTATAGGGAAGACTTTTTACAATCGAAAGAAGAGAATGGCTATTATTCTTGCTCTTAATAAGAAGTTCCATCTTCTCAATAAGAAGGGGTAAATCATAGGCGGTTACCAACTTTTTATTCCATCCCTCTATTAATTTATCCAAAGTATTATTTACATATTTGAGCAATCTTATTTTATCGTTATTCTTGACATAGAAAGTATCTGTTTCGATCCAATTTTGTAAATCATCAATTTTCCTGAAAAGCATGTCCGAAAGAATAGTATTCACTTCCTGATTATCACTGATGTCGAGCCTGTAATTAGCTTTGTTATCAAGATTATCACAGATTTTTTGATTGTTGTCAATTTGGTCATGAAAATACTGTCGGAATAAGGGAACCTTAATTGTATCCGTAATCGCAAAAGATTTTTGAGAAAAAATCAAGATTGCCAATATGAGGGTATAGCTATATTTCATCATGAATATTACTTTGCAAATATGACTAAATTTAGTGGCATTATCAGCAATAAAGGCACTAAATACAAACCTTGCTTAACAATTTGATAATAAAATAAACGGGTTTTTATAGCTCGAGGTGAAATTGAAAGGGTATTTTTGCTAAACTAGTTGATATGGAAAACAAAAAGAAGATTTTAATTGCAGATGATGAACCAGACATTCTGGAAATATTAAAATTCAATTTGGAGGCTGATGGATTTGTTGTTGAAACTGCTAAAGATGGCAATTCAGCTATTGAAAAAGCAAAATCATTCTTACCTGATTTGATTATTTTAGATATCATGATGCCTGGAAAAAATGGCATAGAAGTTTGCAATATCCTCAGGCAAACTCCCCTATTCAAAAACACTTTGATTATTTTTCTTACAGCAATAAGTGATGATGCAAGTGAAGTGAAAGGGCTGGAATCTGGCGCAGATGACTACCTTACTAAACCAATCAGGCCAAAAGTTCTTATTAGCAAAGTGAATGCTTTATTTAGACGCATCCCCATTGACAACAGTAAAAAGATTCAAATCGGAGATCTTCGAATTGATAGAGAACGATTTATAATTGTATACAAATCTGAGGAAATTATATTGGCAAGAAAAGAGTTTGAATTACTGGCCTTGTTGGCTTCCAAACCTGGAAAAGTTTTTCTTAGAAACGAAATATTAAACAGCATTTGGGGAACAGAAGTGATTGTAGGAGATAGAACCATTGATGTTCACATTAGAAAAATCAGACAAAAATTAAATTTAGATTGTATTACAACAGTAAAGGGCGTAGGATATAAATTTGAATTATAAATTTTTAATGTGAAATTAAATTCGCCTAATTACCTTTGCTATCATGTTTTCTAAAAAAAATCCCACACCATTTCAATTAGCTTTTTTAGGGTCAATCATTTTATCCTTACCTCTTTCCATCTTTGTGTTTTTTCTAAAGTCTGATCTATGGCTAGCCCTATTGTTTTTATTGTGCTCCATAGGCATCACTTATGGGGTTATTTTATTTGTATTTCAATTGTTTATTCACCGACAAATCAAATTGATTTACAAATTAATTTCTCAAACAAAAGCATCCAAAAAAGAAGATTTTTATTACAGAAATATTTTGCCGAAAAAAAATATAACGGAGGTTCAGCTTGAAGTAGAGAAATGGGCTGATCAACAAAAAAAAGAAATAGAAGTCCTCCAGCAAAATGAAGTTTTCAGAAAAGAATTTTTGCAGAACCTCAGCCATGAATTAAAGACTCCCATTTTTTCAATTCAGGCATATGTTGAAACTCTTTTGAATGGTGCTATCAATAATGAAGAAGTGAATGTCAAATTCCTACAAAGTACTTCCCGCAATATTGACCGTTTAGTAAACCTGGTTGATGATCTTGATGAGATCTCTAAATTAGAAAGTGGTGAACTTCAATTGTATTTTGAAAATTTTATTATTCAGGATTTATTAAAAGAAGTATACGAATCACTGTATTTGCAGGCAAAAGAAAAAGAAATTGATTGCACTATTAAAAAAGGTTGCGAAAGTCCATTATTAGTTTATGCAGACAAAGAAAAAATAAGACAAGTTCTCACAAATATTATTGACAATGCCATAAAATACGGAAAGAAAAATGGTAGTGTTGAAGCAAGTTTTTATAAAGTGGAAGGAAAAAACACTTTGGTAGAAATCAGTGATAATGGCTACGGCATTTCTGAGGAGCAACGAATACGAATTTTTGAAAGATTTTATAGAACGGATTCAGCAAGAAGCAGAAAAATTGGCGGAAGCGGATTAGGTCTTGCCATTTGCAAACATATTATCGAGGCACACCAGCAGGCCATTCATGTTCGTAGTAAGTTAGATGTAGGTACAACTTTTGGATTCTCTCTAGCAGCTGGAAAATAAAAAACCAGCCCATTTTCATGAGCTGGCTAACTACCTTGATTATTCGCTTATTTTATTACTTTTTCCCTGAAACTTTTATTTCAACTCTACGATTTTCTTTTCTGCCTTTTGCTGTTTTATTAGTTGCAATTGGCTTTCTTTCACCATAACCTTTTGAAGTTATTCTTTTCGAAGAAACTCCTTTTGAGATCAGATATTTGCGAGATGATTTTGCTCTTTCTCTTGATAGCTTTAAATTGTATTTATCAGTTCCTACATTATCGGTATGCGCTGAAAGCTCTATGCTTATTTTAGAGTTTTCTTTTAGTAAAGTAACCACCTTATTGAGCTGTTTGAATGAAGAAGACTTTAATGAAGACTTCCCGAAATCAAATAGTATTTTATTAACAGTAAGAACTTCTCCCTTTTCGACTTCATCAGCATTATGACCAATAACCTCATCTATATTTTTACGGCTATGCGCTTTCTTCTCTTTCCCTTTTGATCTTACTTTTTCTTTTGAATCGGCATCTCGAGAAGATTTCTTTTTCTCTTTTGATTCGCCTTTCTGTTTCTTTTTTATTAGATCACCTTTTCTGTCAGTTTTACCAGAAGGCACTTTTGAACTCGAAACTGCTACTTTTTTAATTTCCTTCTTATCCAATTCTTCCTTCGATTTCAGCTCGTTCAATATGCTATCTGAATTGTTTTCAATTTCATTTTTGATTTCTTTTTTAACAGGATGAACCAATAAATCTTTATGTAATTCTTTATATGGCCCAAGTATCGACAAGTCTATTGTATCAATCAATGTTTCAAATCCATCAGCAAATACTTTAATCAAATAAGTTTTACCATAGGGCAAAATAGTTTTGAACTCTTGATTTTCTACTTTTATGATTGAAGGAGAATTACTGGATTCAACTTCATAAGTAATTGTTACACCTGGAATAGTGTCGTGATTGTCTACATTATATAATTTTCCCAAAAACATTACTACTGATTTTGGTTTTTGATTTTCTGTCAGTTTTATTCTACACAAATCGATTTCGCCAATTGAATTTCTTGTAGTTGCCAAATAACCAAACTCTGCTTTGGCATCAATACTAAAGTAAGCTTCCCATTTATCAGAATTCACAGAATCCCCCATATTTACAGGATTTGACCAATTCTTCCACGTGTCATCTAATCTTTTTGTCATCCAGATATCATATCCTCCAAAGCCACCTGGCCTGTCGCTTGAAAAATACATGGTTACACCATCTGCTGCAACAAATGGAGCAATCTCATCATAATCATCAAGACTTATACTATCTGATATTTTTTGAGGGACAGACCATTCGTTATTGCTTTCTAATTGACTAACATAAATATCATTTAAGAAACTGTTTTTTTCTTCGGATAAATAAAAAAGCATAGTCTTCTCATCATTCGCATAAATTGCGCCGTCATAGTTGTCTACAGACATCCCATTGTAACCTTTTATTTTAATAGCTTGTGGAGAAGACCAACCTGTAGCATTTTTAGTAGCGGAGGAAAAACCCCTTCCTAAATATTTTCCATTATCATAAGCACCTCTGATGAGTATTTTATTACCATCAACCGAAGTCCAGAAAATTGCATTGTCATTATTTTTATTATTGATTGGCTCAGGGCATTTTAAAGCTTTTCCCCAATTCCCTGCAGTATCAGATTCAGTAACCCAAACGTCTTGTGAAGTTTTGTCTACTTTGTATTTTCCATTTTCAGGATGGCCTTCTACTACAAAATAAAGCACTTTGCCGTCTGCAGATAAGGTTGGCCTCAATTCCGCATATTTACTATTTACATTAGGACCTAAATTTTCTAATGTTGATTGGCAAAATGAATTGTTTACTAAAAAAACAGTTAGTAAAATAGTGATGCTTATTTTCATGTGTTTACTTTTACTTTAGATTATTGCCACTTAATATTCCATAAATATTCAGTCTTGATTAAAGCTGAATATTTTAGGTGTTATATGTCAAAAACTTAATGAGGGTTGGATTATTATTTATATTGATTGTTGTTTTTTGTTGATTACCAAAAATTAACTTTTTTATAGAAATTAGTGCCTCGTGATGTATTTCTACCATAAGATAACACTAACCCAATTTCATTTCGTTTTGCCGAATACGCCCTGAAATTTCTTGAATTAATTGGCATTTCATATGAATATCTTAAATCTATGTATTTTCCGATATTTAAATTTAAATAAGGCATCAAAGTCCTAAATGATCTTGTGTTGAATCCGAAATTTAGATTGATGTTAGATTTTGGGTTTATTTTAAAGAATTCCACACCAGCCCAAAATGATTCCAAAGGAGCATCCCACTCAGTTGTATCTGTTGAGTGATCAGATTTACTTCTATAGTATAAGCCCTCTCTCCAGTACACATTTTTTTGCACCAATCCCCATTTGCTATTCAATTTTAGTCTCAAATTTGAATAGGATGATACTCTATGTCTCAATTTTGGATGGTCATTATCGTTATATAAATCGAATACAGGATAAAAAAGGTGAGATAATGAAACCCCTATTTCAAACATTATTGGTTCTGTATTCATACCATAATATGCACCAATATTAAAATCAGTATAGGTTTGTTTTCCTGTTAAAGAACTATCGTTTTTCATAATTTCAGGTCTGTTAGGAAATCCTCCTCCTGAAATCTCTCTATCATATTGGGTTCCTTTTGTTCTATCTAAGTTTCCCGAAGCATTGGTTACTTGAATTCCAAATCCATAAAACTTATTGCTTTTATTATAAAAATGTCGTGCAACTGATAATGAAATAAAGCTTGCTTCTATTGGAGATTTACTAGCGCCGTAATGGTAATAGTTTACGCCTAAGCCCCAATAACCATTTTGTTTTTTCCCTTTTGGAGTTTCATCCTTTGCACCGTTTTTATTTGTTGCCGCTGTCCCATTTGAAGCAGCGTCATCCCCACTGGTGCGGTATTTTCCAAACTTGATATCAAATGCTATATTCTGATGTTGCGTTTCAGCATACCCATTTTTAGGATTATCAGATGTATACCATCCAAATAAATTACTCATTCTAGCTTTACCATCAAATCGACCAGTTAAACTGGGATTAAGTTGTTGTGATGCCGTTCCGATTTGAGAGAATCTTGCATTTTGCGCAAATAATGCCATTTGGCAAGTCAACAATAATAGTGCTAGAGATAGGCTCTTTTTAAAAATCATAAAAATTGAATTAATATTAAAGATAATTAGTTTTGAAGTTTATGCTCATTTATTTTATTACTAGAATTAAAGCTGAGTATATTATTGATAGTTGATTTAAATTCAGGCAATAATTTTTTTATCATTAATTTATATTGACCAGCATTGTAAGAATTTTCTAAGGTTTTTAAATTAATAATAATTTCTTCAACCTCTTCCATTGTATGCTGTTGCTCCTGACTTATCATTATTTTTCCATGATGCGTTTCTTTAATTTTTTCATTTTTTGAAAAAACTTCTTCATACAATTTTTCTCCTTGCCTTTCTCCTATGAACTCTACTTTTATATCTTGATCAGGTATGTATCCTGCTAATCTGATCATATTTCTTGCCAAATCTACGATTTTAACAGGTTCCCCCATGTCAAATACGTAAATTTCTCCTCCTTTCGCCATAACTGAAGCCTCTAACACAAGTTGGCAGGCCTCTGCAATTGTCATAAAAAAACGAACCATTTCAGGATGAGTCACTGTTACAGGACCACCATACTGAATCTGTTTTTTAAAGAGTGGCACTACAGAGCCATTCGACCCCAACACATTACCAAATCTCGTTACTACAAAACTTGTATGGTGCGCAGGCGAGGAATGACCTTGAACAATTATTTCAGCAAGTCGTTTGGAAGCACCCATTATACTTGTAGGATTTACTGCTTTATCAGAAGATATAAATACAAACTTTTCTACTTCATGAGCTATAGAAAGTTTTATAAGATTTAATGTTCCAAAAACATTTGTTTGCAGCGCTTCCCACGGAAATTCTTCCATCATAGGCACATGCTTATACGCTGCTGCATGATAAATAAACGTAGGGCTAAACTTATTAAAAACAGTTTCAAGTAATTGTTTATTTCGAATATCCGCAAGGATAAACTCATAATTGATGAGTGGGAATTTTCTATTAAGGTCTTGCTCTAAATCGTATAATGCACTTTCCGAAAAATCAAGGCAAATAATTAATGCAGCCTTATGTTCAGATAATTTACGAACGATTTCAGAACCAATTGAACCTGCCGCACCTGTAACTAAAATAATTTTATCTCTTGCTACATTTATAACATGTTCATCGTGCAGTTGAATTGAAGCACGATTCATCAAGTCCTGTATGTCAATGGATTCCAATTTGTTAATATTAAAACCCTGATCAAAAAGCGTTTGTATGGAAGATAATTCCTTTACTTTTATTTTTAAAGGGAGCACCCGCTCTAAAAACAATGATTTTTTTATGCCAGCGATTGCTTGATTGGCGATAATAATATCTGTGATTTTTTCTTTGGTAATCAGAAGCTTAAGATCAGATGATGCGCTGATAACTTTTACTCCGCCAATGTTTCTTCCAATCTTATTCTTATCATCATCCAAAAACGCAATCAATTTATATTCATTATGATAATGAGTAATTAAAGATTTTTTCAGAAAAACACCCAGCTCTCCGGCTCCATAAATTAATAGTCTTTTTTCTTCTCCTTTTATTTTAGAATGACTGTAATAGAAATATAAATAATTTATTAAAATCCTACTGCCAATAATAAAAAAAGAATTTATAAAAAAACTGATCAGAAATATTTCAGGTTTTAGCAGATATTTTATTGGAAAGAAAATGCTGGAGAAATAACTAATTAGATGTATTAAAAAAACAATAAAAATAAGATTAATGTAATCCTTACTATTAAAAAATCGAATAACTTTTTTATTGATGCCGAACAAAAACCAGGAAATGATTCCTAAACACACATGAATTAACACTCGATAAATAATGGTATGAATAGGGAAAATAGTGATTGATAGTAGTCGATAATAAGATAATAATGCTGACAATAACCCTAAGGCAATCAAGATCTGATCTCCTATTAATACAACCTGAGAAGGACGAATAGCTATTTTTTGTCTTAGTTTCAAGATATTATTTTCTTTATGTGCGCTATTACTTTATTATGAATTTCAGCTGTCATATTTGATCCGCTAGGCAGACAAAGTCCATTTGCAAACAACTCATCCGACACGCCATTAAGATAAGATTTGCATGCTTCAAAAACAGGCTGTTGATGCAAAGGCTTCCATAAAGGACGGGATTCTATATGTTGTTTTTCTAGAGAAACCCTAACTTCTTCATTCTTGTTTTTTCCAAAAATTTGATGATCAAATAAAACTGTAGTTAACCATCTGTTAGAAAAGGAACCCTGTGGTTCTTCTAAAAATTGAATGCCTTCTATTGAACTAAATTCTTTTTTATAACTGTCAAATATTTCTCTTCTTCTATTGATCCTCTCTGGCAATACTTCCATTTGTCCTCTGCCAATTCCTGCGCAGATATTGCTCATTCTGTAATTATAGCCGATTTCTTTATGCAGATAATAAGGTGCGGGCTCCTTTGCTTGTGCAGAAAGATATCTGACTCTTTGCAAAATCGCCTCCTTATTAGAAACTAATGCGCCGCCTCCGCTAGTTGTTATTATTTTATTCCCATTGAAACTTAATATTCCAATTTCCCCAAAACTACCGCAAGCTTTATGTTCATAAAAACTTCCAAGTGCTTCAGCTGCATCTTCTATAACTGGGATTTCGTATTGAGTAGCAATGCTTAAAATGGGCGTCATTTTTGCAGGCATACCATAAAGATGAACGAGAAGAATAGCCGCAGGTTTTTTTCCTTTTGCGATAGCATCCTTGATTGCGATTTCCAACAATAAGGGATCCATATTCCAGGTTTCTTGTTCACTGTCAATAAAAACAGGAATAGCATCACAATAAGAAATAGGAAAAGCAGAAGCAGCGAAAGTAAAACTTTGACAAAGAACTATATCTCCTGAACCAACACCCAAGATTTTAAGTGCTAAATGGATAGCTGCTGTACCTGAACTTAATGTTACAGCACCTGTAACACCAAGATATTCAGTAAGCTGGTTCTCAAAAGCGTCGACATTTGGCCCCAATGGAGCAACCCAATTTGTCGAAAACGCATCAGCCACATACTCAAATTCTTTTGTCCCCATATGAGGAGATGATAACCAAACTCGTTCCAAAACGTGTATATTAAAAAAATGTTTTCTCTACATTGAATGTAGATGTAATTTGAATCCAAAGGGAAAGAATAATGACTTCTAAAATTAAGTTAAATTATTGAATTTTAGGTTAACAAATAGTTAGCCTTATCAAAATAAGTAAAACCACTTATCCTTTTTTCGCTATGATCCATCATATATTAGAAAATATATAAAAAACCGTTGGAATTTAGTTTTTAAAAAAACTGTTTCAGTAATTATCTTTTAAAGGGTTCAACAGTTGATTGTCCCTTTTGATTAATTCCATCTTTTTTGATGACTTTTTTTATCGTTAGAAATACTATTCTCAGGTCTAATAAAAAACTCAAATTAGAAACATACCATAGATCTAGTGCAAATTTAGACTCCCAGGAAATACTATTTCTACCATTTACCTGAGCCCAGCCAGTAATCCCCGGCTTTACAGCATGTCTTTTTTTTTCTTCGGTTGAATACATTGGTAAGTACTCCATGAGCAGCGGCCTTGGGCCAATAGTACTCATTTCTCCTTTTAATACATTCCAGAATTGAGGAATTTCATCCAAAGAGCTTTTTCTTAAAAATTTCCCGAAAGAAGTAAGCCGCATTTCATCGGGCAAAAATTTACCATTAACATCTATGGCTTCAGTCATCGTTCTCAATTTTATCAGTGCGAAAACTTTTTCTTTATACCCAGGTCTGTGTTGAACAAAAAAGAAGCGCCTATGACCAGTAAGAAACATTAAAATCAGCAAAATAAATAAAACAGGAAGGAAAAGTAATAGTATTACTATAGAAATAATGACATCAAAAAGTCTTTTAAAAAAATGACGATATAGATGATTCATATACAAGTAATAAAGTTACTGTTAAAAAACTATGCGAGATAGTCGAAATTTATTTTTTATTATGCAGTAGTAAATTGGTTGTTTCGGCCATTGTTAAACTTTGAAAATTATATTTCTTTTTTAAAAAAATAAAATGTTGAATTATTCTTTTCAATTCTTCCATACATTCTAATGGATGGTTTCCCAAATTATGAGGATGCCACCAAAGATGATAGTACACACCTTTTTTTGCTGCGCGTGTCATCTCATTGAGTATTCTATTCATTTTCAACTTGTTTGCAAAAGCATATTTTGGTGACCAAGGTCTATAAAGTCTGCTGGCTGGAAGTTGCAGAGGAAATTGTTTTGTGTCAATATCTTTTAAATAAACCATTTTAATTGGTTGTATTTTTAAATAAGCATCGCCCGATCGAAATAATCTTCGAAAAAAACCGGAAGCTGTAGAGGGCGACCAATACCATATTTTTGGATTTGATCTCACAGCAGTAATTCCCAATTCATTACAAACAGAGAGATACTCTTTATTGAATTGATTGCGAGGAAAAACCAAGGACTTTATTTCAATTCCAAAATCTCTTGAGACTTCGCAGGCCATTCTGATATCCTCTCTAAAATGGTCTAGCGTCTGACCATCTTCCAAACAAAAATAATGCGCGTAGGTATGTGTACCAATCTCTTGATGGGGGGTTGATTTTATTCTTTCAATTAGATCAGGTGCAAAATGAAAAGGATCTTTTTCACTAAAAAAACCATGCTCTTTTACCCATTCGTATGCAGACACTTTATGGTTATAAAAATCAGGTATCACGGCAGGGATATGCGCTTCCCAGTCTTTTATATTCTTACTAAACAACATGCCAACCGTTGCCCAGGTTACGTGTATGGCATGTTCCTCAAAAAGAGATAGCATTTGAGGTATTACCATTCGTGTATTATTGAAATATTCTTGTGTAGTCTGATCTAATACCCTTTTGGATTCGAAACAGCCCCAATGCAACTCAAAGTCAAGTGATATATTAAAGACTCCACAATTTTGCATAAAAAACTTCTGTTTTATCCGATTTTTGAAGGATTTCTTTGTTGAGTAAAGGAATCTTTAATGGAGATCGCTTTGCAATATAGCAAATATAAAAAAGGAATACACTGGGATTTTTGTCGCATTGCAATGCCTAAGTTTCCACTTACTTGTGCCAAAATAAATGATGTTAATAAAAAAATAAAGAAAGTGATTCTAAAAAAACCATTCCATTCAGACCAGTTTTTAAATAAACTCCTGAATGTAAAAAAGAACACCAATAAACTTACTGCATTTTCAAAAGAAACAATGAACCCTAAAATGCCAAGCCCATCAATAAATAAAGGACGAAACCAAAAAGTAAACATTTTAAAAAATAAATTATAATTCTGGATATCTACTCCAGAATTCGACCTGCCAAGTTCACCTGTCCGATGTGATAGTGTTGAAGATGATAGAATATCCAATGAATCAACATCTGTAAATTTTAATACACTGTCACTAATATTTATAAATATAGTAACTGCAATAATGATAATCAACCATTTAACAATTGGTTTAATACCAGCACTCGTAATAAAAATTCCAATAATAACAGCTAAGACTATTGCTAATAATATATGAGGCCTAATCATGAAAATCAAATAGCTGCCTAATATTAAAGGAATAATTCTTCGGTTAAATCTACTCAACCCGAAAGTAAATAATCCTATCCCTAAAAATATAGTGCTTCCCTTTCCTAAAGAAGAAGTCCAAAAATGTAGATTTGGAAATAGAAATACAAGCTCTACAACACTAAGGCCAAAGAAGCTTATTTTAGTTTTTATATTTTCCTGAGCCATAAGGTAGAAAAATACAACTCCCAAGTAGCCGAAAAAAGAAAACAAAATATTCATTGAAAAATAAGATAAGCCAAGTTTATTAATAAAAGGCCAAGCAAGAAAACCCACGAATTTAGTACCTGTCATATATAAGGACTGCCAATCTGTTGTTTCTGATGATCTCAAAAAATAACTCGCAGAATCACTTCTAGAGGTAAGAGTATAAAAAATATAAGCACAGGTAAGAATAAAATGAACAGCAAACAATGTCCATAAGTAATTTTTAAACCTCAACTCGTATCTACTTGTGAAGTACTTCACCAAATAGGAGTTAAGCAACAATATCAGTATTATAACAATTATGATGTCCATGAATTAAAATAATTCCATTGACCCTATGGATGGATTCCATTTATTAAACTCATTAAAGATATTAAGTTTATCAATTGCAAGCGGTCTTAATGTAACCACGGGCCCTTTTTTCATTGGTCCAAATAATCCAAGGATTCTTTTTTTAGAGGTTTCAAACAAGGGAGAAGGGGCACAAGAAACCAAAACAGGCCTAGTTGCTCTTATTAATTTCTTAATGGCTTTTTTTGCTAATTTATCAGCATGGGTATTTTCTGTCCAGAGTTCGCAAATTCGCAATTCTATAAAACGATTTACTTTTTTTAAGCGAAATATAAAGCCAAATTGACCTGGCTCAATAACGGCCCCGTAATCAGCAACCGGGCATTCATTATACCGCCAATTAAGGTATGCATAATTAACAGGAGTATGCATCACAATTGGCGCAGGGCTTACACTCCAGTCTTTATTTAACTTATGAAAAACGTCTTTAGTTGAATATCCTGCATAAATTTTCTCCATTGCCTTTTCTGAAAATAATCTCGGTGTCATACTTCCTGGGCCTATATACAAAGGCATTCTGCCAATAGCATACCAGCCCAATTTCAAATACCCGGGCATACTAATACTGTTGGGAGTATTAAACACAAATCCAACACCTTCACTTTTACATTCTTCAACCATCTTTTTGGTGAGCTGGCTAAAAATTCCTTTTCCCTGATGCAGAGGATCAGTGGCTGTATCAACAGCTCTCACTGCTGTTATTGTATCAGTAGCATTAACCCAACGCCATTGCATAAACGCCCTAACTCCAATGATTTGATTGCCGCCTTTCGCCAAAAGGATTTTAGATTGACCAAAAGGATTCTTTACATGTTTCCAAATGAAATAGGCTTCTGATTTAGGCAACAGACTTTCTCCCAGACTTTTTTTAAGTAAGGCAATAATTTCCGGAAGATCTGTTTGTTGTGCTTGAGAGAATTCCATTTTGTTAATTATTGGTTGGGACAGATTTGTATAAAACTTCAATTTGATTTACCATATGAGTCAAACTAAAAGACTCTTCAACCCTTGCCCTCGCTTTGCTGCCAAAGTTTTTTATCTCAATAGGATTTTGAATCAAATACTCCATTGGCTTTTCTAATAATTTCCAATCTTCTACAGATTCCGTAAACCCGTCTTTGCCATTTCTGATTACTTCTTTAATTCCTCCGGCATCTGTAGATACAATTGCGCATTCCATACTCATCGCTTCAAGTAATGCAATGGGAAGGCCTTCAAATGAAGAAGTCATCATAAAAACATCCATAGCAGAAAACCAGGGTTTTACATGAGTCTGTAATCCAGGAAAAATAATATACGGCTCCATGCCGACAGCTTTTACATGCTGTATAATGTCTTCTTTTAAAATACCATCGCCTATAATACAGCCTCTGATATTTGGAAATTTTTGATGTGCCATCTTGAATACATCAATCCATTCTTTCAACCTTTTTTGAAATCTAAAAACTGCAACAGTTCCAACAAGAACAGCAGCAGCATCAATATTGTTTTCCTTTCTTTTGCTAATACCTTCATTCAAGTCTCTTTGAAATGTCAGTGTATTTACCCCATTTAAAATGGTGGTCACAGACACTTTCGGCTGAATGGCTTTTTCTATTGAAACGGCAACGTCATTTGAAACCGCTACTACCTTCGATTGCCAGTTGAAGGTAAATTTATTTAACACTCTGGTAATGCGATGGTAACGTTGTTGAATATTATGTTCGGTATAAAAAACAGGGATTTTGATAAGTTTATAAACAACTCTTCCCAAAAATCCTGCCCATGGAAGATGGCAATGTACCAAATCAATTTTGTTTGACCTGATGTATTTGATCACCCTTAAAGTTTGCAGTAAAATAAAAATATTATTTTTAGCAGAAAATAAATTAACCTTTCCTCCTGCTTGCGCAATGCCAGCAACCATTTGATTCTTCCAGGGAAGAAAATAAATGTAATGAAATTCAAATTGATCCTTATCATGAATCATTAAAGTCTCTTGCAATAATACCTCTGCACCACCCCGACCGAGAGACTTAATGATATGTAAAACTTTAATCTTGGCCATTGTTCAAATCAAAAAAATGGTGACGAATATTCAATATTTTATTTCAAGAGCCATGTTTTAAAATTGGCAACCCCAACATTAAACGGAGTTTGAGGATTATAGTTAAGTAACCGTTGAGCTTTGCTGATATCGGCGTAAGTTATGGAAACATCCCCCATTTGTTCGGGAAGTTTATTGATGATGGCTTTTTTTTCAAAGACTATTTCTAAAGTATTTACCATTTCAGTCAATGAAATCGCATGGTGATTACCTAAATTAAATACCTCGTAATCAGATGAAGTATAATGAAGTGCGCTATATACTCCTGCTACAATATCATCTATATAAGTATAATCTCTTTTCGTACTACCGTCACCGAAAAAGTTTATGGGCTGATTATTTAATATTTTTTTACTAAAGGCATGAATCGCCAAATCCGGCCTTTGTCTTGGACCATAGACTGTAAAAAAACGTAAAGCTAAAAATCGAATTCCGTAAAGGTGGCTATACACATGACCCATTAACTCCGCAGAAATCTTTGTACTTGCATAAGGACTGATGGGAAATAACAACCCATCGTTTTCCTGCCATGGTATATTTTTATTCACACCATAAACACTGCTGGAAGATGCAAATACAAATTGTTTGATTCCCTTTACTCTAGCAATTTCAAGCATATTTTGTGTCCCGGCAACATTCACCGCTTGATAAGAAGTCGGATTCTCAATAGAAGGTCTTACGCCCGCTTTAGCTGCTAAATGAATAATGGCTTTATAATCTCCGCATAGCTGATTTTGAAGTTGACTTTTATCAAGAATATCCAGCTCAAGGAACGTTACATCAGGATTAGAAATAAAAGAACTGGTATTCTTTTGCTTTATTTTTTTATCATAAAATGGATCAAAATTATCAATTACCGTTACGGCATAATTGTGTTGCAAGAGATGCTCCACTACATGACTTCCAATAAAGCCCGCTCCTCCAGTTACAATAATATTATCTTTTTGAGTGGGCATGGATTTTTATGGGAGTATTATTTTTCACTTCATGAATGGAGAAGAAAATCATCTTTGGTTATTTGTTGTTTAACAAATTTTATTATTGATTAATATACCCCTTTGTCTTTTTTTCCGCTGGTATAATTAGAATAATAACCATAGCCATATTTACGCTTATAGTAATAGTATCCATACTTATAGCCGAAATAGCCGGTATTCTTAACGCCATTAAATATAATTCCTTCACTTTTAAAAACACCTCTGCTGTGCCATTCGTTAATTTCTTGTATCTGTTCTTTCACTGTTTGATTAAATCGAGTTACAATTAAAGTTAAATCAGCCCATGCTCCCAGAATTTGAGCATCTGCTACGATTCCAAAAGGAGGGGTATCAATAACAATAATGTCGTAATTTTCATCTAGGTATTTCTTTAATGTTAACATGTATTTTGAAGACAATAACTCTTGAGGATTTGGAGGTATCGCTCCTGAGGGGAATAAATCAAGGTGTTCTTTTTCATCATTAATTATAGGGAGGAGAATATCTGCTGGTGTACTATTTCCAATCAACAATCCAGTCAAACCTGCGCTATTGGCTTCAAGGCCTAAGGCTTTAGTTAACTTTGGTCTTCTTAAATCAAATTCCAATAAAGCCACTTTTTTCCCTTGTAAGGAATAACTCTTGGCAATGTTTAGTGAAAGAAATGACTTCCCTTCACCACTCACACTAGACGTCAAAAGAATATAATTTGATGTTTTTTCTGTATTCAGATAAAAATTAATATTAGTACGCAATGACCTGATTTGTTCTCCAAACATTGACCTATTGTTTCCTCCGATTACAAAAGGATAAGACTCAGTGTTGGCAACCTGCTCAAGCTCAGCTAAAACAGGTAAATCTGAAATGCTTTGCAAATGTTTTTTAGTAACAATTTTTTTATTTGTAATCTCTTTAAGTATCGCGAATATGATTGGTAAAAACAACCCAATCAAAATGGATGTCAACAAAATTGCAGTCTTGCTAGGCTTAATGATTGCATTTGATTTTAGGGGAGGGTAAATTATTTTTGTATTTGCAGTTACGGACGCCTTTGCTATGTATGCCTCTTCACGCTTTTGTAATAATGTGAGGTATAAAGCTTCTTTAATGTTTTGAAAACGTGTCTTATCCATCAACTCCTTTTCTATAAGAGGTACATTTTGCAACAATGCATTAGCGCTAGCCATCTTATTCTGATAGGTATTTTGAGCAATCTTAAGATTATTTTTGGAACTTGCTAATTGCTTTTCCATATTACTTCTCAGATCGGCAAGATTTTTATTAACGAGGATTAAGGTAGGGTTTGTTTCTTGAACAGTCAAAGCCAACTTGTCACGTTGAATCCGCATTGATTGGTATTGACCACATATTGCTTGTAATCCGCCATTATCAATACCTACAAAGGCTAAATCTGCATCTTTTAAATTAGGATTATTTATAAAATCTTCTACTGCTTTGATGGTGGCTTCCATGATATTTATTCTAGTCAACTCGTTATCATAGCCTTGCATTTTTTGAATATAGTTATCGCCATTTACTGAGGCTCCTCCAATTCCTCTACTTGCTTTAAATGCTGCCAAAGATGACTCTATTGAATCTAATTCTCTTCTTAGCGGCTCCATTCTATTTTCAATAAATGCGATGGCTTTAGAAAACCCTATAGATTTATCTCTTTCCAATACCTGATTTTGTAATTTGATCAAGCCATTCAAAATATCAATTGCTCTTTCGCTGGAAATATCAGAATACACAACAGTTAAAACGTTACTTTCTTTTGCAGGTGTCACATTAACGTTACCACTCAATTTGAATGCTTCTGTCAATTTATTTACATTGTGACAAAAAATCGGATTATTGGATATCGTAGTTTGGAGTTTGCTAACCACTACTAATACATTTTTCAAATAGAAAGGCACTCCCCATTTAGCATTTCCATTTGTTGATCCCGAAACAAATTGGAAACCTTTTGCATTTGGCAAAATTGAAAAACTTATTTCAGGAGCAACCTTATCTGTACTTTCTAATATTTGCCATCTCAAAATTCCATAATAATCCTTATTCTTAAACCTTCCTTGAGATTCAGCATGATACTGAATTCCTAAAGAATCAATTAGTTGTGCAGCTATTGTAGGAGATTTGAAATAGGCAATTTTATCATTTAATGGATCTTTGGTTGTTCCCAAAAGTATCTGTCCCAAAGAAATATCGTCTTTTTCTTCTAATGAAATACTAGTGGCAATTGTATAAATAGGTGTTACGTATCGCAAATAAATGCTACCTACTGTATATCCTAATAAAGCAAATAATAAAATAAAAGGCCACAAAGCAAGAATTCTACTAAAATCTATATCAAACGAGGCAGCAGCAGATTTTGAGAGAACATTAATGTCCTTTTCTGTTTTGGCAACATTACCTTCCCAAATATTATAATCTACCTTACTCATATTTTTATAAATTTTTAAGTAATAAAATCAACGCCAGGGCGCTTCCAAAGATACTTATTACAATTTTGACAGGACTGGAAGGGCTATTAAACCAATTGTTACTAAATCTACTTGGTTTAATATAGACCATATCATTATTTTTTAAATAAAAATATGGCGATTCAAATATTTTCTTACTATTCAAATTTACCTTTGAAAAATAACGCTTGCCGCTATCTTCTCTGATAAGCCAAACATCTTCTCTCTTATCATATGGATCAATATTGGGCATTTGAGTAACCGCTTCTAAAATGGTCATTCTCTCATTTTGCAAAACTATATTTCCTCCACCTTTGCTTGTTAAAAAGTAGACTTTTCCCTGAAGTGTTACATTCACATAAAGATCTTTAAAATAATAAGCCAATTTTTCTTTTAAAAGCGAGGCCGCCTCGACTGTAGTAAGACCTTCAATAGACACTTTTCCTAGTAAAGGAAATTCGATCGCACCTTGTGAATTAACTAAATAACCACCAAGACTATTGACTGAAGAGATATTGGGATTCAAATATGCTGTCAAACCCGGATCAGTAGAACTAATTACAATTGACAATCTGTCGTTTTGTTTAATTCTGTGGTTGTTGAAAGAATTTGTAGAGTCCAACTTTTGAACACCTGGGATTTGGTCATCAAAATAATTTAATTTTTTGCTTGAGATACAAGATTGGAATGTAACGAGAAATAAAAATGATATTGCTAATAAATTGGATTTGTACATTTCGAGAAGAGGTTTATTCTTATTGTTTCAATTAAATAATAACGCCTTAAACAAGTTGCAAAGATAAGCCTACGAAAGATTGAAAAGCTAATCAATTCATTTTTTTTACCTAGACAATTTTGATTCATTAAAATTGAGCACGACTTAACCCCAAGCTAATATTACCAAATTGTTATGCCTCATAATCTCATGACAAAAACAAACAAAACAAAATCCTTGCTAGTCGTATATTTGAGATGCTTTTGCTTTTAAAATAAAGAAATAAAAAGGGGTGATGAATTTCAGCTGGGAAAAAATAGATTTCTTAGTGTACATTTAAGTCAAAACAACGCTACTTTTGTCGATAAATATAAAAAAATGGCATTTAATACAATACTTAAAATCTTCCTTCCAAAAGACAGAGTTTTCTACCAATTATTTGAGAGCGTTTCAGAAGTATTGGTAAAAATGGGGGCTAAACTTAAAGACGTAGTAAGTGAACCTGATTTCGAGCAGAGAGGCAAACTAATAAAGGAAGTGGAAGACATGGAGCATATCAATGATGATTATACGCATCAGATATTTACAGAACTCGGCAAGAATTTCATCACCCCATTTGACAGAGAAGATATCCATTATTTAGCATCGGCTCTTGATGACATTGCAGACTGTATCTATGCTTCTGCAAAAAAAATCAACTTTTATAATGTAGACCCAAATGATATCGGTATTCAAAAAATGGCGGATTTAATTGCTTTGGGTTGTATTCACGTACACAAAGCCGTTACCGAATTACGGAATATGAAAAACATGCGTCAAATTACTGATGCACTGGTTGCCATAAACAGCATTGAAAATCAAGGTGATGACATTTTTGACATGAGTATTGAAAGATTATTTGCTACAGAACCCGATGCAAAAGAAGTAATCAAAAAAAGAGAGATTTATCAAATCATGGAAGTTGTTACGGATAAATGTGAAGATGCAGCTAATGTGATCGAATCAATCATTGTAAAATACGCATAAAAAATCGATTGTAATTCAGTATTAATTCTATTCCTCAACTTCAATTCAGTACAAAATTTATTCTATGAACTTATTGATAATAATCATCGCTTTAGCCCTGATTTTTGATTATATCAATGGCTTTCATGATGCTGCTAATTCTATAGCAACTGTAGTATCAACCAAAGTGCTCACTCCGGGCCAAGCTGTAGTTTGGGCTGCTATGTTCAACTTTGTTGCCTATTTTATTTTTAAAGACCATGGCGTTGCTAATACAATTGCCAAAACAGTCAAGCCTGAAGTTGTTAATGGCTTCAATATGTTGATTGTCATTTTTGCAGGATTACTTTCTGCCATAACCTGGAATTTATTTACCTGGTGGTATGGTATTCCTTCTTCTTCCTCTCACGCTTTGATAGGCGCTTTTGGTGGGGCAGCTATTGCATTTGGTGGGTTTTCTTCAATAAATTCAGAGCCCGTATTTAAAACCATTTCTTTTATTTTACTCGCCCCTGTAATAGGAATGGTCATTGCTTTCATCATTTCGCTGTGGTTTATTCATTCCTTCAAAAAAGGATGGATGCCCAAAATAATTGCCTTACTTATTTTTATTGGAATAGGAATCTTCTTAAAAAATAATATCATCACCGATCCCGCGCAATTAAAAACACATTTTGAAAACCCTACGTTGAAAATAATTTTTCATGGTTCAAATTTTAAATGGATTTTACTTGCAAGCATGCTCGTCATTATGGCTACTTTCACGTTGTTTCTAAATGGATTAAACGCCAATAGGGCAAACAGCTGGTTCAAAAAATTACAACTAGTCTCTTCTGCAGCTTTCAGTATTGGCCATGGTGGAAATGATGCGCAAAAAGTAATGGGTATTATTATGGCATCTCTAATTGCATATAATCCTCAGATCTACAGCCTTGATCATATGGTGTGGTGGGTTCCTTTGGCTTGTTATGCAGCAATTGCATTAGGCACCATGAGTGGTGGTTGGAAAATAGTAAAAACCATGGGTACAAAAATAACCAAGGTTACTCCATTCGAAGGAGTAGCTGCAGAAACAGCAGGCGCGATTACTTTATTCGTAACTGAAGCATTAAAAATACCCGTAAGTACTACACATACCATTACAGGATCAATAATCGGAGTTGGCGCAACCAAACGGTTGTCAGCAGTCAGATGGGGTGTAACCGTGAACTTACTTTGGGCTTGGGTCCTTACTATTCCTATCAGTGGCTTATTGGCTGCTTTATTTTATACACTTCTGCATTACCTTTATCCTCATGCCTAACCCATAATGATTTGTTGGCATAGTGATAGAAAGACTTATGTTTTCTTTAAATTTGATTTTATTTTCGAGGTTGATTATTGAATAAAATAGCATCAGTATAAAATGAAAAAAATCTTAGTTACAGGTGGTTGTGGTTATATTGGCTCTCATACGCTTGTTGATTTAATTCAAAATGGATATAACGTTATTTCAGTTGATAATAATAGCAGAAGCAATCCCGACATTCTAAATGGCGTGGAAAAAATAACTGGAGTTAAGATAAAGAATTATTGTGTTGATCTTTGTGTATTTGATGATACCCATGCTGTATTTCAGGAAAATCCAGACATTATAGGTATTATTCATTTCGCAGCATATAAGGCCGTTGGAGAATCTGTAGAAAACCCTTTACTCTATTTCGATAATAACATTAATTCTTTAATCAATATTTTACGTTGCTGTGCAGTATTTTCAATTCCTTATTTTGTTTTTTCTTCATCTTGTACAGTTTATGGAAATCCTGATCTATCTCCTGTAACTGAAGAAACACCAATAAAACAAGCGGAGTCGCCATATGGATATACAAAGCAAATGGGGGAAAATATTGTACAGCAAACAATAAATAGTAACCATATTCAAGCTATCTTATTGCGTTATTTTAATCCTGTTGGAGCTCATCCATCCATTGAAATTGGAGAAATACCCTTGGGAAAACCAGCAAACCTAATTCCTGCCATTACACAAACAGCCATAGGTAAACTCCCTAAAATGCAGGTCTTTGGAAACGACTACCCTACAAAAGATGGTAGCTGTGTAAGAGATTTTATTCATGTTTCAGATATTGCTCATGCGCATACTTTAGCACTGAATTTTCTGATGGCAGAAAAAAATAAAACAAATTGTGAAGTCTTCAATCTTGGTACAGGTAATGGATACACAGTACTTGAAGTTATAAAAACTTTTGAAAAATGTAATAAGGTGAGATTGAATTATGAAACTACAAAAAGAAGACAAGGAGATGTTATAGAAATTTATGCTAATAATGAAAAAGCAAAACGTGAATTAGGATGGATTCCAAAATACAATCTGGAAGATATGATGTTAACCGCATGGCAATGGGAATTAAAAATGAAGCGGGAACAAAGCCTAGGAGATCAACAAGATGCTCAATTAAATTAAAGGAAATTAATTATTAAATAAAATTTAGTCAAATTATTATGCTTTCTGACATACAAATAACAGGAAATAAAGACACAAGAAGTGGATTTGGCGATGGAATTGTTGAAGCTGCAAGGGAAAATGAAAACATTATTGCACTTACAGCAGATCTCGCTGGCTCAATGAAATTACAGGCCTTTATAAAAGAATTTCCAAACAGATTTATTCAATGTGGAATTGCTGAAGCGAATATGATGGGAGTCGCAGCTGGTCTTACCATCGGTGGAAAAATTCCCTTCACCACAACATTTGCCAATTTTTCTACCGGAAGAGTATATGACCAAATCAGACAGAGTATCGCTTACAGTGGAAAAAATGTAAAAATCTGCGCCTCTCATGCAGGCCTTACTTTAGGAGAAGATGGTGCTACGCATCAGATTTTAGAAGATATCGGCATGATGAAAATGCTCCCAGGCATGACCGTTATTGTGCCTGCTGATTACAATCAAACTAAAGCAGCAACAAAGGCAATTGCGAAATTTGACGGCCCGGTTTACCTCCGGTTTGGACGACCTGTATGGCCAATTTTCACCAAAGAGGAAGACTTTATTGTTGGGAAGGCACAAATCTTAGCTGAAGGTAATGATGTGTCTATTTTTGCTTGCGGACATCTGGTTTGGATTGCAATAGAAGCGGCAAAAATACTTGAAACAAAAGGTATACATGCTGATGTGATTAATATGCACACGATTAAACCTTTGGATACTTTAGCAGTGCTGACTTCTATAAATAAAACAGGTTGCGCTGTAACAGCAGAGGAACATAATGTCATCGGCGGATTGGGCGATAGTGTTGCTCAGGTAGCTGCAAGATCATTTCCAATTCCTATTGAATTTATAGGAACGAATGATACATTTGGGGAAAGCGGGAAGCCTACAGAATTACTGGTTAAATACGGACTTGATGCACTTCATATTGTAGAGGCTGCAATTAAATCAATCGCAAGAAAAAAATAAATATCCCTCAGGTCTTTAATAAATAAGATTATTTTTTAAACTTTTTAATGCAGGCTGAGTCTTAGGCCGCGCTAATCTAATTTGCGAATATGCCTGTTATAGTTGACGATAATGATCTTGTATTCCAATTTAAAAATGGTATTAATAAGGAGTCCGCATTTACTCAAATTATAAAGAAATATCAGGAAAAACTATACTGGCACATAAGAAGAATGGTAGTCGAACACGATGATGCAAATGATGTTTTACAAAATTTATTCATAAAAGTTTGGAGTAATCTTGACGCTTTCAGAGAAGACAGTCAATTGTATACCTGGCTATATAGAATTGCAACAAATGAAAGTCTGACTTTTTTAAACAAACAAAAAAAACAAACTCTTATTTCATTTAGCAACGAAATAAGTAACCTTTCCAATAAAATTGAAGCCGATAGTTATTTTGATGGGAATAAACTTGAATGGAAACTTCAATTAGCCATACAAAAATTACCTGAAAAACAAAGAGCCGTTTTTATGTTACGGTACTTTGAAGAAATGCCCTACGAAAAAATGAGTAAAGTATTCAATACGAGTGAGGGCGCTCTAAAGGCGAGCTATCATCATGCTGTAAAGAAAATAGAACAATTTATTATAAATAATTAAACATCATTAACAATATTTAGTCTAAGGCCCTGCAATGCAAAAAAATAGCGATATACAAAATGAACTTTTAATAATAAGTAAAACTATAGCTGCCATCCCTAATGTGAATGTATATAGTTTACCTGAAGGTTATTTCGAAGACTTTTCTACTAGAGTTTTAAGCAGCATAAAAAGTTTACCCTCCTATTCATTACACACGAATATTAAAGAATCACAAACTTATAGCATACCAGTGAATTATTTTGACAGTCTTGCTGATGAAATACTGTTTAAAATAAAAAAGGAAAAAGAAGTAATTAGCCTCCCCTTACGCAATAAAGTTTTAAGATTTTCAATAGCTGCTGTAGCCATTGCACTTCTTGGACTTTCTTTAACTGCAATTATTAAACACAATCGCATTATGGAGGAGGAAAATAATTATTCAGCGTATGTGATGCAAGAAGCAAATCGCATTTTAATCAGTAAAAGTTTTGAGGATAACCTAAACAGTCTTGAGGAGGAAGATGTGGTTAAATATTTGCAAGATAATGGCCTAGATGTTAATGCTGCATTAGTTGCTTCTTTATCAGATGAGAAAGAAACCTTTTTAAAAGATGATGACTTTTATGATGGGGAAACATTGGTTAATTATCTTCATCAATTAAAAATTACAGGGAGTACAATAAGAAAATAATAAGCTGTTACGTTAAATAATTAAAAATAGAAAAATGAAAAAGTTTTTACTAGAATTTGTTTTATTTACATTGATTGCCATTTCTGCATTTGGTCAGGATCAACCCAATGATAACAAAAATAAAGGTGATCAAAATATCAAAGCGCTCTATGTTGCATATATGACCGACCAACTAAATCTGAATGAAAATGAAGCACAGAGATTTTGGCCAGTTCACAAAGAATATAATAAAGAATTGAAAGCTATTCATAAAGAAACGCTTCCTGAGCTAGATCTAGAAGAAGCGACATTGAATATTAAAAAAAAATACAGAGAGCGCTTTTTCAAGATTCTTGGAAACGAACGAACAGAATTATTTTATAAAAAAGATCGGGAGTTCAAAGATAAACTTATAAAAAAGTTGCGAGAAAAAAGGATGGGCCAACACAATAAAAAAAAGGATGGCGAAGATCAAAATAAACCTAAATAATTAATTACTACATATTCACTATCGGCGTTTTAATATCGTGATAAAATAAGAATGTCCAATTTTCCTCTTTCCCTTTTTGCCACCAGGCAGTTCTTAAATCCATACTTTTTTTTCCGTCAAAATCGTATTTGGCTATAAACTTACTTTTCATTTGTTGATGCTGAGGTGCATCATCGGCACCATAAAATATTGTTCGCCCATCCTCTTCTATCCAAAAAACCTGATGAAAGGGCGAATGCGCTGCAGTGGTTTCATAATGTATATAGTCATCGATAATTCCATTGCCCTCTAACAAAACCAAATGTGCAGAACTGCTATCTAATACTTCAAATTTTTCCGGCTTGTAAGAAGGATTACCAAGCTTTGAAGCCAACGCTAATTCGCTTTTACTAATATAATAAGTTGCGTTGGGAAAACTTAAAAAAGAACGATTAAGAATTTGATCAAACTTGGCGATTCCGCCAGCATGGTCTTTGTGCAAATGGCTTAATAAAACTTTAGTAACACTTGAAGGATCAATATTGTTGTTGATTAAATTTTGATGAATGATGAGAATGTCCTGTTTGTTAGTAAACCCAAGACCACAATCCAAAACAATGATGTCCTTTTTTGTAATTACAACAAATGGTTGAATCTCTACAAGCAAACTTCCGGAAGGTCTTACTTGTAAATCATCAAGATTTTTATCAAAAGGGACAAATTCTTTTGTATGATCTATCGTATAACTGCCTTCACTTAATGGTATTATTTTCATAATAAACTAGAGTACTTCATTTGAAGTTATTGGAATATTTTATTTTATTAGCAAAAATACTTGCTTGAATTCAGTAAATAAATTTTAGTATCCAATTTTCTATAAAAAAAATGATTTCCTTTGTACCCATGTCTATATTTTTTACCTCACTTAATTCTGGCAGCAATGGCAATTGTTACTACATCGGGAATGATACTGAAGCCGTTTTAATTGATGCTGGTTTATCTTGTAAAGAGACTGAAAAAAGAATGAAGTCGCTCGATCTTTCCATGAACTTGATAAAAGCCATTTTTATTTCACACGAACATATTGATCATGTGAAAGGTGTAGAAGTATTGGCAAAGAAATACGGAATTCCTGTTCATATTACAAATCAAACTTTGCAAAATTGCAGAACGCCTATTCCTAAGAGCCAGGTGGTTCCATTAATAAGCTACAATCCTGTATCTGTTGGGAAGTTAATCATTACAGCTTTCCCAAAATTTCATGATGCTATTGATCCGACGAGTTTTATTATTGAATACAATTCCATCAAAGTGGGAGTATTTACAGATATCGGTATGGTTTGCGATCATGTTATAAAACATTTTAAAGAATGTAATGCTGTTTTTTTAGAAGCCAACTATGATGAGTATATGCTCGAAAATGGGCAGTACCCTTTCCATCTTAAGAAAAGAATCAGCGGTAATGATGGGCATTTGTCAAACAAACAGGCCTTGGATCTCTTTACAACACACCAGTCAGATTTTTTGTCACATTTATTACTTTCTCATTTATCACAAGAAAATAACGACCCCAAATTAGTACTGGATTTATTTAAAGCGCATAGTAAAAAAACGGAAATCATCATTGCAACAAGGCATGAACAAACAGCAGTTTATAACATAAAAAGTGAACAGGCTAAAATAACACAATGCATCACACAATTAAATCTCTTTCAATAATCAAATCATTCTCATCGTAATACCATCTGTCTATCCGCATCTAATTTCACAAGGATAAAAATCAATATGGTAAAAGTTAATAAGGAAGACCCTCCGTAACTCATCAGCGGTAAAGTAATTCCTATAACTGGTGCAAGTCCAATTGTCATGCAAATATTAATAGCCACATGAAAGAAAATAATGGAGGCGACGGAATATGCATAAACTCTGCTAAATGTACTTCTTTGTCTTTCCGCAATTAACACAATACGAAGCAACAGAGCAAGATAAAGTAACATCAATATGGTACAACCCATAAACCCGAAATTCTCTCCCAGTGAAGTGAAAATGAAATCTGTATGTTGTTCCGGAACAAAATCTCCTTGAGTTTGTGTGCCTTTTAAAAATCCTTTTCCCCAGAATCCACCTGAGCCAATGGCAATCTTTGATTGCTTTACATTATAATTCTCCTTATCTGCTTTATCTTTCTTCTTGCTGACTGTAACAGCTGAAAAATCAGCGGTGGATTCATTGTCATAAGGATTATTTTGTCCAACCATACTAAAAATTCGATCTGCCTGGTACTTTTGAAAAACATGTTTGAATAAAAAGGGAACGATTAAACCAACAAATAAAACACTCGCAAGCCATGCACCAATCAAAAAAACTAAAATGGATTTGTTTCGTTTAAATTTTCGTTTCAAAAAATAAATCAAACACATCATCAATATTGATATGGCGATAATTAATTGGGGTGCTGAAAACAATAAAGCCGTTACCAAAAGTACCCCAAGAGATGCGCCGGCTATCAGATAAATTGGAGGAAACCCTTCTCTATACATAGGAAGTAAAAAAGTGAAGTATACTAATGCAAGGCCTGTTTCATTCTGGAGTAAAGAAAAAACAATAGGTAAAAAACAGATACCAGCAGCTATGAGATGAGATTTCGACTTGGAGAAATCTGTTTCAGGTCTTGATAAATACTTTGATAGCGCTAACGCAGTAAATATTTTACAAGTCTCCACAGGTTGCAAATTCATAAAGCCTAATGGAATCCAGCTTTTAGAACCATTTACATTTTTCCCAATAAAAAAAGTAAGCATCATTAACCCAATTCCCAGTAGATATAAAATATTGGGAGTTGCAGTAAATAATTTACTATCCATCAATAAAACAAAAGTAGCTAGCACTATGCAAACAATAAAATAAACAAACTGCTTGCTGTAATTTTTCTTGAAAGCAAGTAAGCTTTTAAAAAAATCATCATTTGCTTTATATTCCACTGAAAATATGCATAACAATCCTATGACAGTAATTATTGCATAAAGCCATATAATTACCCAGTCTTTTTCAGTTGATATGATTGGTCTTTTGTTATACATTTCAAGGTCTATTCAAATTTCTTTTTGGGGATTTTAGTTTGGCTTTTAAATTGATATTCTTTTTTTGTGAAGGCAATACTGCCTGCGAATTCAGTTCTTTGTCTTTTCGATTTTTTTTCGCTGGCTTTTCTTTTTTTAAATTATTAAATTCATCATTATCAAACTGGTCTTCGTCCAAACCAACAGTGTCTTTTATGGATTTAATATATCCTTTTGAAAGAAGGTATTCCAAATCTTTTGCATGACGTAAAGAATCTTGTTTTCTTATTTCAATAAAAATTCTTTTCGGCATTAAATTTAGATTAGACAATTGTTCAATCTTGGCTAACCTTGCTTTATCAGTAATAGAATCCTTTAAATATTTTTCAATCATCAACCCTACAATCGGTGCCGCATATGTTCCTCCAAAGCGTCCGCTATTTTCAACAACACACATAATGGCTATTTTGGGATTATCCCTAGGGGCAAATCCACAAAAGAAAGAGTGATTCTGTTGTTTAACCCCTTTATAATAATTTTCTACTGTGCCTGTTTTTCCGCAAATAACAATATCATTCACTTTCGCTCCTATACCGGTTCCTCTTTCCACTACACTTTGCATTCCATCATGAACAGCTTCAAATATATACTCCGGAATAAATGTGGGATTTATTGTTTTTTTATACTTTTTAAGCAGCTCAAATTTATCTCCTCCATCAATCGAATCAACAAGATGTGGAGTATAATACCACCCTTTATTTGCAATATAAGCCATCTCGTTTGCAACTTGAAGCGGTGTAACCGACACCTCGCCCTGTCCGATACTCACTGATCGGAAAGTGCAGAAGTTCCATCTTCCCTTACCGTATATTTTATTATAATAAGCTGGCTTAGGAATATTACCCGATTTTTCTGAAGGGATATCAACTCCAAGTTTGTGACCTAGCCCGAAGCCATACATGTAATTATCCCAATTAGATAATGCACTATCTACAGTTGGATATTTTGGATTATTGATGACTTTTTGCATAACATTCGCGAAGTAGGTATTATCAGAAACTGCAATGGCGTTTCGTAAATCGAAAGTTCCTAGATCCAAACAATGCATGGGCTTAGCACTTCCGCACCCATAAAATGCACCTGAGCAGGAGAATTTTGTATCTGTTGTTATAACGCCTTCATGTAACCCTATCAATGCCTGCAATGTTTTAAAAGTAGATCCTGGAGAATAGGTAGCACTTACTGTTCTGTTTAATAATGGTAAGGCCGGATTAAGAAATAATTCGGAAAAATGTTTACGTCTATTGCTACCTGTTAGATAATTAGGTTGATAGGTAGGCGCACTGACCATTGCAAGAATTCCGCCAGTTTTAGGATCAATAGCAACAATAGATCCTAATTTGTTTAGCATCAATTTCTCTCCCAATTGTTGAAGTTCAATATCAATAGAGGTATATAAATTTTGCCCTGCAACGGCAGCAGTATCAAATCGACCTTTTTCCAGTCTTTCTGTCAATCTGTTTTTGTTATCCCTTTTCCAATATTCTATTCCTCGGTCTCCCATTAGTACTTTTTCATAGCTCCTTTCTAAACCAGTCATTCCTGCATAATCTCCTGCAACGTATCCTTCTTCAGGATGTTTTTTTAAAAAATTAGTATCCACTTCTGCCGTATACCCCATGACGTTAGCTGCTGCATCGTAAGGAAAATTTCTTATAGATCGATCCTGAAGATAAAATGCTGGGGAAAATTTATACAGCGATTCGTTTAATTTCGCCGTTTTTTCATCACTCAATAAGGGCTCAAAAACAGATGGCCTTGACCTGCCATTTTTAATAATCAACTCTATTATTTTCTTTTTGAATTGTGCTGTATCGATTTCTAAAATTTGGCATAATGCAAAAGTATCAATGCCTTTAAGCTTATTCGGCGTAACCATTAAATCAGCAATATTGGTGTTTTGAAGAATGGCGTTCTTCTTTCGGTCAAATATAATTCCTCTGTCAGGGTAAATCACCTTCCGAAACATTCCTTGGTCTTCAGCAAGAGCTTTGTATTTACTGGTAAAAATTTGCAATGTTAATAGACGTGCTATAATAATTACGAATAATGCAATAAAAATCAGTCTGATAATATTTTTTCTAGACTCATTATATACTGGCACGAAGTAGAAGTTTAACTGTTATTACTTTAATAGTAAATGATAATTGAAGTTGTAAAATTCGAATAAAAATATGACAATTTGTTAATTAGTATTCGTTCTGAATTTTTGACTTCTCGAAAAAAGCAACTCCGTAATTACTATTAATAATACGCTGATGAGTGTTGATAAAATGGTTTTGATAAAAAAATAACCAGCGTCGGCAAATTGCCAGGATTCCAACAAAAATAACCAGCCATTATGAAGCAGCGTTAAAAGACAAATGTAAATAAGATAAGGCGTAACGCCACCCATACTCTTAAAAGAAGGTTCATCATAATTGGTTTCCGCTCCTTGTTGAGATATTAACAAATTGATGATAAAGGGTCTAATATAAGCAACCAAAACACATGCAGCAGTGTGAAAGCCAGGATGGTGTCTAAAGCTATCAATCGTAAACCCTAATAAAAAAGCAATCAGCATCAATAGAGTCCGATTTATTTTAAATGGCAACCATAAAATGAAAACAATATACAGATATGGAGTCGCCATCTGATGAAGGATAACCTTATCCAGAACGAAAACTTGAAAGAAAATCAAGCTGATAAACCTAGTGATATATTTAACAATCCTACTCATTCTTTATACGCTCTATGGCTGTGTGTTTGCTTTTTCAAGAATACTATGAACACCTTCTTGATCAGTATTTTGTATTATATATACATACTGAAGATTATAAAAATTTGCAGCACTACTGCATTCCACCTTAAAATTATTACTGCTTGTTTCTTTATAAACTGCAGTGACATTCCCAATTCTAAATCCAATCGGAAATGCCGTACTAAATCCACTACTGATAATAGCATCTCCTTTTGAAATTTTTGCACTTTTAGGAATCCCTGTCAATAATAACAGATTGGGCATTTTGCCTTCCCAGCTTATCGTTCCTGTTTCTCCGGCTTTAAACAGTTTGCCACTGATGTGACTATCCTTATGCAGTAAAGACATTACAACTGCATATTTTTCATCAACAGCAGTCACAATGCCCACAACGCTGCCATTAGGATCTATTACGCCCATACCTTCTTTTACTTTACCAAGACTTCCTTTGTTTAAGACTATATAATTACTTTGAGTAGAAACGGCATTATAAATCACTCTTGCTTGCAGATAGGTATACTTTCTAAATTCATGAATAGAATCAACATGAATAGAATCAAGAACAAGTTTCGAAGTAGAATCAGGTAAGGAGAAATCTGCTTTCAGTTTATTATAAAGTTCTTCATTTGCCTTAATTAATGAATCGTTAGTTTTTCTTAAATAAAAATATTGCTGCACTTCACTATAACGGCTGTTAATCTTCCCCGTTATATTATTAAATACACTACCAAAAGCAGCTTGATGAAACTTACTATAGTTTACAATAAGATAAATAGAAAATCCCTGTATAAAGAGAAAAAGCAGTAAATTAAAATGTCGTCGGATGAATAGAAATATATTTCTCAACTGCTACAAAGATTTAGGAGCATACAACAGTAATAACCTTTTTGAAAAGAGTAATTAAAAACTACCTCATTACAAATGGGAATCTGTCATAATTTTTTAATGCAATTCCAGTTCCTCTTACAACGCTCTTTAGAGGATCATCAGCGATATGAACAGGAAGCTTTATTTTATTCATAAGCCTTTTATCTAAACCGCGCAACAACGATCCACCACCGGTAATATAAAGGCCACGGCGATAGATATCCGCAGCTAATTCTGGAGGAGTTGTTTCTAATGCTTTTAGAATAGCTTCTTCAATTTTAAAAATACTTTTATCTAAAGCTTCTGCTACTTCCTGATAACTCACCATTACTTGCTTAGGAATTCCGGTAACCAAATCTCTACCGTTTACAGGAATATCATCTGGAGGATTATCCAAATCTTTCATCGCTGCTCCTACTTGTATTTTGATTTGTTCCGCAGTACGCTCTCCTATCAATAAACTATGGTATCTTCTTAATGCCTCCATAATATCAGCAGTAAACTCATCGCCTGCAATTCTGATACTTTGATCACAAACAATTCCTGCCAATGCAATAACGGTAATGCCTGTTGTACCACCACCAATATCAATAATCATATTCCCAACGGGCTCTTCTACATCAATCCCGATTCCAAGCGCTGCAGCCATCGGTTCATGAATCAAATAAACCTCTTTCGCTCCTGCCTGTTCTGCACTATCTCTAACCGCTCTTTTTTCAACTTCTGTAATACTACTGGGAATACAAATCATCATTCTCCAGCTTGGTGCAAATAAAGGCTTCTTAGGATACACCAATTTAATCAACTCTCTAATCATTAATTCCGCTGCGTTGAAATCGGCAATCACCCCATCTCTTAATGGACGAACCGTACGAATACTTTCATGAGTCTTTTCATGCATCATCAAAGCCTTCTTTCCAACAGCTAAAAGTATCTTAGGATTATTTCTGTCCAATGCAACAATAGAAGGCTCATTTACTACTACTTCATCATTATGAATGATTAATGTGTTAGCAGTGCCAAGATCAATTGCAATTTCCTGTGTAAAAAAATTAAAAATGCCCATATTTTTCTATATAAATCTAGCGTAAACGTATTGTAACAAAGTTGATGTAATTTATTGGATTTAACAACGCTAAGTGATTTATTTTAAAACTATTTTTTATTATTAAACAGCTTTGCCCGATTTTTTTACTAACAATATTAGTGTTGAACCGAGCTATAATAAGCATGTTGAACAATCGTTATTAATTTTCTCTCTCTAATGTTAGAATAAATTTACTATTTTGAGTGCTTATAGTACTTAATTTATCCATTAATACAACTTAAATCTTAAAAACTATGGCAGTAGGAACATCTGATAGCAAACATCCATCGGGACTGTATGTGCTATTTTTTACAGAAATGTGGGAGCGCTTCAGCTATTATGGCATGCGGGCACTCTTTGTTTTATTTATGACCAAAGCTTTATTATTTGATAAGGCACTAGGTTCTCAAATTTATGGCAGTTATACCGGATTGGTATACTTAACGCCTTTACTAGGCGGATATATGGCGGATCGTTACTGGGGAAACAGAAAATCAATTATAGTTGGCGGAGTGCTTATGGCCATAGGACAAATGTTTATGTTTTTCGCAGGAACATTTTTTCAACAGGCAGACATCGCTACTCCATTGATGTTTACCGGACTTGGATTTTTGATTTTGGGGAATGGATTTTTCAAGCCGAATATCTCTACGATGGTTGGACAGCTCTATCCTCCAGGAGACAAAAGAGTGGATTCCGCTTTTACCATTTTCTACATGGGCATCAACTTAGGTGCATTTATCGCACCTCTTCTTTGTGGTTATTTGGGCGATACTGGAAATCCCGCAGATTACCGTTGGGGATTTTTAGTTGCTTGCATAGGCATGTGTTTGAGTTTGGTAGTATTTATTACGCTGAAAAATAAACATATCGTTACTCCGGATGGTGAGCAAATTGGAGAAAAGCCAAATTCAGCTCGGGAGGTTAATGTATCGGGAGAAAAAACCCCAGTTAATTACAAGTCAATGGCCATCTGGGGTGGATTGTTCTTAGTACTAATGTTTGTTTTCCTAAATATGCTTGGAATGGATTTAGTGGGGTCTTTCATATTTTCACTAACCATTGCTGCTCCTGGATACATCATCACCGATCCTTCACTAAGTAAGATTGAGCGCCAACGCATCTGGGTAATTTATATCGCTGCATTTTTTGTAATCTTCTTTTGGGCAGCATTCGAACAGGCAGGGGCATCTTTAACTTATTTTGCAGAAGAACAAACTGACAGAAGCTTCTTTGGTAAGAATATTCCTACCTCGTATTTCCAATCTATTAATGCAGTAGCCATTGTTATCTTCGCTCCATTGTTTGTTTGGCTTTGGGGATGGATGGGAAAACGAAATTTAGAACCGGCATCTCCGTTCAAACAGGCATTAGGACTGTTTTTATTAGCAATTGGTTATTTGGTAATTGCATTTGGTGTAAAAGGATTAGACCCAAGCACTAAAGTAAGTATGGTATGGCTGGTAAGTTTGTATACAATCCACACTTTTGGTGAATTGTGTTTGTCGCCAATTGGATTATCAATGGTAAATAAATTATCTCCCGTAAAATTGGCTTCTTTATTAATGGGCGTTTGGTTTTTATCAACTGCTGCTGCCAATAAATTTGCGGGTACTTTAAGCGCCTTGTATCCTGAAGAAGTAAAAATCGAAAAAGTGTTTTCAGCAAAAGCAAGCCCTGTAGCCATGAGCATTCTTAATAATGATACTCATAAAATACCAGATAATGTATGGGCTGATTCTAAAGGAAGTTCTTCATTGAAATTGGCAACAGCTATTAAAAGTGCAGATACAGACAGCTTATCTTCCTTAATGGTAGATTCTGTTAAAACCGCAACGGTATCTAATTACTATTTAAAAGTAATCAAGTCTGCTAATGGGAATTTTGACCATGCACTGATGTTGAATGACACTTTGCTGTTAACACATGAATTGGTTGATGTGGTAACAACTATTGATGGCAAAAAAACTTCCGCTAAAGAAGAACGCGTTCAAACCTGGAATTTAAAACCAGTAAAACCAACGTTTATGTCTGTGAAGATTAATGATCTTTACGACTTCTTTATGTTGTTTGTATTTATGGCAGGTGCCGCTTCTATATTCTTGTTTTTATTGAGTGGTAAGTTATTAAAAATGATGAATGGCGTTAGGTAAACAATCGCCTTAATAACATAAAAAAAAGCGACTCAAATTGAGTCGCTTTTTTTATTAGAGTTTTTTTCTTGTTTTTATTTTTTCGCATTTGACAATACAAAAGCCAATACCTTGCTCTTATCTTCTGCATTTAATCTTGCTCTTGGGGCCATTTCGTCAATTATCCTAACCCAGCGTTTTCCATTAAATTCTGTAGGAGAAAAAAGTCTGTGACATTTACTACAATTTTGATCAAATAGCTGATGACCAGCTAAAATAGCAGCTTCGCTAATTACTGGTTTTGAAACAACTGATACATCAGTTGAAGGGGTTGAAGTAGGCGTAGTTTTTGAAGCACATGACAGTGTAAAAGTAATCGTCAAAAAAACAACTACGCTACTGAGATAAATTCTTTTCATTTTTTATTGATTAGTTATTAAATAGATACAGCTCCAAAATACCTGTGTAATATTTGTGGTAAATTAATTCCGGAAGCTGTTTGATTGTTTTCTAATAATGCGGCCACAATTCTTGGCAAAGCTAATGATGATCCATTCAAAGAATGAAGCAATTGTGTCTTCCCTGAATCATCCTTATGTCTGATTTTCATTCTGTTGGTTTGAAAGGTTTCAAAGTTACTCACGGAGCTTACTTCAAGCCATTTTTGTTGTGCGGCGCTGTACACTTCAAAGTCGTAAGTAAGCGCTGAAGTGAACCCCATATCGCCGCCGCATAAACGAAGGATACGATAAGGGAGCTCCAATAAATTGAGCAGTTTTTCAACGTGCAACACCATCTCTTCCAGAATCTGGTAACTATGTTGAGGGTGAACCAATTGAATGATTTCCACTTTATCAAATTGATGCACCCGATTCAATCCTCTAACATCACTTCCAAAACTACCCGCTTCTCTTCTAAAACAAGGTGTGTAAGCCGTCATCTTTACCGGTATATCAGACTCCTTTATAATTTCATTGCTAAAAATATTTGTAACAGGCACTTCGGCAGTTGGGATTAAATACAGTCCATCGGCAGCAATGTGATACATCTGCCCTTCTTTATCGGGAAGTTGTCCGGTACCATAAGCTGTTGCCTCATTTACCATCAAAGGGGGCATATATTCTGTATATCCGGCATCGGTATTATAATCTAAAAAAAACTGTATCAATGACCTTTGCAATTTGGCGCCCTTGCCTTTATATAAAGGAAATCCGCTGCCTGCTAATTTTGCGCCAACTTCAAAATCAATCAAGTTGTATTGCTTAATTAAATCCCAATGTGGTTGAGCATTTGATGACAAGGAGGGTATTTTACCACCTTCTCTTATCACTTGATTGTCTTCAGCAGATTTACCTTTTGGAACACTTGAATGAGGTAGGTTGGGAAGTAATAAAATATGTTTATTAAAATCTGCTTCTAATTGATCAAGCAGCGCAGCTTGTTCTGCCATGTCGTTTTTTAATTGAACAACTTCTTGTTTTTTAGATTCCGCTGCATCTTTTTCTCCTTTAGACATCAGTATCCCTATTTCTTTAGCGATACCATTCATGGTCGCTTGAATTCCTTCTGAAGCTGTTTTTACTTTCCTCAGTTGGTCATCAATGGCTAAAATAGTATCAACAATTTCAATATTTGCATAATTTCGAGCAGCCAGTCTTTCTTTTACAAAATCCGGATTTTGACGAATGAAATTTACTTGTAACATCTATTTTTCAAGTTTATAAAAATCAATAAGGCAACAAAGATAGTAGGGATTTGGTTATTACCTACATTTGCAGAATGGGAGAAATGGAAGAAGACCTACAGATAAGGTGGTTAAAGCTTAGGATCAAGTTGAAGGAAAGGTTTAGCATTAAGCCTGACATGAATGGCATTTTACTGATAGTTGGCGTTCAGGAATTAGGGCAAGGGCCTCAGGAATTTAGTAAAGAACAAAAACAAGATTTAATGCATATTGCTATCTGTACCGCACTGGTTCCAAGCGGCTATTACTCTTGCGATGGCAAAGATGAAGAAGGTTGGCCGCATTTCACCCAGTTGAAAGCTTTACCTACTTTTGATTTATTTGAACAAGAAAATTTTTTAAAAGACCATATTTTGCTTTACTTTCAATCTCAAAATTTTATTTAAACCCCAATTAAAATGAAACTAAGAAGTATTTTATGCAGTGCTGCTTTGATAGCACTTTTTACCACTCCAGTAAATGGCCAGGGAAAAAAACCTGCTACTGCCTTAAAGAACACCACACCAAAGGCTCTTCCAGCAAAAATTTCAAAAGAAACTGCAGGAAACACCAAAGTGAAAATCACCACGGATATGGGCGTAATCGTGGTTAGATTATATGATTCTACACCAAAGCACAGAGATAATTTTGTAAAACTTGTAAAAGAAAAATTTTACGATAGTCTGTTGTTTCACCGCATCATTCAAGGCTTCATGATACAAGGTGGAGATCCAATGAGTAAAAATGCTGCTCCTGGCGCTATGCTTGGAATGGGCGGCGGTGATATGACCAGAATCCCTGCAGAATTCAATCGCAATCTTATTCACAAAAAAGGAGCATTGGCTGCTGCAAGAGATGGTAATCCTGAAAAAGCAAGTAGTGCCTGTCAATTTTATATTGTAAAAGGAAATCCAATGCCTGAAGAACAATTAAAAATGATGAGCCAGCAAAAAGGTTATGCCTACACACCAGAACAAATCAATAGCTATAAAACCAGTGGTGGTACACCTTTCCTTGATATGGATTATACTGTATTTGGTGAGATTGTAGCTGGAATGGAAGTTTTAGACAAAATAGCAGCAGCAGCAAAAGACCAGTCAGACAGACCAACAACAGATATAAGAATGAAAATGGAACTTATAAAATAAAGTATTCCAAAAGACCGTCTTTTTTCTGCTACATTGCATTTGAATTAACCCAAAAAATAACATAAAATGAATTTTCCCGCTCATTTAAAATATACCAAAGATCATGAATGGATTTTGGTAGATGGAACTACTGCAACTATTGGTATTACTGACTTTGCGCAGCACGAGTTAGGTGATATTGTGTTCATCGACATCAATACAAAAGGTAAATCTTTGGCAGCAGAAGAAATCTTTGGAACCGTTGAAGCCGTTAAAACCGTAAGTGATTTATTCCTACCGGTGAAAGGTACTGTTACCGAAACAAACCCCGCATTAGAAGGAAATCCGGAATTAGTAAATAGCGATCCATACGGTGAAGGATGGATGATTAAAATGACTATGGATAATGTCACAGATGTCGATCAATTAATGAATGCTGAGGCTTATACTGCTTTAGTTGGATAATTTTTTAAATTGAAGCAGATTCCTTTAAAGAAATTTTTACCTGGCTCCCTTTGGTTTTTACTGGTATTGGTGCTGATTTGCTTGCCTCAAGCTGATATACCAGAAGTAGATGATTGGTTTCATAGGGTTTATTTTGATAAATGGGTACACGCTGGCATGTTTGGGATATTGGCCTTTTTATTTATGTGGCCTTTTCAAAAAAGCGATTTGCCGGATTTTAGAAAAAAACAAACTTACCTAATCATTGCTATTTTGACATCTTGTTGGGGATTTGCAACAGAATGTATCCAACGCTATATTCCAGGTCGAAGCTACGATTTGCTAGATTGGATGGCTGACAGTTTTGGGATCGTATTGGTACTTATTTTTGCAAGGAAACGGTTGATTTAGGATTTGGTGCGCTTATATTATTTTACACATTGGGGGAATTCACCCTTGTATTCACTGACTATTTCAGATTTTACACTATTTCAATTGCTTGTTTTCTACTTAATAACAACTTAACTTTGAAGAATGCTGAATACAGAAAATATGGAGTATAATACTACCAGAAATCATTTAATTATGAAAGAATATGGAAGACATATTCAAAAAATGGTAGAATACTTATTACAAATAGAGGATAAAGAAACCAGACAAAGAAATGCTTTTGCTGTTATTGAATTAATGGGATTTTTAAACCCTCATCTTAAAAATGTAGAAGATTTTCGTCATAAACTTTGGGACCATCTTTTTTTGATCAGCGATTTTTCTTTGGATGTGGAAAGCCCTTACCCCATTCCAACGAGAGAAACACTAAAAGCAAAACCTGAGATTTTAAGATACCCGAAAAGATACCCAAAATTCAATCATCTTGGGAAAAATATTGAACTGATCATTGATAAAGCTTTAAATGAACAAAACCCTGAAAAGAAACAAGGATTTGCAAATTCTATTGCTTACTACATGAAACTTACCTATAGCAATTGGCATAAAGAATTGGTTCATGATGATAATATTCAAAATGAATTAAGCTCAATTACTAACGGTGAATTAGAATTTAACAACAGGCCTTTTGTAAAACATAGAACCGACAATCGCCCTGAGGACGATTATGGAACAAGTGGCAGAAATCAATACAGACAAGGTTTTAGTGGAAGAGATAACCGTGGTGGTGGAAGGGATAATCGTGGTGGCGGTGGTGGAAGAGATAATCGTGGTGGTGGTGGAAGAGATAATGGCGGAAGAGATAACAGAAGTAATAATCGCAATTTCAAAAAAAGATATTAGACCTCTTAATTTGAAGTAACATCTCACCTAGCTTCAATTTAATGCATCTTCACAACACGAAAACGATTTTAAAGATTCAATTAAAATATTCATCTTTGCTCACAAAGAAATTTTATTAACCATGAGCATTTTTGAAGTTATAGGTGGCAGAAAACTTTCCGGAGAAATTACACCTCAAGGCGCAAAAAACGAAGCCCTTCAAATCATTAGTGCCGTTTTACTTACCAAAGAAGAAGTTGTTATCAACAACATCCCAGACATAATTGATGTAAATCTACTTATTGAATTATTAAAGGAAATCAATGTTAAAGTTGAGCAGAAAAGTCGGCATTCTTTTAGTTTTAAAGCCGATGATGTAAATGTTGATTACCTGTCAAGCGAGGAATTTCATAAAAAAAGCGGGAGGTTAAGAGGCTCTGTAATGCTTGCCGGGCCTTTATTAGCGAGATTTAACAAAGCTTATTTGCCAAAACCAGGAGGCGATAAGATTGGTCGCAGAAAATTAGATACCCATATTATTGGGTTTGAAAAATTGGGTGCAACATATTCTTATAATGAAAAATCAAATTGCTTTCAACTGGTTACAAATGAGCTTAAAGGAACTTTTATATTACTTGATGAACCAAGCGTTACCGGGACGGCTAATATTTTGATGGCCGCTGTTTTAGCGAATGGAACAACTACTATTTATAATGCAGCTTGCGAACCATACTTACAACAACTTTGTAAAATGCTTGTGCGTATGGGTGCGAAAATTGAAGGGATCGGAAGCAATATGCTTGTCATTCAAGGCACTTCTTCGTTGAATGGAACTACTCATGATATTCTTCCCGATATGATTGAAGTGGGAAGTTTTATCGGATTAGCAGCAATGACACAAAGTAATATTACTATCAAAAATACATGTGTTAAAGAACTTGGCGTTATACCTGAAAAATTTCAACAGCTTGGAATAAAAATGAATATTGTTGGCGATGATATTCATATTCCTTCACAAGAATTATACGAAATACAAACCTATTTAGATGGAGGAATTCCTACTATTTACGATCATCCTTGGCCAGGGTTTACACCAGACTTACTAAGTATCATTTTAGTAACTGCCATTCAAGCAAAAGGAAGTATTCTTATTCATCAGAAAATGTTTGAAAGTCGTTTATTCTTCGTTGATAAACTAATAGAAATGGGTGCACAGGTGATTTTGTGCGATCCGCATCGTGCAGTTGTAGTAGGTATGGAAAGGCAAAAAAAACTTCGAGGCATTACGATGAGCTCTCCTGATATCAGAGCGGGTGTTGCACTTCTTATTGCTGCACTTAGTGCAGAAGGAAAAAGTACCATTCAAAATATTGAACAAATAGATAGAGGATATCAATTTATTGACGAGCGTTTGAATAAATTAGGGGCAGAAATTTTGAGGATAAGCTAGATAGACTTGATATTTCTAAAACAACATCAATGAACAGTATTCATCAAAAAATATTAATAATAACAGCGCCATCTGGTGCAGGAAAAACATCTATTACTCATTACCTGATGAGAACTTTTCCTGTATTAGCCTTTTCAATTTCAGCAGCGACAAGAAACGCAAGAGAAAATGAGAAGAATGGGGTTGACTACTATTTTATAAGTGAGGTAGATTTCAAAAAGAAAATACAACAAAAAGAATTTGCTGAATGGGAGATGGTTTACGAAGGGAAATATTACGGAACGTTGAAGTCGGAATTGAAAAGGATTTGGGCATTAGGAAAAGTACCTGTTCTGGATATCGATGTTAAAGGGGCATTACATGTGCAACAGCAATACCCTGAAAATACCTTGAGCATCTTTATTGAACCTCCTTCTGTTGAAGAATTGAAAAACAGATTATTATCTCGGGGTACAGAAAACGAAGAGTCTTTGAATGTACGTGTGAATAAAGCTTCTTACGAAATTGGATTTAAAGAACATTTTAATGAAATTATCGTGAATGATGATCTGGAGAAAGCCTGTGAAAAAGCAACTGTTATTGTAGCGTCTTTTTTACAGTCATAATTAATTATTTCATCTGAATATTATTACTTTTAGAATATGGATTGGATTGCCCTATTTGCTATTTTTTTTTCATTACTCCTGATTAGTCTTCTTTCAGGAATAGAAATCGCTTTCCTCTCTGCAGACACATTGTCTATTGAATTAAAGAAGAAGCAAGCTAGCATAAGCGGAAAAGCCTGGTCCTTATTTGCCAATAACCCACAGCGATTTATAGGAAGCATTTTAATTGGGTTAAATATATTGCTGGTTATTTATGGACTTCTGATTGGAGATATGCTTTTCCCTGTTTGGAATTGGATTAAAAAAATACTTCCTCAATCTGCTAGCGATTACGTTGACTATATCAGATTATTGGTTGAAACCATTCTTTCCACAACTATAATTTTATTTACCAAATTTATCAGCAAAGCATTTTTTAAAACAAAGAGCAACTTTATTTTAAATTCGAACGTCATCAGCTACATTGCACGCTTTATCTATTGGCTATTGTCTACTATTTCAGCAGTATTTATTGCAACAGCAGAGTGGATACTAAAATATATTTTCAATATAAAAATCAGCAATAAAAAAGAAGCGTTTAATAAAATTCATTTTGAACATTTGCTGCAACAACGCAAAAGTTTTGAAGAAGAAGAAAACTCGGAAATCAATAAAGAATTATTTGAAAATGCCTTATCCCTTAGTGACGTAAAATTGAGGGCATGTCTAATTCCAAGAAAAGAAATTGAAGGTGTAGATAGCATGACCACATTGGAAATTATCAAAAACAAATTCATTGAAACAAAGCTCAGCAAGTTGTTGGTTTATGAAAACAATATCGACAATATCCTAGGTTACATTCATCACTTAGATTTATTTAAAAATCCGGATACACTTAAAGAAATACTTCACCCTATTCCAACCGTTCCTGAAACAATGAGTGTCACTGATATGCTAAACAAATTTAGTAAAGAAAGAAAAAGTATTGCATGGGTAGTGGATGAATTTGGTGGAACGGCAGGCATTGTTACAATGGAAGATTTATTAGAAGAAATTTTCGGAGAAATTGAGGACGAATACGACTTACCTGATACATTGGTTGATAAACAAATTGCAAAAGAAGAATTTATTTTTAGCGGAAGACTCGAACTAGACTATATCAACCAAAAATACGATATTGAATTTGAAGGAAATGAAGGATCAGAGACGCTTTCTGGATATATCATTCAAAATCACGAAACTATACCTAAACAAAAAGACAGAATCATCATTGGTGATTTCGAATTCGATATTTTAAGTGTCAGTGATACAAAAGTTGAAATGGTAAAAGTGAAAATACTGAAGTAATCAAACTTGATTATCATACAGTAATTTTGTATTAAAATTAATAGTTGAAATAGTGAAAAAATGACCATCGCCGTTCAATTTAGTTACCGGGAAAAAGAAGTGCATTTTATTGACCAATTTATTTATACTTGCTTTTCCATTTTAGCCAAGACCCATACGGAAATAGATTTTTTATTTATTACGGACAATCTAGTTGATGCTAAAAATTTCCCTTACCCCAATCAAAAATTAATCTCCCTTCCACCCGGTATGAATAATAGTATTATCCGGAGTTTCTGGAATCAAATTAAATTACCTGCCATTCTAAAAAGACATGCTGTAGAGTATTTTATAAACAATACAAATTATTGCACAAGGAAAACTAAAACAAAGCAAATCGTTTGGATTGATAAAACTGCTGTTTTAAATAATAAAAGAAAAATAGCCAGGCTTTCAGATTACCAAATGATATTAACTGTGAATGAATATTTTAAAAATATATCAATTGCGGCTATTCCTGAAATAGAAAAAAAGTTATTTGTTACTGGTATTGGATTTAATAATTTATCAAGTCTGAATCATGAAATAGATGTCGAAGAAATTAAAAATAAATATAGTGATGGGGCCGATTATTTCGTATGCTGTTTTGATTCTAATCAATACAATGAGTTGATAATCTGCCTCAAAGCTTTTTCCCAATTTAAAAAATGGCAGCAATCAAACATGAAATTGTTGTTTCTTCTAAATGATCAACAAAAAAATAAATTGTTCAAGCCCCTTTCTAATTATAAATACAAAGTTGATATAAAGCTGATTGATAACCAAGATGCCATTAAAAATGGCGAGATAATGGCAGGGGCTTATTCCATCATAAATACGAATGCCACTAATTCCATTTCATCAAATATGTTGAATGCGTTGCAATTAAATAAACCTTTGATGGTAGCTGATCAGGAATATTTCAAATCCTCTTTTGCAGATGGGGCTATCTATACTAAAATGGATGAAAACGAAATAGCGAAAAAATTAATTTTATTATACAAAGACGAAAATTATAGAAACGAGATTATAGAAAATACGAGGCTGTTCACTTCCAAGTATGAGTGGGCTGCAATTTCTGAAAGATTATGGTCAAGGATAATGGCATCTTCAGAAAATTAAACTCATTAACTTTGCAAAAAATATTATTACCATGCAAAAATCAACTATAACAATAGACGTTATTTTAGACCCCAATAAAATTCCGGAACAAATCAATTGGCAAGCGAGTGATAGTTCTGCGGAAATGATTCAAAAATCAAAAGCAATGTGTCTTGCTTTTTGGGATGGGCAGGACAAATCTGCGATGAGAATTGACTTGTGGACAAAAGACATGATGGTTGATGAAATGGGTGATTTTTTTTATCAAATGATGATGACCATGGCAGACACTTTTAACAGAGCTACAAAAAACGAAGCCCTGACTAAAGAAATGAAAACATTTGCTAAAGAGTTTTATGATAAATTCAGAGCAGATATGATTAAAGAGCAATCAGATAATTAATACTAATACTCATTATAAAACATAAATAATATGGCACTCGAACAACAAATAATGGCTGAAATGAAAGACGCCATGAAATCAAAAAACGAATCGACGTTAAGAAGTTTAAGGGCAATTAAAGCGGAAATTATAAAAGCCAAAACCGAACCAGGTGCTTCCGGAGAAATTGATGAAGCTACAGAGCAGAAATTTTTACAGAAAATGATGAAGCAAAGAAGAGATTCTTTAGCCATTTTTGAGCAACAAGGAAGAGAAGATCTTGCCATAAAAGAAAGAGAAGAAATGGCGGTTATTGAAAAATTTCTTCCTCAACAACTATCAGAAACAGCAATAAAAGAAGCTGTGGCTGCTATTATTAAAGAAGTTGGAGCATCATCTGCTGCAGACATGGGTAAAGTAATGGGTGTCGCTTCAAAAAAATTAGCTGGGCTTGCGGACGGGAAAACTATTAGTGCAATTGTAAAGGAATTATTAGCTTAGAAAATAAACACCTTGCAAGTAATATGATTATAGATATTATTTTTATTGGTTTAATGTTACTGGCATTTGTAAAAGGTGCTAAAAAAGGACTTATCCATGCACTGTTTTCATTCCTGGCTTTTTTTATTGGCATGCTAGCAGCTATTAAATTATCAGTAGTTGCTGCACATTATTTTTCTGAACATTCCAACATTAATGGAAGATGGATCCCCTTCATATCTTTCATTTTGATTTTTGCACTGGTTGTAGTTATTATAAATAGCGTTGGAAAAATATTGGAAAAAACCGCAGAAATTACCATGATGAGCTGGATCAACAAAGTCGGGGGAATTTGTTTGTTTTTGCTATTATATGGTATCCTCTTCAGTGTTATTTTATTTTATGCTAAAAATTTAAACTTCATCAAAATAGAAACAATAGAATCCTCTCTTTTTTACCCTTATATATCGCCATTAGGTCCGGATATTATAAACAATTTAGGTAAAATAATACCCTTTTTTAAAGACTTATTTAGTCAATTAGAAGTTTACTTTGATAGCATTTCAAGTAAATTGTAATATTTTTTATTGTAACTATTATTTTATTTGATGTAATTTTAGCCCGAAAGAGTAAAATTACTCTTATTAAGTTCACTGCTTTTGAAAATCTGATTCTTAGAATGAGTTATACTATAAAACAGGACGGAAAATTTAATTTTATTGAAGAGGGGAATGGAGAAACTTTATTGCTTCTTCATGGCCTATTTGGAGCCTTGAGTAATTTTAACGAATTAATTGACCATTTCAAGCAATCCCATCGGGTTGTTGTGCCCATTCTCCCACTTCTTGAAATGGATCTTCTTCATACATCAGTTGGTGGATTGCAAAAGTTTGTAAGTAGATTTATTGAACAACGCAAATACGAACATATACATTTGATGGGTAATTCATTGGGAGGGCATGTTGCTTTGATTTATGTATTAAAAAATCCAGAAAAAATAAAATCCCTTATCTTAACTGGTAGCTCAGGTCTTTTCGAAAATGGTATGGGTGATTCTTATCCAAGAAGAGGTGACAAAGAATACATTAGAAATAAAACTGCTCTTACTTTCTATGACCCAAAAATGGCTACTGATGAGTTAGTGGATGAGGTCTACGAAATGACAAATAACAGAATGAAAGTTATAAAAATCATCTCCTTAGCAAAAAGTGCTATCCGAAATAACTTAGGAGAAGAACTCAATCAAATCAAGCAACCGACCTGCTTAATTTGGGGCCGGAATGATAATATTACCCCTCCTTTTGTTGGAGAAGAGTTTCACAAACTGATCCCAAACAGTGAACTTCATTTTATCGACAAATGTGGACATGCTCCTATGATGGAAGTTCCCAATGAGTTTAATCAGATCCTGTCTGAATTTCTAGCTAAATTAAGTGTAAAATAAATTGCTTCGGTTTAACAAATTTTGTCTTAAAAGACCAAAAATTCTAGCTACATTGAATTCGGTTTTTTTAAAACTTAATACCTAATCTATGTTAACTTCCGAATTAATAGATCATAATATTCCAAGATTACAGTTATTGGATTCAGTAATTAAAGCCAGGCAACTCATTACCGATTTTAAATTAACTCACCTTCCTGTAGTTACAGAAGATAAATTTCTTGGCTTAATAAGCGAGGAAGATTTATTAGATATAGAAGAAATCAAAACAACAATTGAGCATATTCAAGAATGTTTTATTGTCGATTTTCTACAAGATGATGTTCATTTTTTAAATGCAATAAATTATTGTAATCAATTCGAAAGCAACATTGTTCCAATAGTAACCAAAAACAAAGACTTCTGTGGTGTGATCACAGCTTCTTGCTTACTAAAAACCATTGGCGAGTTTTCAGGAGCCAATGAAATTGGAGGATTAATTATTTTAGAAATGGAACGAATTAATTTTTCAATTTCTGAAATTAGCAGAATTATAGAAAATAATGACTCTACCATACTTCATCTTAATACAATAACAAATAAGGAAACAGGAATGCTTATCGTGACTTTGCATATTAATAACAGAGATTTAGCTTCGATAGTATCCACTTTTGAAAGATATAAGTATAATGTTCATTATCACTTTGGAGCAATGGAAATACAAGATACCACTGATCATAATTACAAAAATCTCATGAAATATCTAGACCTATAGCTGTATATTTATTTCAAAAAAACACAATAGAAAACAAAAATCGCTCTACAAGGAATCAATATGAGACTAAAATATTTGCTATTATTTATTATGTTGGTTTTTTCCTTTTTTGTCACTGTAGCTCAACAGCATATAAAAATTGATAGTATCTATTCCAACATTACTACAACAACAGAGTCTGCTGATACCACCCCAAAGCTTATTGTTGAAGAAATTATTATAACAGGAAATAAAAGAACAAAAGATTACATTATTCTAAGAGAAATGCAATTAAAGGTTGGAGATTCAATAAGACCTTCCAGGATTCGTCATAAATTAACGGAATCAAGAAACCTCATTTACAATACAGATTTATTTTCAATCGTTGAATTAACAACAATATTTAAATCGGGAAGTACAATTGCCATCCAAGTGCATCTGGTGGAGAAATGGTACATCTACCCAACCCCTGAATTCAGATTGGCAGATCGGAATTTTAATGACTGGTGGAAAACGAATAACGCTAATTTAGATAGAGTAACCTATGGCATAAAGTTTTCTCATTACAACTTAAGTGGTAGAGATGATGAGTTGAATATTTATCTGTTAAATGGATACTCTCGTAATTTCTCCATAAGCTACTACTCCCCTTACACCAATAAAAATCTTACAGAAAGATTTTCACTCAGAGCAGGATTTTCACAAAACAGAGAAATTGGATATAAAACAAGCTATTACAATAAAGCATTAGCATACAAAAATAAATTTCTGGATAAAACTTCCTTTTTTATAGGGGGCGCCTATAAATTTAGATCAGGATTTTATAAAACCCATTCTATTTCCATTCAATATAATTATACGAAGGTGAATGATACTATAATCTCAGCTACATACAATCCTAATTATTTTAATAGTGACCAATCGAATGTTTCCTATCTTGACCTCGGATATAATTTCAAATATGTAAAAACAGATAATATAAATTATCCTTTAAGAGGAAAAATTTACGAGATTGGATTTTCAAAAAAAGGGCTTGGGCTTAGCGGAGGAATCAATATGCTCTCTTTGGGCGGGTCTTACAAAAAATATTATAAATTACCTAGACGGTTTTATAGCAGTATTCAATTGTTATCAAACATTAAACTTCCATTTAGACAAGCATACATCAATCAGGGAGCTATGGGATATGGAAATTTTTATCTTAGCGGACTAGAATACTATATAATTGACGGTGTTGCTAATGCTATAGCTAAACTAAATACAAGTAAAAAAATTATAGATTATAAAATTCCACTGCCCTTTAAAAGTAAAGCATTCCCCTATTTACCCATTTGTATTTTTACCAAAGCTTTTATCCATACAGGATATGCCTATAACTTACCGGAATTTGATACCAGATTAAATAATCGCCTTTTGGTTACATACGGCCTGGGAATTGATGTACTTACTTTGTATGATTTTAATTTCAATCTCGAATACAGTTTTAACCAATTAGGAGAAAAGGGATTATTTTTACACTTTAGAGGTTCTTTGTAATTGAAGAGCTTTTAATAATTATTTATAAAATAGAAAATTAATACCTGCTATTTTATTAAACTAAAATTGAATTACAATGAAAATAGCCATATACAGCAGAGGCGTTGACAATGATCAATTGAAAGATATTAATCAGTTGTTTGAAGAGTTGATTAATAATGGCGTAGAGCCTATTTTTTTTCAGGATTTTTTTAACCAATTTTATTCGGCAATTAATCTGGATAAAAAATACTCTACATTTAATTCATTTGAAGATTTAGATGAAAGTATAGATTGTTTGATTAGTTTAGGTGGCGATGGTACGCTACTTGATACGGTAGCGCTGGTGAGAGATTCTGGCATCCCAGTCTTGGGTATTAATTATGGAAGATTAGGATTCCTAGCTAATATCGGAAGAAATGAAATCAGTACTGCCATTGATGCCATTGCAAACAGGAAATACTTGATAGACAAAAGAACGCTCATTCACCTTGAAGCGAATGTTCCACTATTTGGAGAAACGCCTTATGCTTTAAATGAATTTACCATTCATAAGAAAGACAACTCCCCAATGATTAAAATACATACTTATTTAAATGGAGAATTTTTAAATACCTATTGGGCTGATGGATTAATTGTGGCGACACCTACCGGATCTACAGGATATTCTTTAAGTTGTAATGGACCAGTAGTTTTTCCAGAAAGCAATAGTTTTGTTATCACACCAATAGCGCCGCATAATTTAAATATCAGACCTATTGTTGTGCCAGATAATAATATTATATCTTTTGAACTGGAAGGCCGGACTGATGATTTCATCTGTACACTTGATAGTCGAAGAGAAGTATTAACCAAAGAAATTCAACTCGCTGTAAAAAAAGAAAGTTTTGATATCAAGCTGATCAGAATGCATGAAAATAATTTTCTACAAACCTTAAGAGAAAAACTAAGCTGGGGATTAGATAAAAGAAATTAATTTCCTCTCTATTAAAACACTCCTTACCTTTTCAATAATATGGCCAATAAATCAAGGAAAATAAGAACTATCTTTTTTATTTATTGGTTTCTCCTGTGCTACATTATCTCTGCATTGGTTTGGTGGTTCATTGCGCTTTCCCAGCAGAATAATCAAATGACTTTATCAAAGATTCATCTTTTAAAACAAGAAGATGCAAAATTCGAATTACAATACACCCGAATAATTGATGAACAAAAAAGAAAAACCGCTCAATATATTGGAGAAGGTGCCATCTTTTTATTACTCATCTCTGCAGGCGCGATCTTTTTATTCAAAGCGGTAAATAAACAATTGAAAATAAGTGAACAGCAACAAAATTTCATGATGGCGATAACACATGAATTAAAAACTCCAATTGCTGTTTCAAAATTAAACCTAGAAACCTTACAGAAAAGAAAACTTGATCAAACACAGCAAGAGCGTTTAATAAACAATACTTTGGAAGAAGCTAACAGACTCAATGCTTTATGTAATAATCTGCTGCTTTCTTATCAAATGGAAGCCAATGGTTATAAGGTTGTTGCTGAAAAAATAAATCTAAGTGAAATCATTGAAAGCTGTATAAGAGACTTTAAAAGTCGGTTTCCTCAAAAGAATATTATTGCTGAAATAAATGAGAACATGTATATTTTAGGGGATGAATTTTTATTACAAATGGTATTCAATAATTTAATTGATAACGCTTACAAATATTCGCCAAAAGATACTGCAATCAGATTAACTGCTGATAAAAAAAATAAAGAATGTTGGGCTACTGTAATCGACGAGGGCAATGGCATTAGCCATGATGAAAAACAAAAAGTATTTAAAAAGTTTTATAGACTCGGTAAAGAAGCAACACAAAAAGCCAAAGGGACCGGATTAGGATTATTTTTAGTTAAAAGAATAATTGATACCCATCAAGGTAGAATTAAGATAGAAGACAATTTCCCAAGGGGGTCAAAATTTATCATTGAATTTAAAACCATTGTGTAACTACGGCATGCCGAAAAAGAAATATTCAATACTATTGGTTGAAGATGAGGAAAATCTTCACGAAGCGCTTAAGCTGAATTTGGAATTAGAAGGCTACGAAATCAGCAGCAGTTTTGATGGGGCTAACGCCTTGAAAATGATTCACAAAGAATATTTCGATTTGATTATTTTAGATGTTATGCTTCCGGAGCTTGACGGCATTTCAGTTTGCGAATCTGTGCGACTACAGCATATCCTCACCCCTATTTTAATTTTAAGCGCAAAAAACACTAGTGCCGACAGGGTTCTTGGTTTAAAAAAAGGAGCAGATGATTACTTGACAAAACCATTTAATCTTGAAGAATTGTTACTGAGAGTAGAAAAACTTATCAAAAAAAATGAGGTACTTTCAACCAAAAGTAACCTTCAGGACGTCTATTCATTCGGGGGAAATACTATTGATTTTAATAGTCTTGTTTGCAGCAATAAAAGTGGCGAGCAAATCACGTTAACAAAAAAAGAAGCTATGTTATTAAAACTACTCATTGAACATAAAAATGAAGTAGTGACAAGAGAAAAAATATTGCAGGCCGTATGGGGATATAATGTATACCCTACTACCCGAACAATCGATAATTTTATTTTAAACTTTAGAAAATATTTTGAAAAGGATAGCCGAAGTCCTATTTATTTTCATTCTGTAAGAGGCATTGGCTATAAATTCACCAATCTGTAGTTTCTGCAAAAGTTTATAGTTACAAATCGCCTAATTGAGGTCGTATGACAATTTCCTCCACAACAGCTTGTATAGAAAGATGAGCAGATGTAAACATCATTTCTACAATATCACTGGTTTCCATAATTCTGTTATTACTATTGTCAAAACCGCCCCAAGTATCAGTTAAAACGGCACCAAGGAACACTGCAGTCACTTTTATTCCATACGTTTTTAATTCATGTCGGAGATTCTGGGTAAAGCCATTCAAAGCAAATTTACTGACGCTATACCCACCACCACCCTCATACGCTTTTAATGATGCGATGGAACACATATTAAAGATATGGCCGGTTTTTTTGCTCATCATGGAAGGCAAAAGTGCTCTGGTAAGATGATACGCACTGTAAAAGTTAATACCCATCAACTTCTCCATTGCTTCATCTGGTTCATCCATACAATTTCCGGGAGTATAAATACCAGCATTGTTTATTAAAATATCAGGAGTGCCAATTTCCAAACAAAATGCAGCAAATTTTTGTACTGCTGCTTTCTGGGAAAGATCTGCTGCAAATAAATCAACCTGAGCATTTGGAAATTGATTGTCTATTTCTTTTTTGGCATGGAGCAAAGAGTCCATATTCCTCGAGCACAAGATTACCCTGTGACCAGCTGAAGCAAATTTTATAGCAGTTGCTTTTCCGATACCTCTGCTCCCTCCTGTTATTATTACTATCATACAAATAAATTAAATAATCATTAATAAGTACCTTCGCGCATAAAGTATAAAGATAAAGATCGTTTGACTAATAGTTAACACCTAATAATGAGGAAATATAATCATCTTTTTTTCGACCTAGATCATACCTTATGGGATTTTGACACCAATGCAAAAATAGCCTTATCAGATGTTTTTTATGAGTTTGACTTAAATACAATAGTGACGGAGGATTTTAATTCCTTTTATGAAAAATATTCGCATCACAACAAAATTCTTTGGGACAGATATCAAAATGGATTTATCAGTTCAGATGAGTTGAAATGGAAAAGAATGTGGCGGACACTTTTGGAATATAAAATTGGAGATGAAGCAATGTCAAAAAAAATGGGCTATCGTTTTCTTGAAGTACTTCCTACAAAAACAGCCATGTTTGATTATTCGGTGGAGATTTTAAATTATCTGACTCAAAAAAATTATACCCTTCACCTGATCACGAATGGTTTCGAAAAAACGCAATGGAGTAAATTAAGAAACAGTAAAATTGAACATTTTTTTACCCATGTCATTACCTCAGAAGCCAGCAATAGCATGAAGCCGGAAAAAGAAATATTTGAATACGCTTTACAAAAGGCGAATGCTTTATTAACGGAATCTATAATGATTGGCGATAATCTGGAAGCGGATATTAAAGGGGCAAAAAACGCTGGAATGGATGCTATATTCGTGAACCACATCAATGCTACAACTGATATAGAACCTACCTACACCATTACACATCTTAATGAACTTGAAAATATTTTTAAATAAAAAAGCCCTCCAATTGAAGAGGGCTCTAATACTAAATTAATAAATCTCTTAGTTAGATTTTGATTCTGGTTTCATTTCTGCAGTTTTTTCTTCTTTCTCTTTATCCTTACTGCAATGTTTTGATTTTTGGCAACAAGTTTTTCCTTTTGCACATTTTTTCTTTTTGTCTTTATCCTGAGCAAAAGAAATGCCAGTAATTAATAAAGCAGCAGATAATAACATTAATACTTTTTTCATAATTATTTTTTTTGATGTTTAATAGAAAGTAAATTTATGCATAAAATGATACAATTCAAATAGCAGTTTCTGTTAAATTTATAAAACTCCTATTATGGTAACTCCACCTTTAACCGTTTCGTTTAATGAAACATTAAGTTTGGTACCTATTGGCAATAATAAATCCACCCTACTACCAAACTTAATAAAGCCCATTTCTTCAGTTTGCTTGACATTTTGACCAACTTTAAGGTAGTTTACGATCCTTTTAGCTAAAGCGCCTGCAATTTGTTTGACTAAAATTGCTTTATCCCCCTTTCTTAATACAACAGAATGGCGTTCGTTTTCGGTTGAAGATTTTGGATTCCATGCCACTAAATATTTTCCTTTGTGATACTGGCTGTAAATAACTTCCCCTGAAATTGGATTTCTATTAACATGAACATTGGCAGGGCTCATAAATATTGACACCTGCAATCTTTTGTCTTTAAAGTATTCCGGATCAACAACTTCTTCGATTACAACGACTTTACCATCTGCTGGCGCAACAATTAAAAGGTCGTCAATAGTAAGTTTGCGATTAGGGATTCTAAAAAAGGAAATAATAAAAAGCCATAATGCAACAGATAGCACTAGGATTGAAGTAGAAATCCAACAATAATCACAACCCATTAATTTAAGTAGTCCAAAATTTAATCCTGCTAAAAACAATGCAGTATATAAAATGGTTTTGGTACCCTCACGATGTATAGTCATATATTTTTTTGAATGATAAAAATACTATTAAGAAATTAAAACTAGCAGAATAAAAATAAAATTACTATATAAAGACAAACTGCAGGAACGGCAATTAGCAAAGAATCAAAACGATCCAAAAAGCCTCCATGTCCTGGCATTAAACTACCGCTGTCTTTTATATTTGCCATTCTCTTTAATTTGCTTTCCAACAAATCTCCTATCGTACCAAAAACGGAGCAAATAAATGCTATTGTAATATTGAATTTTAAGGTGAATTCATGATTAGGATCAAACAGAATGGTATATAAAGCAATAGTTGCCACACAAAGTACTGCACCTCCGATTGTTCCCTCCCATGTTTTTTTGGGAGATATACTACTAAATGGTGTTTTACCAATAAATGAACCTACTAAATAAGCCATCGTGTCATTAATCCAAATAGAAAAAATAATTAAGCAAGGTAAGGCTGGATAATATTTTGCTTTGAAAATCAAATCCATGTAATGGAAATCAGAGGCCAAGCCCAACATCATGATTATAGGACAAACGATATAAAAAAGAGCAGCGAAATAAAATTTGATGCTGATTTTTTGATTGATTATTTTATTGATTTTTGAAAACTCCCATAAACAACCAACTAGGATAACCAGAAATAATAAACTGAATAAAAAGCCATTAATTAATAAACCTGATAACATCACAGCAACAAATGCTATTGCTGTTAATGCTCTCGTTTTGAATGTTTGAATATTTAGTGCCAATTGATTTTTTATTTGTTAAGATAAGAAGGATTGATGTTACTCTGCAGGTCTTTTGTCATTTGAAGATATTTTTCTACCATTGCTGCATTTCCTTTTCTTTCCCAGGATTTAGCCAATATCTCCAAAACGGTTTTGTTTTTAGCATTAAGTTCAAGTGTTCTATTTCCAAAATAAATAACCTGGTCATCATTGCCCTTCGAAAAATTAGAGATGACAAGATTCGTTGTAGTCATTTCATTTGTAGAGTCAGCAACATAAGAACGACCAAAATAATAAATAGCTGAATCATAATTTTTTTGATTGGAGTAAATACAAGCCAAATTATTGAGCGCATATATTTGTTGAGGTGTAGCGTCAAGAGATAGTTTATAATACTTAATGGCTTGTGTTGTATCGTTATACATGGAATAAATAAGGCCAACTTTATAGGAAGCATCAGAGTTCATTGGGAAAATAGCCAGGCTTTTTTTATAAAAAGAAATAGAACTGTCTACATATTCTTTTCTCAAAACAACATCGCTTTCTTTTTCTGCTTTATTCATGTATTCACTAGCAAGAGCGGCATTTGTTCGGCTGCTTTTAGGTGCATTCTTTGCACCGGATTCAAACAAACTAAAATTGTCTTTCCAATCCGGGCAGCGTGCATTACTTAATCCAGCGGAAATTATCATGATGAAAATGAGTGCTGCCGAAAATATTTTCTTTTTGTTTCCAGTGAATGTAGTGGTGTTTATTTTAAATGTAGTGGCGAGAAAGTTTGTAACAAAAAAAGCGAATGCGAGCGATGGCACAAAAAGAAATCTTTCTGCAATTGTTGCGCCGTTAAGAAAGAACAAATTGTTTGTTGGCGAACTTGTTATAAAGAAAAATAAAATAGAGAAAGAAAGAATTGGCTTTTTTCTAAATTGCACAATTGCAATAATAAAAAGTAAGGAATAGGAGATCAATCCAGCCCAAGGCAAAATATTCGACCAGTCAACTAATGGAATTTGATTGAAAGAATAATCCCAGCTCAACGGCCAGGGAACAAAAAGTAATTTTAGGTTGTAAAATAAAATTTCCATTCTTGTTGCAGTTGCCTGTGCGAAAGTATTGTTTCCTGCCAAAACGTTATCCAACAAGGGAATTTGCATGGTATGAGGTATTCCCGTACTGTTGTTGAATGCCGTTTGTCTCATGAATAAAAAAACAACTGCTCCTATTGAAAGCAAGCCGAAAGTTATTAATGACTTCTTTACATCATTTTTATAAAACATAAAATAACTCAGTGGAATAACCAATGCAAAAGCGATAGCACTCTCTTTGGAAAGCAACGCCATCATGAAAAATAATATGCCGAATACAGCATTTTTTTTACTGATTAATTCACCCTTTTGTTTTGGTAGAAATTTATACCATGATATGAATGCGAATAATGCTGCTAATAATTCATCCCTGCTTTTTACACTGCAAATTACTTCGGTATGAATAGGGTGAACGGCAAAAAGAATCACCATAAAACCCAGTATTGTTTTATGAATATCAGGAAATAATTTTATCAATAGACTCAACAATACCTGAAGAAGCAATATGTATAAAATCACATTGATCAAATGTGCTCTTGCAGGCGAATTGTCTGATAGTTCTTTGTCAATTGCAAAAGACAATAAGGCCAACGGGCGATAGGGCTGTAGGCCTGTTGTGCCATCAAATTTGTACATACTTCCATATGCAAAAAATTCTCCTGTTGCTGAAATTCCTTTTTGAACAGACTCATGTTTTACATAAAAAATATCATCGTCAAGCGTAAATTCAAAACCAGTTGATTTTACATACAACACCAAAACGATAACAGCAAGAATAATTCGAATGGCAATCGTATTACCCGATGAAGTTTCAGCTTGTTGAATCTTTGTATTGCTTATCGATTTTTTTTGTTTCATTGACTAATAACTATTTTTCTAAATTAACTGTCAGGATGTTTTTTGTTTACTTTGGAATAGTATTCATTTTTTGATACTCGAAAACCATATTACTACGCAATCAAATCGCCTCCGGTTTCATTGGCCAACAACACCTGTTCTTTTGTATGTATTTTCATTTTATTCTTTTCAGAATACCGATCAAGAAAGAGAAACAATCCATACAAAATACCCAACGCAATTACACCAAACCACCAGTCTATTTTGGGATCTAACTTAGAAACATCTATTTTTTCTTTGCTATTACTTAACACATACATCTGTATAACAGCGATGGTATTGTTCAAAAAATGAGCGATGGTATTTACCCAGATATTTCTGGTTTTATGAAACAGGAGTCCCAATACAAATCCTAAAATAATTCTACTCAAAAAAAGATACACCGACATGTGTATGAAACTAAAGATTACAGCTGTAACAATAATTGCCAGCAAAGGTTTTTTCCACCATTTTACCAGCAGTGTTTGTAATGCTCCTCTGAAAAAAAGTTCCTCAAAAAGTGCCGGAAAAAAGGCCATAATAATAATAGCTAAAAACAAATCTGGCAAGCCGCTAAGATGGCTTAATATCACGACCTGGTCATTGTAAACTTGTTCGAGATTTTTTGCCATTGCATTTAGTGATCCAAAATGAGAAACAACCATTTCGCTAAGATCCTGCAATGGGCCTGCCATAATATTAGCACCAAATATGATTAAAAAGCCAATTGCAACCTGGTGAAGATTGAAGTATTTATTGAATCCTAGCCAAAATAGATTTTTACCATTACATATCAAAGAAAATAAAACAGCAGGAACAAACATCACACAAAATGTACCGGCTATTTGCAACAACCGAAGCAGTTGTACATTTTTAGGATCTTTCATTGCTTGCAACAAGGCTCCTTCCAATTGAGACAACGTTGTTCCCCGAGGCACCATTTGATAGCCTATAATTAATTGTACTACACTTGCAAGAATGAGACCAAGGCCAAGAAAAAGAATCAACATTCCCAATTGCCCAAAACCTGTAAATCCTTTGTTGCTTTTATATTGCATAGACCATCTTTAAGTTGTAAATTTGCAATGCAATATACAAAATTACTATGCCCAAAATTGGCAATATTGAACTACCGGAATTTCCTTTACTACTGGCTCCTATGGAAGATGTCAGCGATCCTCCATTCAGAGCTGTTTGCAAAGACAACGGAGCAGACTTGATGTACAGTGAGTTTATCAGCAGCGAAGGTTTGATAAGAGATGCGATCAAAAGTAAGCAGAAGCTTGATTTTAGTGAAGAAGAACGGCCATTTGGCATTCAGATTTTTGGCGGCGACGAAGAAGCCATGGCGATGAGTGCAAGAATATGTGAAACCGTAAATCCGGATTTGGTGGATATCAACTTTGGCTGTCCGGTAAAAAAAGTCGTAAGCAAAGGTGCTGGTGCAGGAGTATTGAAAGATATTGATTTGATGATTCGTTTAACCGAAGCTGTTGTAAAAAGCACGTCCTTGCCCGTAACCGTAAAGACAAGACTGGGCTGGGATGACCAATCTAAAAATATAGAAGAAGTCGCTGAAAGATTACAAGATGTTGGGGTAAAAGCGCTGTCTATTCATGGAAGAACCAGGGCTCAATTATACAAGGGCGAGGCAGACTGGACCTTGATTGGAAAAGTAAAAAATAATCCTCGCATACATATGCCCATTTTTGGAAATGGCGATATTGACAGCGCTCAAAAAGCATTCGAATATAAAAATAGATATGGTATTGATGGTATCATGATTGGTCGCGCTGCTATTGGCTATCCATGGATTTTCAGAGAAATAAAAGCCTATTTAAAAGACAAAACAATTCTTCCCTCTCCCACTTTGGAAGAAAGAATTTTAGTTTGTAAAAAACATTTAAACAAATCTGTTGACTGGAAAGGACCAATAGTTGGCATCAATGAAATGCGCAGACATTATACTAATTATTTAAAAGGATTGCCCGGTATAAAAGAATTCAGGTATAAATTGGTAACGCTTACTTCGCCAGAGGCTGTTAATGAAGTATTGGATGAAATCAGTGCGCATTATAAAGATTATGAATTCCAGCACACTCCCATTGAGATTATTGATTATCATCAGAAATGTCCTTTGTAAATTTGGTGATTGGTTGATTTGATGATTGGTTAATTTGGCGATTTGGTATCTTCAACCTGCCTTTCAACAATTATTCAACAATCATTCAACCACCTTTCAACCCTTCAACCACTATCTCCCCCACAACGCCTTTTCAATTTCCTCTCCCAGGGGTTCAACTGCTGAATTAAAGAAATGAGTCAGCTCTCCTTTTTCATTGATAATATATTTGCAAAAATTCCAGGTAGGTTCTTTTTCGTTCCATCCATTACTCTCCTTGTGTGTTAACCATTTGTATAGTTGTTGCTGATCTTCGGATTTTACAACAACTCCTTTTTTAGCAATAGGAAATGTTATACCATAGTTTAATTTACAAAACTTAGCTATTGTTTCGTCACTTCCTTTTTCCTGTTGTCCAAAATCATTAGACGGAAAGGCAATTAATACTAAACTGTCTTTGTGTTTGTTATATAATTTCTCAAGAGCTTCATACTGTCTTGTAAAACCACAGTTTGAAGCAGTATTTACAATCAATATCTTTTTCCCTTTGTATACAGATAAATCAAGAGTAGAACCATCATTCAAAACAATAGTGTTAGTGTAGAAATCTATTGGAGAAATGGATACTGTGGTTTGTTGTTTTTCTTTTTTCCCCAACCACATGACTATAGGATAAAATGATTTGAGTATTCTTTGTTTAAACGTCATTTCTTTTGAATTTTGGTTTGATATTACTACGAATGCACCAATGATAAGACTAATGGCAATTATAATTATTATTGTTGTTTTACTCATCTTCATTTATTGTTTTTAATTATAAGAACATAAAAAACTTAAATTTGTTCAAAGTTAATTAACAAATGAAGAGCGATGAAGATTCTATGAAGCTGGCTATTGCAGAGGCAAGGATTTTTTTTACTCATCGTCTGCTTTAAATCCGATCCGGTTTCTTTTAGGTGGTGGGGTGGAAATCATCATTCTCAGGGTTTCAAAAATGATATGCAGTTCTTTATCGTGAGTTCCAATTTTTTGTTCAAGCTTTTCTATTTTCAATAACATTTCTTTGTTCCGGAATGCAATTTCTCTCATTCCTGTAAAAACCCTTACAATCAGAATATTAACCTGTATAGCCCTTTCGCTATTTAAAATACAAGCAAGCATTACTGCTCCGTGCTCTGTAAAAGCATAAGGCAGCGTACTGGTGTGGCGCATCATCATGAACCGGTCGCAATTTGCGACCAGTTCATTTTTTTCATCTCTTGTCAATTTAAACATAAAGTCTTGTGGAAAACGATTTAGATTCCGTTTTACCTGTTCGTTTAGCCGCTTGTAGTTACGCCGTATAATTCTGCAAGATCCCTGTCAATCATTACTTTCTTTGATCGAATCTTCAAAATTCTGTTTATAATATCATTTTCTGTTAGCATAAGTAGGTGTGAACAAAGTTCAATCATCATATGAATTATTTAAAAGTAATTAACACAGCATTACAGGTTATTTTTCTCTTCATCTATAGAATAATAAACACAAATAAATTAGTTATTCAACAACATATAAGTAAAAAAGAAAACAATGAACTACAGTTGTACATTTGATCCTTAAAGAATAAATCAATGAATGATGAACATTACATGAAATTGGCATTGGCAGAAGCACAAAAAGCTTTCGATAAAGGAGAAGTACCCATTGGTGCCATTATTGTAATGCAAGATAAAATCATTGCGAAAGGGTACAACCAAGTAGAACTGATGAATGACAGTACTGCTCATGCAGAAATCATTGCGTTGACAACTGCCTACAATTATCTTGGCAGCAAATATTTACCAGAGGCGACATTGTATGTAACCATTGAGCCTTGTTTGATGTGTAGCGGAGCATTATATTGGAGTAAGATTGGAAGAATTGTTTTTGGTGCACCTGATGAAAAAAATAGTTATAGAAGAATTGCCGGAAGCAATAATCCGTTTCATCCGAAAACAGCTATCGTCGGAGGGGTTTTGGAAGAAGAGTGCAGTGAGTTGATGAAAGATTTTTTTAAGAAACTGAGGTAGTTGGTTGGAAAAATAAACGAATGTTCAACATTTTGAACCTCTTGAACCTATCAAACCTATTGAACAATTGTAGCGAATTAAACCTATTAAACCTTCCCAATAAACGGCGAATGCTTTAACTTTGGAAAAAATTAATCTTTAAAAACAAAATACTTATGTCATTTACATTAGGACCATTACCTTACGCACACGAAGCTTTAGAACCACATATTGATGCGCAAACGATGCATATTCATCATGGCAAGCACCACCAGGCTTATGTTGATAATCTAAACAAAGCTATTGCTGGTACTGAACATGAATCAATATCAATTGAAGAACTGGTTAAACATGCCGGAAGCATCAGCCCTGCGGTTAGAAATAATGGCGGTGGTCATTGGAACCACACTTTCTTTTGGGCAAGTATGGCGCCAAATGCAGGAGGAGCTCCATCAGGAAAATTAGCAGATGCTATCAATGCCGGTTTTGGTTCTTTTGATGCATTCAAAGAAAAATTTGCACAAGCAGGTATGACCAGATTCGGAAGTGGCTGGGCTTGGTTGATAGTTAAAGAAGGAAAATTAGAAATTTCATCTACTCCTAATCAAGATAATCCGTTAATGGATGTTGCCGAAGTTAAGGGAACGCCAACTTTAGGTGTTGATGTTTGGGAACATGCTTATTATTTAAAGTATCAAAATAAGCGTGCTGATTATTTAGCTGCCTTTTGGAATGTGGTGAACTGGGCTGTGGTTGAAGAAAGAATGGCTGCTGCAATGTAAGTTTATTGAACTCCTAAATTCAAAGGCTTCAGATGATCTGGAGCCTTTTTTATGGCACAGGATCGTGACCATGCCCACCCCAAGGATTACATTTTCCTACCCTTTTTAAGGTAAGCCAGAAACCTTTTATCGGACCATATTTCTTAAATGCTTCCAAGGCATAGTGAGAACAGGTGGGAGTAAATCTGCATTTAGGACCAAGTAATGGAGAAATGATCCATTGATAACATTTAATACATAAAATGAAAGGGAGACTTAATATACTTTTAATTTTTTGCATCGTTTAATTTGATAAGTCTGTTGATAATAGCAGTGCAACTATCAAAAATATCTTTGTACTCCGGAAGTACTTTACCTGTATAAATCAGAAACAATGAAACTCGTTTGTTTTTTTCAATCAACAGCTCTTCCAAGCTATTTTTTTGTAACCGATATGCTTCTCTGATTACTCTTTTAATGTTGTTCCTGTCAACTGCTTTTTTAAAAAATCGACTGCTCACGGAAATGCCTGTTTGCAAATGATGCTGTTGATTTTCAGGAATCCAAACTGCTTTTACAGGAAAAACAGCAAACGATTTTCCTTCAGCAAAAACCTGCTGGATAATTTTTCTGCTTTTGAGTTTATTCTCTTTTCTAAAAAAGTATCGTTGTTCTGTATTCAAGCTACATTAAGTTAATAAAATGGCGTGCATTAAAAAAGCCCTTGCAGGAGCAAAGGCTGTATAAAAACTTGCGACATAGTCGATTTTTATTTCTTTGAACCATGCTCATCAGAAACAGTCAATTTATGACGTCCTTTAGCTCTACGGCTAGCCAATACTTTACGGCCATTTGCATCTTGCATACGTGCACGAAATCCATGAACTGATTTTCTACGACGCGTATGGGGTTGATAAGTTCTTTTTTTACCTGGCATTGTTAATTATTTATTCCTTTTACAAATATTGTTAATGATTTACCTTCTGCCGAGCACCATCCCGGCTTCTTGTGAAAGGAGGGCAAAGGTAGGGTTTTTGATAATAAAATAGAAGCAATTCTTGATTTATTAGACAAAAAAGGTCAGGATGATGCTAGTTCAAGCTTTTCCGCTGCTATTTTATCTCCAAAAAACAGGCTTGCATGACTATTAAAATCATGAGAATCACCTGTTGTGTAAAATTTTCTCGACTGGCCGCGACTGCATTTCTCTGCTACATTGGGATGTCTTTCTAAATAATTTTTCAGACTTTCAGCCACAATATTGCCTTGAGAAATTATTGAAATCCCTTCAGGTGTATGTTGTTTTATTTTATCAATCAATAATGGATAGTGTGTGCAGGCAAGCAATAAAGTATCAATATTATTGTCTTTTCCCAACACGCTTTCAATATGCTGCTTGACAAAATAATCTGCTTCTTGCGTATCCATCTTATTCTCCTCGACTAATGAAACCCATTCAGGACAAGCTTCCTGAGAGACAACAACATTAGGAAAAAATTTTTCTATCTCTATTAGATAAGAATTGGATTGAACAGTACCCGTTGTACCCAAGACAGCCACATGTTTGGATGTAGTATAATTACCAATCACTTCAGAAGTTGGGCGAATAACACCTAGCACTCTTTTTTCAGCATGTAAAATGGGAAGGTCTTTTTGCTGAATATTTCTCAATGCCTTTGCTGAAGCAGTATTACAGGCCAAGATGACCAAAGAACAACCCTGACTAAAAAACCAGTTTACAGCTTGTAAAGTATACTCATAGACTTTTTCAAAACTCTGGGTTCCATAAGGCGCACGCGCGCTGTCTCCGAGATACAAATAATCGTATTCCGGAAGCGTATGAACAATTTCTTTTAAAATAGTCAATCCGCCATAGCCACTATCAAATATGCCAATTGGATTTTTTAACATCATTCAAAAATAAGAAAGCCACCTCGTATTATCAGAGGTGGCTCAATATTTTATATAAAAACGATTACGGCTTTTTTTGCATTCCTGCTGGAGCAGGTGTTTGTTTTATTCCCATTTTGGTTTTTACCAAAGCAATCACATCATCTCCTGCAGGGCCAACAATTACTGAATTCACATCAAGGATGTAAGCATACCCGTTTTCTTTTGCAACTGCACGAATTGATTCCAATGCTTTTGATTTAATTGGAGCAATTTTCTTTTGTGCTTCCTGTTGGTACATTTCCTGAGCTTGTTGATTCCAGTTTTGAACTCTTTGGTATAGAGAAATTAATTCATTCTTTTTAATTTCTTTCATACTTGGAGAAAGCTTTGCTGAGTCTCTCACAAACAAACTGTCTTTATCATTTAATTCCTTCATCATATCTTGACCTTGTTGAGCCAAAGAAGCTTGATACTCTTTTAATTCAGCATCTGCCTTTTCTGCTTCAGGCATTGATCCAATTAATTCATCCGTACTTACATATCCGATTTTTTGTTGTGCAGAAGCGCCGAAAACAATTAAAGTCATTGCAGCTGCTACGATTAGTTTTTTCATTTGTTTTTCTTTTTTTTATTATGTGTTTTATTTCCTGTTTAAAAATTAATTTTTCTGCTGCATCCTTAACTATCAAACTATTTAATCCCCATATTCCTCAACACTTCTTCACTTTTATCCAATTTTGGGTCGGCAAATATAACTGTAATTCCTTCGCTTTTATCCAAAATAAAATCATATTGCTTTTCAATAGCTAATTTTTGTACGCCATTATAAACTTTATCCTGTATAGGTTTGATCAATTCCTGGCGTTTTTTGAATAAATCTCCTTCGTATCCAAAACGTTTTTTTTGCAGATCGCGTAATTCTTTTTCTTTATTAAAAATTTCGTCTTCTCTTTTTTTCTTTAGATTATCTGGAAGCATAATTTGCTCCGCTTCAAAATCTTTATTCATTTTATCCAAAGCCGTTTGTTTTTGATCAATCTCCTGTTGCCACAAAATACTGAACTGGTCCAATTTAGTTTGTGCCTCTATATATTCAGGAATTTTTCCAAGAATATATTTGGAGTCAATGACTGCATAACGCTGGGCAATTGTAGTAAAAGAAAATAAAATAAAAGACAATATGGCGATTGTTATTTTCTTCATGGTTTAATTATTATAGTTTATAAAAAATCAGACTATCCTTTATTCAGCTTCTTGACCCAGCATAAAAGTAAACTTCGCTGCACCTTTAATTCCAGTTGATTGATCATAACGATCAAGACCAATTCCATAATCAAACCCAAGCAACCCAAACATAGGAAGGAAGAAGCGCATTCCAACTCCTACCGATCTTCGTAATTTAAAAGGATTGAATTCTTTTAAAGAATACCAGCCATTTGCTGCTTCAAAAAAGGCTAACCCATAAATAGTGCTACTCGCACTTGTACTGAATGGGTAACGCAATTCCAGGGTGTATTTATTAAACAAGGTGAAATACTGTGATGGAGTAACTCCATCAGGATTAATTTTTGGATTTGAGCTGCTGTAAACAGGATAACCTCTATGGGCAATAATATCATAACCCAACAATGCTTGTGTATTACTTAATCCTGCATCTCCAACCTGAAAACGCTCAAATGGAGAGACTTCAAGATTGGTATTATATCTGCCTATATAACCATATTTAGCAGCAGCTTTCAAAATAAATTGTTTGTTTTTATCAGCACCGCGACCTTTCCCAATTGGCGTATACCATTCTCCAGTAAAACGCCATTTATGGAATTCAGGTAATGAATATTTATTACTAACAGACGGTGTAATGCCAAGAGATGAATAAGGCAAGGTAAATTGACCGCTCAAAGAAAAGTTAGATCCGCTGGTTGGGAATATAGGATTAGGACCAGCAGAATTACGAAGCAAGGTGATTTTTAGACTGATGTTATTTGAATTACCATTGGTGATGCCACTGAATATTTGTCCGTAATTTCTCAATTTATATTGTTGGAAATTTAAAGAATAAATCAAACTAAAATAATCATCAGGCCATTTTAATTGTTTGCCTAAAGAAAGTCCAACACCAATTGTCTTTACATATGAAGTATCTCCGCATGACTTACAATAACTACCAAATTGATCTACTGCGTTTGCATATTTTGTATTAAAATAGCTAATAGAAAAGGAGTTTCTTTTTTTACCGCCTAACCAAGGTTCTGTAAAAGAAAAATTATAAGACCGATAGGCTCTTCCGTTTGATTGCACTCTTAAACTCAAATGCTGGCCATCTCCGGATGGAAGCGGATCCCAGGTTGACTTTTTGGCTATGTTTTTTATAGAAAAGTTATTGAATGTTACACCTAGTGTTCCGGTTAATCCAATACCCCCGCCAAATCCAGCAGATAATTCCAATTGATCAGACGATTTTTCTTCTACTTCCCAATTGATATCAACAGTTCCATTATCGGCATTCGGAACAACATTAGGATTTATTTTTTCAGGATTAAAGAAACCAAGCTGAGACAATTCACGTTGGGTACGAATAATATCAGCGCGACTGAATTTCTGTCCGGGCAACGTGCGCATTTCTCTCAATGCAACGTAATCCTTTGTTTTGTCGTTACCCGATACCGTTATCTTTCCATAAGTAGCCTGTGGCCCTTCTGCCATTCTGATTTCAAAATCTATCGTATCGTTATATACGGCTGTTTCTATTGGATCTAATCTAAAAAACAAGTATCCATCATCTTGGTATAAGCTACTGATATCTCCACCTTCCATTGATAATTGTTTGCCTAATCTTTTGTTGAGCAATTCTAAATTATAAATATCTCCTTTCTCAATTCCTAAAAGCATATTTAAAATCGAGTCGGAATATTTAGTATTCCCTCTCCAGCTAATATTTCCAAAATAATATTTTCTACCTTCATTTACTTTGATGTCTATGTCCAAATTGCCATCCTTATTCATCATCAAAGTGTCTGCCAAAATTGTTGCATCTCTTAGTCCCTGAGCATTTAGATAAGCGAGTACTTTATCTTTATCATCAGCATATTTTGTCTCATTAAATTTAGATCCGCTGAATTTTATTCTAAAATAGGGGTCAATAAATTCTCCTGTTTTAGTTGGATACAAGAATCCGATTTCCTTCATGTATTTTTGAAAAGTATACCCTTTAGAAGTGTCTCCATAGGGTCTTACAGGGGTATTAGGATATAGTGTAAATCTTGACATTTCCTTTGTCCCCTTCATTTGTTTTTTCAGTGCCGCATCATTAATATTTTCATTGCCGCTGAAATTAATAGAGCTAATTTTTACCTTATTCCCTTTGTCAATATAAAATGAAAGTGATACGCCATTGGCTATTCCGGATATCTGAGCTTCTTGCAGCTTGATGGAAACATTTCTGTATCCTTTATCATAGTAGAATTTCTTAATGGCTTCAACAGCACTCATTTTCATGTTTTCAGAAAGAACTCTATCTTTAGCCAATCCGATTTTGGATTCAAGATCATCCTTCTCTCCTTTTTTAATTCCAAAGAATTTATAATCAATTAATCTGGCTCTTTCCACTATTTCGATATCTAAATAAATATCGGTATCTGCTATCCTGCTTATACTAATATCAGCTTTTGAAACAAGGTTTTGCTTCCATAATTTAGCAATGGCTTTTGAAAAAACATCAGAACCAGGAAGTTGAATTTTATCTCCAACGGCAAGGCCTGAAATTGAAATAATCAAAGCGGGATCGAATGATTTTGTACCTGTAATATTAATACCAGCTATAGTATATGTTTTAGGATATTTTGAGTTGAATATTTCTTGTAAGGCAGGATTTACGGATACAGACAATGTATCATTTTGTGCTTTTGAGTGAAAAGCTAACAAACAAAACAGCGCTGTAAAAAAATAATTATTGTAAATCCTGTGCATCAATTTTATTTTAAGTGGGGCAATATTAAACCCGTTTATGAAAACTATTTGTTAAATAAAGATTTTATAGGGTTTAAACTTAGATGATCTGTTCGTTTTTTATCTGATCTCCTGTTTTTCCAAACCGTCTTTCTCTTTGCTGGTAATTTATTAATGCTTCGTAAAAATTTTCTCTTCGGAAATCGGGCCAAAGCACATCCGTAAAATATAATTCAGCATAGGCTGATTGGTACAATAAAAAATTACTAATCCGATATTCACCACTTGTTCGAATCAACAATTCAGGATCTGGAAATAAGCGAGTCGTCAGGTATTCTTTGAAAATATCTTGTGTAATATTTGCAATGGATAATTTACCATTCAAAACATCGGCAGCTATTAATTGCGTTGCATTGACGATTTCCCATCTACTGCTATAACTCAATGCCATAATCAGATTTAATCCAGTATTATGAGCTGTTTCATTGATGGCTTCCGACAATTCTCTTTGTGCATTTTCTGGCAACATATTAATTGCACCAATAACATGTAGCCTGATATTATTTTTATTCAAAGTTGGAACTTCTTTACGAATAGTATCAACTAATAACTCCATCAAGCCAATAACCTCATATTCTGGTCTGTCCCAATTCTCTGTACTAAAAGCGTATAATGTAAGATTTTTTATACCTAATTCTGCGGCTCCTTCGACGATATCTCTTACACTTTCAACGCCATGCAGATGTCCGAAAAGTCGATCTTTTCCTTGTTCCTTTGCCCATCTGCCATTGCCGTCCATAATAATGGCTACATGTCCAGGTAGTTTTTCAATATTTATAGTTTCCTTCAAACTCATTGAATAATGCGATAGATCTCCCTTTTAGGTTCGCAAAAGTAACGAAAATTGGTTTAACCCTTTCAAATCAATCAGATGAATTGAATTATTATGAAGAAATAAGGATTAGGCTGGAAAAGAAAAAACCGCAAAGGTCAAATTGCGGTCATTTTTATAAAAAATATGGTGTTTGATTAATTTGCTGTAGGGCAGCGATAGCTACCAATATTAATTGAAATGCCTATTTCTCCGATTACATACTGGTCTTTTTGTTTACTCCATCCTCTTTGTCTGCCTTCAACGCTTCCTAGCATATTATTAGGGTCAATCTCATAGGATCTGTCCTGTAAAAGATTTGCAATGGAAGGATCTCCGTTTGCATCATTCGGAAACAAGCTTCTTGGTGCATATGTAGAGCTTACATCATCAAGATAATCTGTGGTTGTAAATCGCTGAGCCACTTCAAAGATTAAGTTGATTTTTGGAGTTACGCTATACTTGATTCCTACGCCAAATGGAATACAAATGGCCATGGTGCTATATTCAGATCTTCCCAAGTAGCCTGCGGCTTGGCCTTCAGTACCAAGTGGACGTAAATAAACTTTAGTCCCGTTATAATAAGCATATGGATCATAGCTAAAAACCCCCAACCCAAGCGTTACATATGGCGTAAATCCATGAAGAAGATCATTAGGGTCGTATCTGAAGAAATTAAAATCCCCTTGAACGGCAAATTCAAAAATATCAGTATTAAAACTTAAATTTCTTGTTTTTTGATAATCATTCTTACTGTAAATATCACTGTAGCCAAGCTGTGCATAATGAGCAGATACTCTCAAGCCAATATAATTACCAAATTGTTTGCGAAAAAATGCACCCACAGCAGGCTTCGGCCTATTTAAGCCACTTCTTGTGTTTAAATCACCGAAATAATGAGCACTTCCAAGAGTAACACCGAATTCTCCTTGTTGGAGATACGCGCTAGTCTGAGCACTTAAATTAAATGTAGTAATCAATAAAAAGACAAATAGAAGTTTAAAGCGATTCACGTTCAAATGTTTTTACTATTAAATAAAGTGCCGTAAAGATAAGACAACCTTTTTACTTTCGATTTTAGCAATCAAAATAATAATATGTTTTGGTTCTCTACGCATAAATTACCTGGATAACATCTACATATCATGATTATTTTGCTTTTTCAATTCTGATTCCTACGCTCATGATATGTTCCAAAGGATTGTCACGCATAATATTTGATAAAGAGTATTTATATACACCGGGCTTATTAAATTGTTTGGGATATTTGGTCAGCGGTTTTCTCACTTCAAAAATATCTCCCATTCCTGAGCCATACCATCCATTTGCATCATCACCTAAAGCTAGATTGATTTTTTGAAAATTCATCGTATCTCCGGGCATTTGTAAACCAAGTTGTAGCCAGATATTATTGTATTTATACGCATCTGTATGCCTGATTACTATAGAAATTTTATAAAATGAACTGGTGTCTTTAATTTCAAAGGAACCCGTACACAAGAAATTACTATCCCATTTTTGATCTGGGATACTCGTATGTTTCTCAAACACATCAATTTGATCGCAGCTAAAAAGAAAGCAGGCTAAGGTGAAAGAAATAAAAAATCTGATTGGCTTTACTAAATCGTACTTCATGATAGACTATTACTAAATTAATTAAAGCACATTTAAAATCTGTTCTTTTGCTTTTTCCAATTCATCTTTCATTACTACCACACATTTTTGAATATCCACATCATATGCTTTACTTCCGGTAGTATTGATTTCTCTTCCTATTTCCTGTAGTAAAAAAGATAATTTTTTCCCTTTACTTACCGAATCATTTTGAATGATATCGGAAAAATATTCACAATGCTGGCGCAATCGAATCTGTTCTTCATGGATATCAATTTTTTCCATGTAATAAATAAGTTCCTGTTCCATTCTGTTGTTGTCAATATTTTCTTTTCCAACGTTATTGGCAAGTAATTTATTGATTTCCTCTTTTATCCTGACTTTTCGATTGGGTTCAAAAACAATAATCGCCTCTTCCTGTTCCTTTATTTTGGAGATTCTGTTGTTTAAATCTTTTTCCAGACTTTTCCCTTCTTCGATTCTGTGATTGTTCAATTCAGAAATTGCGCTGATCAGTACTTTATTAAATTCTTTAAAATCATCTTCATTGATGATTTCATTACTCGGACTTACCACTTCAGGAAGCCTTAATATGGAGCTTAAAACATTGTTGGTATCTATATTTAATTCCTTTCCTAGTTGTTCTAGTTGAATATAATAGGATTTTATCAATTCAGTATTGATGATTACAGGCTTTGATGTGCCATTCTGTTTGATGGTAATGTAACAATCGACTGAACCCCTTACCAGACTATCCTGAATGGTATTGCGAATGTCAAATTCAAATGGTTTTAGCAATGGCGGAAGCTTTAACTGCAATTCGAATTGTTTGCCATTCAATGCTTTTATTTCTACCAGATAAGTTTTGTCACCTACGGTTTGCTCTGCTCTCCCAAATCCTGTCATTGATTTTAACATACAAGTATTATTTTGTTGCAAGGTAGTCGTTTATTCTTTTGTTTTTAAACGCTGGTGAATTTTTAAATCTTAATTCAGACCAAGATTATTTAAATTAAAAAAGCCCAACATTTTATTGTCAGGCTTTAGTATATAGATGGGTTAGTAAGTACGGGAACCAAATTCCCTACGCAATATTAAAAAATATTTTTCGCTAACAAAAAAATATTTTGAATTATTTTATCAACATTTTTATTTTTTCTGTGGATAAGGGCAAGCGAAAATTCAACATTCAACATTCAACATTCAAAACAGAAAACACTGCTATTTTTAATAAACAAAAAATGATTCCTTTATAAGTATTGATTTTACAAGTACTTCAGCTGTTTTTTATTTTAAGCTTTGAATAAAATTATTTTTTTTATTTACATAATACTGATGCAATTCTGCTGAATCACTATCATCCAATTTCACAAAAAAATATTTTACTTTTTGGGGACAATATTTTATTCAATGGGTCTGTAATGATGAATTATATGAAATTAAAGGATAGTACCTTTGTAAAAATTACAGCATATGCAATTTCCTTCACCAGTATCAATACAATGGATGGCTTCTTTTATTGAAGCGAAAGTTATCGGAGATGATTCCAGTCATGCAACAGGAATAAATGAAATTCACAAAGTATCAAAAGGTGATTTGGTATTTGTTGATCATCCAAAATATTATGACAAATGCATCAACAGTGACGCTAGTTTTATCATCATCAATAAAGAAATGGACATACCCGAAGGCAAGGCGTTACTGGTAGTTGAAAATCCATTTGAAGCCTATTGTAAAATAGTCCATCACTTTCGTCCATTTGAACCATCAACAAAATTAATTAGTGATACTGCTGTTATGGGATCTGATTGTTTTATTTATCCTGGAGTTTTTATTGGTCATCACGTTACCATTGGAAAAAACACCATCATTTATCCCAATGTTACCATCATGGATCATTGTATCATTGGTGATAACGTGATTATACAGTCTGGAAGTGTTATTGGAAGTAATGGGTTTTATTACAACACTAAAAAAAATCGGGACGTTTGGTATAAAAAAATGCCTGATTGCGGAAGAGTAATCATTGAAGATGATGTTGAAATCGGAGCAGGTTGCACGATTGACAGAGGCGTGAGCCATGATACTATTTTAGGACGCGGAACAAAGCTCGACAATATGGTTCATATTGGTCATGATACTGTTGTTGGAAAAAATTGTTTAATGGCAGCACAAGTGGCAATAGCAGGTGCGGCAACTTTAGAAGATGGGGTTACCCTTTGGGGACAAGTCGGTGTAAGTAAAACATTAACGATTGGAGAAAATGCCGTTGTGTTTGCTCAAAGTGGTGTTGGAGGAGATTTGGAAGGTGGTAAAAATTATTTTGGATCACCTGTACAAGATGCTAAATTAAAACAACGGGAATTGGTTTGGGTAAAACGAATTCCGGAGTTGTGGGATAAAGTAATGGGGAAAAAAGGAGAATGATTTTATGAATAATACATGTTGGTCAAAAGACCAATATGGGCTTCTTATCATTTATAATCGTAAGGCAACGCATCAGCCATTTTATTCCACTCCCAATAATCATTTATAATTAAATCATTCTGTTCAAAATAAAAACCATTACGCTCTATAAAAAGAGCTTTATTCGGTAAGAAATTAATGGTAGAAAATTGAAAACCAGTTGGAACATTTTTGTTTTCTTTCAAGTATCCTTCTTCAGGCTTTTGTTTTGTATAAATAACACCAACCTGGGTTTGATTAGGTTTTATCTGAACAGGAAGTGTACTGTCCTCTTGCTGAAAATTGATAGCTTCGTAATAATCCTTTAAACGCAGCGCCGAATCCTTTCCATTTATATTGATGATAAACTGGATTTCAAATCCTTCTTCTTCAAGCTCCATATTATACAAGCTTTTCATAAAATGTAATACAGAACCATGATAGGCATTTTCTCTAGCTGTTGCCCATGTTGCTTTTTGTTCTGCTGAAGTTGCAGACATCTCTTCAAACAAAGGATAACCCGTGTACACAGTCAAATCCGATTTGTATTCATGAACAAACGAATCGATTTTATATTTGATGTTATATCCAAGCGCATTGTTTTCAATAACTAAAGGCTCATTGGCTAATACTTTAAGTCTGTTTTTCTTTTTTGAAAAATAAAATCTTAAGACTTCCGGATTTTTCAATTTGCACAAGATGCTATTATTTGATTTGCCAATGAACTCATCTAAAAAAAATTGTCCGTATTTTTCAATTCCATTTTTCACTTCGCCAGTAGAAACAATCGCCACTTCTTCCATTGCTTTTTCTTTGATGGTCATTTCCACCTGAAGGTTGTTTGATTCCGTATGACTTACACGTATACTTTGTGTATTGAATCCTGTATAACTGATCACCAAAGAATATCCACCCAGAGGTAATTCCAGGAGAAAGTTGCCGTCCTGATCTGTAGCCGTACCCAATGTAGTATTTTCTGCAAATACAGATGTGCCTTGTAAGGGTGATTTTGTTGTGGCATCAACCACCCTGCCTTTTACAAAAAAGGAATGCTGTTGTGAAAAAAGATGAGAACTAAATAAAACTGCGGCTATTATTAAGAAGAATTTTTTCATCTTTCAGGTTGTTTTGGGTAAAAATAAAAATCTAAAATAAGTTATTACTTGTTAAACATTTGTTGCAACGTGATGCAAGTATGATCAATGGTATCAGTTAAGGAACGATACTCGAAATTCAATAGCGTTTTTTTCAACTTGCTATTGTCATAATGAGATATAGATTCTGCGGTCTTGACCGTTTCTTTTGTAATCAGTGGCTCTTTTCTTGTGATTAAAGATCTCAGCCAATCCATGCGCCAAACAATTTCGGCCAGAAAAGGATTTATTTTTTGAGAAGGTCTTGGTTTTTTGAAGGAATCTGCAATTTGGAAAATCAAATCTTTATAACTCAGATTGTATGCGCTGACAATGAAGCGTTCGGCTGAAATTTCAGCTTCCATTAATAAAACCATTGCTCTGCAAACGTCTCTGACATCCACAAAGCCGTTTACTCCCTCTGAATACCATTTAAGATGGTCGTGTACTTTTTTAAAGATTGCGGTAGATCCTTCGTCCCAGTTGCCAGGGCCTAATATAATACTTGGATTTACAATAACGGCATTCAGTCCTTCTGCAATTCCTCTCCATACTTCCAATTCTCCGAGATACTTTGTATAGCCGTATGTGCTAAAATTATTTTCAGCATTCCACTGAAGATTTTCATTTATGAGATCAAATTGATTATCCCGGCCTAATGATGCGATAGAGCTAACATGAACAAACTTTTTTATTTTAGCGTGCAATGAAGCATTGACGATATTTACAGTTGTATCTCTATTTGTTTTGAATAATAAGTTTTTGTTTCCTTTGGTAAAACTTACAAGACCCGCACAATGATACACATGGGTAACATCCTGCATAATTTCTTCTAGCGTAACAACATCCAACAAGTCGCAAACCACCACTTCAAGATGGCGATGTTTTATTAAAATCGGCGTTTTGTGCACAATAGCTTTTACGCTATTGCCTTTATTTAAAAGCTGGTGAATTAATTCGTTCCCCAATAAGCCAGATCCGCCAGTTACCAGAATTTTGTTGTTCATTTTTGTTTTTTAGAGGGAAATATTGTTATTCTCGAATCCACTCCAAAAGTGTTTCAAAGGTTTCATTAGTTTAATTGGTTTAAGACGGATTAATCAACCAAATCATCACATCTATCTATCCATTATAATCATAAAATCCTTTGCCCGTTTTTCTGCCTAGCTCACCATTTTTTACTTTATTGATTTGCAGCACAGATGGCTGAAACCTATGCTCCTCTTGAAATGCATCGTACAATGATTGTGTAACAGCAAGATTGATATCGTTTCCTATCAAATCCATCAATTTAAATGGGCCCATTTTAAAACCGGAAGCTTCCATGACTTCATCAACAGTTTCCATAGTGGCCAAGTTATTTTCTACCAGCTTCATCGCTTCAAGGTAATAATGACGGGCTACACGATTCACAATAAAACCAGGAGCGTCTTTACAAACGACTGCGATTTTATTTAACCTTTTACAAAAATCAACCAATATATTAATGACTAAATCGCTTGTTTGTTCTGCTTTTACAACTTCTACCAACTTCATTATTTGAGCCGGATTAAAAAAATGAAGACCTGCAACTCTTTCAGGATTTGAAATATTATTTTGTAATAAATTAATAGAAAGTGAAGACGTGTTGCTAGCGAAGATTGTATTGGCGTCGTTTATTTCTGCAAGCTGATTAAATAATTCAATTTTTGCAGATGCCTTTTCAATAATAGCCTCAATAATTAATGATGCTTTGCAATCTTGAATATTAGTTGTGAAAATTAGTTGGCTTAGAATTTTTGATTGGTCCGCTTCTGAAATTTTATTTTTTTCAAGAAGATTAGCAAGGTTTTTTTGAATGCTTTTTTTTGCATTTTCAATTACGGCTTCATTTGTATCAAACAAAATAACTGGAAAGCCATTTTGAGCAGCGCATAATGCAATGCCGCTTCCCATTGTTCCTGCACCGGTTACACAGATGTTGGTTATCATGCTTGTGTAAATTGTTTTAAGAATCTCACATCATTCTCACTAAATAAGCGCAAATCTTTTACCTGATAAGTTAGCATGGTAATTCTTTCAATACCCATACCGAATGCGAATCCGGTGTATTTATTACTATCAATACCACAATTGTCTAACACTGAAGGATGCACCATTCCACAACCTAAAATTTCTACCCAGCCAGTTCTTTTACAAACGCTGCAACCCTTTCCACTACATATCAAACAGCTGATATCCATTTCGGCACTTGGCTCCGTAAAAGGGAAATAAGAAGGACGAAATCTTACTTTTACCCCTTCTCCAAACATTTCTTTTACGAAAAAATATAAAGTTTGTTTCAAATCTGCGAAAGAAACATTTTCTGCGATATACAATCCTTCAACCTGATTAAAAAAACAATGCGCACGGGCACTTATCGTTTCATTTCTATATACTCTACCCGGACAAATAATTCTTAACGGCAAGTCATTCTTTTGCATCTCTCTGATTTGCACACTGCTTGTATGTGTACGCAATAGCCAATCAGGATTCTGGCTGATATAAAATGTATCCTGCATATCACGTGCAGGATGATTTTCAGGAAGATTTAATGCAGTGAAATTATGCCAATCGTCTTCGATTTCAGGACCCTCTGCAACAGAAAATCCTAGTCTTTGAAAAATAGAAACAATCTTGTTGTGCACAATACTGATGGGATGACGGGAACCTAACGGCAAGGGATGTCCGGGAAGTGAGATGTCAATTTCATTTTTAATAGCAGATTCCGAACTTTCCATTTTAGCGGATAATTCGCTATAAAAAGATTCCACAAATACCTTGAACTCATTAAGTAGTTGTCCTGCTTCCTTTTTCTGGTCAACGGGCACATGCTTCATTTCGCCCATAATCGTTTTTAATAACCCTTTTGTACCCAGGTATTTTATCCTGAATGTCTCGAGATCTTCCTTATTAGAAACGATAGAAGTCTCAATTTCCTTTTTGTATTGCTCTAATTGAGCCAATAATTGATTCATGGGGCAAAGGTAATGTGCAAATGCTAAAAAATGGAGTGGATTAGTTTCCCAATCAAAAAAAACAATAACTTTAATGAATTAAAAAAAATTAACCATGTCACTATTTAAATCGGGTAATCCCACCCTTTCAGAAAATAAATTCAGGGATACAGTAATTCATATCGGCACAAACGAAGATGCGATGAGTATTTCAGGAACACTTCAAAAATTTGGATTCATGTTTCTAATGTTGATGGGATCTGCATTTTACTCCTGGAAAGAAGTCATTGGCAATGGCGAAGATGTAAAGATGATGGTATTCGGTGGTGCGATTGGAGGATTTGTAATTGCATTAGTACTCATGTTTAAAAGAGAATGGTCGCCTTTCCTGGCACCACTTTATGCCTTATTGGAAGGTTTATTCATTGGAGCCATTTCAGCAATGTTCAACCTGGCTTATGATGGTATCGTACTTCAAGCTGTTGGATTGACATTTGGAGTAGGCATATCGATGTATTTTTTATACTCTTTCAGAATCATTAAAGCAACCGAAAAATTCAAGTCCATCATCATGACAGCCACAATGGGCATCGCCGTTTTTTATTTAATCGTATGGGTAATGCGAATGTTTGGTTTTGATAATATGGCTTTTATTCATGAAGGAAGCACATTTGGAATACTTTTTTCTTTATTTGTAGTTGTTATTGCAGCAATGAATTTGATATTAGACTTTGATATGATAGAACAAGGAGCGTCAATGGGTGCGCCAAAATACATGGAATGGTATGGTGCTTTTGGATTAATGGTGACTTTTGTTTGGTTGTATCTTGAAATCTTAAGATTACTGTCAAAAATTAGCAGCAGGAATTAATAGCATTTATCTACATCATTTATACATCATTATTTAACCGAGATTTTATCTCGGTTTTTTTGTTACTTTGGTGTTCAAATTATTTTTATGCAAAAAACATCATTACTGTTATTGTCAACGCTATTGCTGATTAACAATAGTTTTAGTCAGGCGAAACTTATAGAAAAAGTAGAAAAAAAGGGAGACGAGATTGTGATTCCTTACGAAAAATATCTTTTGCCGAATGGGCTTACCGTTTTATTACATGAAGATCACAGTGATCCTATTGTTCATGTAGACATTACTTACCATGTGGGTAGTGCCCGAGAAGAAATCGGAAAAAGCGGCTTTGCTCATTTCTTTGAGCACATGCAATTTCAGGGGAGCGACCATGTAGGTGATGAGCAACATTTCAAAATTATTACTGCTGCTGGTGGTACATTAAATGGTAGCACTAACCTGGATAGAACGAATTATTTCGAAACAGTTCCTAGTAATCAATTGGAAAAAATGTTGTGGCTAGAAGCTGACAGAATGGGATTTTTTATAGACGCTGTAACCCAACAGAAATTTGAAATACAAAGAAGCACGGTAAAAAATGAACGTGGTCAGAATTACGATAACCGTCCTTATGGATTGGTTAGTGAATTTACCAATAAAAATTTATACCCTTACGGCCATCCTTACAGCTGGTTGACCATTGGATATGTTGAAGACTTGAATCGCGTAGATGTACAGGATTTGAAGAATTTTTTTCTCAGATGGTATGGCCCAAACAATGCGACACTTACTATTGGCGGGGATATCAACCCTGCAGATGCCATAAAGCTCGTTGAAAAATATTTTGGAAGTATTCGCAAATGTCCGACTGTTTCAAAAACAATTTTACCTCCGGTGAAAGTAAGTTCAAATAGATACGTTTCTTACGTTGATAATTATGCGAGGGTTCCGATGTTGGTAAAAACTTACCCTACCGTTGCGAATTATGATAAAGACATGGCGCCTTTGGCATGTTTGGCGCAAATATTAGGACAAGGCAAAACTTCCATTTTATACCAGGAATTAGTGAAGACACAAAAAGCTTTGCAGGCAAATGCAAATAGCAGACTATCTGAACTTTCCGGTGATTTATCTATTCAACTTGTTCCACTTCCTGGAAAATCTCTCGCAACAATGGACAGTCTTTATAAAGAGGCGCTCCAGACCTTTGAAAAAAGAGGCGTAACAGACGAAGACATCGAAAAATTCAAAGGTGCTATAGAATCACAATACATCAATGGCTTGCAAAGTGTATCGGGCAAAGTATCACAATTGGCTTCCTTTCAAACATTAACAGGCAATGCCAATCAAATCAGCGTTATCTTAAAAATGTATAGTGCAGTTTCAAAAGCAGATGTGTTAAGGGTTTACAATACTTATATTAAAGATAAGGGTTGCGTTACCGTTAGTGTATTAACGAAGTCTGATAAAAACGGACCGGCTGCTGCTGATAATTACAAAATTGATTCTTCAAATTATTCCAGACCTAATTATGGATATGCAGGCTTAGTATACACGAAAGGGAAAGACAATTTCGACAGAAGCAAAATGCCTGGTGTAGGTGCTAATCCAACAATTAAAGTACCTGCTTACTGGAAAAACGAATTAGCTAATGGTGTAACCATGATTGGTGCGGAATACAAAGAATTACCGATCGTAAATTTATCTATAACGATTCCCGGCGGACATTTGGCACAAGCCACAGACACTGCTAAGATTGGCCTCGCAGGATTCACAGGAAGTATGCTCAATGAAGACACTAAAAATTACTCAGCAGAAAAAATGAGTGTTGAGTTACAGAAATTAGGAAGTAGTATTAGTGTAAACAATACGATTGATGGAATGCGTTTCAGTATGCAAACTTTAAAAAAGAATATTGATAAAACTTTACAATTGCTCGAAGAAAGATTGTTGCAACCTAATTTCACACAAGATGCTTTTAATCGTTTACAGAAACAAGCACTGGAAAGTTTCAAGCAAGCAAAATCTCAACCAGCGACGATTGCAAGCACTGTATTTAGTAAAATTAATTATGGTACAGATAATATCTTAGGGATGAATGATAATGGGACCGAATATTCCATCAAGAACTTGAAGCTGTCTGATGTTCAATCTTACTATGATAATTACTTGACATCACAAAACGCCAGAATCGTGATTGTTGGAGATATCAAAGAATCAGAAATTTTACTCAAACTTAATTTCCTGAATAAACTTCCCAATAAGGAAATTAGCATTACGAAACCAAATGCAGTAAGTCCAGTTGCAAAAACAAGCATCTATCTTATTGATGTTCCGAAAGCTGCACAAACCGAATTCCGAGTAGGAAAGGTTGTAGATATGAAATATGATTTAACCGGAGAATATTACAAAGCAGATTTAATGAACTATGTGTTGGGTGGAAATTTCAACAGCAGATTGAATTTGAATTTAAGAGAAGATAAAGGATGGACTTATGGTGCAAGATCCAACTTCAGTGGCAGCAAATATAGTGTTGAATATACTTTCAGCTCTGGAATCAAAGCCAATGCTACAGACAGCGCTTTAACTGAAGTGTTGAAAGAAATGAATAATTATGCAAACAAAGGAATTACAGATGAAGAGCTTGCGTTTATGAAAAGTGCCATCGGACAAAGAGATGCTTTACAATACGAAACACCAGGACAAAAATCAGGGTTCATCAATCGTTTATTAGAAAATAATCTAGAGGGAAATTATATTGATATTCAAAATAGCCTTTTGGAAAATATCAGCAAATCTGATGTTGATGCATTAGCTAAAAAATGGATCCAACCAGATAAAATGAATATTCTTTTAGTAGGCGACAAAGAAAAAATACTTCCAGGTTTACAAAAGTTCGGTTATGAAATTATTGAGTTGGATGTAGACGGAAATAGAAAATAATTCTTACTTCTTCATTGTCATCATCTCTTCGTAAGCACCATCCCATAATTGGATTCTGCTTTGTAATGACGCTATAGTAGCTTCTGTAGCTTCATTCCAATACTGCTCATCTGTGCAGCAAAGATTTGATGTCATTTCAAGTGCAAGATGGCTATGATGGTCGCCATCAACTTCAATATGTCTTTCCAAATAATAGTTGAATATAGAAATGGTATTCGGTAAGTTTTTATCCAAATCATTAATGATCGACGTAAACATTCCTGGAATCAGGTCCTCTCTTCCGAAAGTAAATATTGCAGCTTGCAAATGAGATTTTCCGGATTGAATAACTTTAAAAGTATAGTCAACAAACTGCTGAGCGGCAGTTGGCACATTTGCAATATTATAAGCTGTTGAAAACGGCGTTGATTTTTTTAATTCATTAATAAATGTAATGATGCTTGAAGTTGAGGCTCCTGACTGTTCCATGGCCTTAAGATATATTTCAAAATGACTCATTCTAACACCATTCATATCTACATCAGACTCTTCTCCCACAACAATTTCATTGATTAAAAAACGAGTATCTGCTGAACCCTTAGGAAACCAAGGAACGGAAGTACAAGTAAGATTATTTTGCAACGATTTTAATAACGACATAAAATCCCATACTGCGAAAACATGGTACTTCATAAAAATATTCAACTCATCTATACTATTCATCACAGCATATACTTTATGATTCATAATTTGCTGGCGAAGCGGTTCTATTTCAATTTTTATTTTTTCTACGAAAGGATTCATTATTATTTATGTGATTTTGATGGCGCAAGATAATCAAGTGTTTTTTTAATGAGAAAAAATGTTGAATTAAATGAAGCTGGTTCTTTATAAAAGCTAATCAAAGGTTTTGGCGATGGCATTGGTAGAACTATAAAAAGGGGATGTGACTTATTTGTTCCTTGGTTGATTAGTTAATTAGTTGATTGGTTGATTTTAAGATGCAATGATTTTTCACTTTTGAATTTTCACTTTTGAATTTGCATTTTTGAATTTGCATTTTATCTTTTATTGCACTTATGGCATTGGTACGTACCAGATAAGAACCACATAATTTGAAATGAATTGATTAGTTGACTGGTTATATTGAATTCATAATTATTTATAATTGGCGTGCTATTTAACAATGCAAAGTTCTTCCCATCTGGTAGTAAATCTTTTACTCCTCATTTCCTGGCGCATCTTCCAGTTTTTCTTCGTTCCTGCTGAAGCGAATTTTAAAATATCATTCCTCATACTGAAATTGATATTATCAACCATGTGCATCAATTGTTTTGCATTTGCAGATTCCGGTGCTTCAAAAAGATTAAACTGAATCATATCACAAGGAACAATATTTCCAAGTACAACACCTGCTTTAATATATTTACTCCCGCTATTATAAAGTGCTTCTACCAAAGGCATCGCATGTGCAATCAGTACATTGGTTAAATAAGTAGCCGATGGCAGCGTAATATAAGACGACCTTGAAGATGGTGCATATTCCTGTTGATTTCGATTGTCGCTATGTACGAGAAATATACTCAACGCACTTGCTGCACTACTTTGTCTTCTCAATTTTTCTGACGCACGAGTAATGTAAGTCGCAACAGCTTCCTTCAGTTCTTTTAATTCATAAACGGGCTTACCAAACATTCTTGTAGTGGCAATCATTTTTTTTGTTGTCAATGGATTTTTCATTTCTATACAAGGCATTCCGTTCAATTCTTTGATTAGTCTTACTCCAACTACACCGCCCAGGTTTTTTCGCGCCCACTGTTCACTCCTGTTACGCAAATCCCAGGCGGTATTAACATTAAACATGCGCAACATTTTTGAGCCCGCATGACCAACGCCCCAAATATCTTCTACAGCTGTTTTTCGCAAGGCCTCTATTTGCTGCTCCAAGGTTTGAAGCACTACAACACCTTTTGTTCCTGACTTATCTTTCTTCGCTAATCTGTTGGCCACTTTAGATAACACTTTGGTAGGCGCTACACCCACTGAAACAGGAATGCCCGTCCATAACTCTGTTGTATGTTTGATAAAAAGAGCATACTCGAACAATTCACCAGCATCAATTCCCGAAAGATCCAGAAAAGATTCATCAACAGAATAGACTTCCACTTGCGGAGATAATAAACGAAGCGTTTCCATAACCCTTCTGCTCAAGTCTCCGTACAAATGATAATTACTGGAAAAAACAGCAACATTATTTTCTTCAATTTCTTTTTTATTTTGATAATAAGGACCGGCCATTTGAATGCCCAATGCTTTCGCTTCATCGGTTCGGGAAACAATACATCCATCGTTATTACTAAGCACTACTACAGGCTTGCCATGCAACGAAGGCTTGAATACTCTTTCACATGCGGCATAAAAACTATTGCAATCTACTATGGCTTTCATGTGTCAATATAGTTTTAAAATTTGGTCAAATATTAGGTCCTTAAAAATCATCATCGGTTGGTAAAGGCAGCGGCTTTATGGACATTTTATATTTTTTGGAGAACTGAAATAATTTATAAGATAGCAATGGTAAAAAGTAAGGGTATTGATTGTTGAATATTAAGGCCGGGAAGCGTATTCGTAATATTGCAAATTCGCAATATTACGAATACGCAAATAAGACAACCAATTATTTTCACTGAAGTTTATTTAGTTTCTCTTCGACATCAATCTCCATTTTTTGGATAAAAATGAACCACAATAAAGACTTCCTTTAATACATCATAAAAGAAAACGCTACATATTCTTAATCACATAAGTAACTACGCCCCAAATAGTGAAGTCAGTAAACTCGTTAATCTCTATCGAAGACAATTTCGGCGTTTCAGGAACCAATCGAATTTTATTCATTATTTTTTCCAGTCGCCTGATGAGCAATTCTCCGTCTATAACCGCAATGATTATTTTACCACTTTGAGGTTTTAGACTTCGGTCTACAATCACAATATCGCCGTCATGTATACACGCATTAATCATGCTGTTTCCCTGTACACGCATAAAAAAAGTGGCGGGTTTATTTTTCACCAATTGCTCATTCAAATCAATACCACGTTCCATATAATCATCAGCTGCCGATCCAAAACCAGTTGCATTTGCTGTAGGCACATCCAATTGTTTAAACGATTTACTCCCTTGGTAACCGGAAGAAAAAAACTGTTCTATTTCCATATAAAAACGATTGTTTTTGCTAAATAATTTAGTAAATATAGGGTAAATAATTTGCTGAACAAATAAATATGTAAAACTCAAATTCGCAGCTTCTCTACTCAATAAAACCAAGTTGTAAGAGATAAAAATGCTCTATTTTTACGCCTATTAAAATCGAAAATGCAGCAAGTAACCGCGTCCATTAAAGAATTACTACAACAATACAGTAACAACCCTGTAAGCAGGATTGAAAAAATCCCCCAAAGCGGAAGCGACAGAATCTATTTCAGAGTCTATTGTAGTGATGAAAAAACTTTCATTGCCACTTACAGCAACAACATTAAAGAAAATGATGCCTTTATTTATTTCAGTAAACATTTTAAAAAAATCGGAGCTCCTGTACCTGAAATTTATGCGGTCAATAAAGAGCATAATATTTATATACAAGAAGATTTTGGCGATGAATCTTTACTACATGTCTTAGAACTTAACGGACAAGATGAAGTGTCTTTTTCTTTGTTTAAAAAAAGTTTAAAGGCATTAGCCCACTTACAAATTAATGGTGATAAAAATTTAGACTACGCCCAATGTATCACAAGTAAAGAGTTTGGCCAGCAAGCTATTCTGAGCGATTTGCTTTATTTTAAATATTACTTTCTCGACACGCTTAAAATCCCATATGACAAGGAAAAATTAATACAAGACTTTGAGGCTATCAGCATCTACCTCGCGCATGTAGATCATAAGTATTTTATGTTCCGCGATTTTCAGAGCCGCAATGTAATGGTACATCATAATGATATTCATTTTATAGATTACCAAGGTGGAATGAAAGGTGCTTTACAATATGATGTGGCTTCTTTATTGTGGCAAGCCAAAGCTAATTTGAGTGATGAATGGAAAGAACAATTGCTTCACTACTATATGGATTGTGTGGAGGAACAGATGAGCAAAACTATTGACAGAACTATTTTTACCAACCAATATAATGGCTATGTGCTGATCAGGTTATTACAAGTGTTGGGGGCCTACGGCTTTCGCGGTTTGTTTGAACGTAAGGCTCATTTCTTAACCAGCATTCCTTTGGCTCTGCAAAATTTGAAATGGTTTTTAAATAATAAAAAAATCGGCATCAGTTTTCTCACATTTGAAAATTTACTGAAATTGGTTGTGGCAGATGATACCATCAAGCAATTTGAAACAACAAAAGCAGCTGAGAATAGTCCATTGCTGGTTAAAATAAAAAGTTTCTCTTATCTGAAAAATGGATACCCGAAAGATGAATCTAAAAATGGTGGCGGGTTTGTTTTTGATTGCAGAGGGATTTTAAATCCAGGTAGAATTGAAGAATATAAAACACAAACCGGACAAGATAAACCCGTTAAAGATTTCTTGGAACAACAAACGCTGATGCCCAAATTTTTAAACAGCATTTATGATATCGTTGACATCGCTGTGGAAGATTATATCAAACGTGGTTTTGAAAGTCTGGAAATAAATTTTGGATGTACCGGAGGACAACACCGAAGCGTATACGCGGCTGAAGCCGTAACCCGTCATTTGAGAAATAAATTTGCTGTAAAAACTGTACTTACACATTTAAACAACGAAAACTGGGTAAAATGAAAGCAATGATATTTGCAGCAGGACTGGGAACTCGCTTCAAACCCTGGACCGAAGAGCATCCTAAGGCGTTGGCACTGGTGAACAACAAGTCCTTATTACAACACAATATCGAATACCTGCAACGATACGGCATCACAGAAGTTATCGTAAATGTGCATCATTTTGCAGATCAAATTATTCAAGCTGTAAATGAAAATAATAGCTGGGGAAGCAATATTATCATTAGTGATGAAAGAGAGGAAGTTCTTGAAACAGGCGGAGGATTACTTAAAGCGAAACCATTGCTGCAATCAGCAGAACCTTTTATTACCCTCAATGCTGACATTCTTACAGATCTTTCCATCAGTAACTTATTGTCTTTCCATAAAAAAAATGAAGCTTTGATTTCCTTTGGTATTACGAATAGAAAATCTTCACGAAACTTTCTTTTTGATAACAACAATAGATTGTGTGGCTGGGAAAATAATATGACCGGCGAAAAAAAGATAGCAATAGATGATACCTCGCTTCATCCTATGGCTTACAGCTGTGTAGCTATATTTGAACAAACTGTTTTTGATTTGATTCCTCAACGTGGCAAATTCTCTTTAACTGATACCTATTTGAGTTTGGCTGCAAATCAACGCATACTTGGCTATGAGCATACTGGAGATCGGTTTATTGATGTAGGCAAACCGGAAAGCGTAACCGAAGCAGAAAAATTGTTTAATTAATCCGGACTTTAATTTTTCTCGAATAATTCTTTCTTGTCTACTTTCAACACTTCCAGACTGTCTTTTAAAGTTTTGCTTACAATATCATAAGGGCCGGTAACTACTTCTTCGCCAACTTTAAGGCCGTCGGTAATTTCTATGTAATTAATATCCTGAATGCCTGTTGTTACTTTTCTTTTCTTCACTCTTTTATTTTCATCCAACACAAAAACAACTACATCTAAATCATCAAGCGAAGGTGCTACGGTTGTTACAGAGGCTTCGTCTTGTTTTTTTTCTTTCATCATGATGTCATCTTTTTCACGAGTAGTAACGGCATTAATCGGAACGCTTAAAACATCATATTGCGTTTTGGTTTGAATATCTGCACTTGCACTCATTCCCGGTCTGAATGGAAAAGTCCCTTTTCCTAATAAATCTTTATAACTTTCTGAAAGCAGCCTTACATATACTTTATATTGAGTAACGTCATTGCTTGTGGCTGCTGACAACGCAGACTGAGAAGCTGCTCCAGTATTGCTGCTGGCTATTTGAGTAACAATCCCTTTAAATTTACGATCGCTATATGCATCAATAGAAATTAACGCACTGTCTCCTAATTTTACTTTTGGAATATCATTTTCTCCTACATCTACCCTCACTTCTATTTTATCCATATTAGCAATGCGTAAAATTTCCGTGCCTACATTAAAACTATTACCTGCTACTTTTTCTCCTTTTTTAACATTCAACAAACTAACCACACCATCCATTGGAGCCACAATTGACGTACGCCCTAAATCTTTATTCGCACGATTCAAATTGGCTACTGCAGATTGAACAGAAGCAGTGGCGCCTTTTATCGATTGAGCTCCTGCATTGAAATTAGCCTTTGCTGTTTTAAAATTAGCTTCAGCAACATTGAATTCACTTTTACTGATAACCTTATCATCGAAAAGTTTTTTCTGCATGTCAAAATTCTTTTGTGCCTGATCCAACTGTGCTTGTAAAGCGTCTAATCCTGCCTGTGAGTTAGCTACCTGTGCTTTGGATTGATTAACACCAAAATTGGCCTGGTCTCTTTGTATGCTATAAATATCTGCATAAATACGTGCGAGCAATTGCCCTTTTTTTACAGTATCTCCTTCCTGAACATAAAGCTCTGTAATCTCTCCGCTGATATCCGGACTTATTTTAACTTCAATCTCCGGGTATACTTTACCACTGGCATTCACCACTTCGATGATATTACGCTTCTCGACTTTTTCTGCGGTAACTTTTGCGCCTTCTTTCTTACCAAATACGCCTGTTTTAGATAAAACCACTAACACAATTAATAATGCAACCGAACTTATTAAGATCCACTTTGTTTTTTTTGTCATAATATTTTTTCTAAATTATAATTTCAATCCTATCCCTTTATAAAATTCAAGCACTTTCATTTTAAAAACATAATCAAATTGATTAAGGCTGCTTTCCAATTTGGCTCTCAATAAATTATTCTGGGTGGTGATTAAATCAAATGTACTTAAGGCTCCTATATTAAATCTTTTCGAAGCAAAATCGTAAGTTTTCTCATTGGCTTCTACAGATTTTTTGCTTGCATTAAATTTTTGAAGAGCAATAATTGCAGCGTTATATGCCTGATAAATATCCTGTTTCAATTTTTGATTGTCTTGTTCTTTTTGCAACTCAATTGTACGAATATTTAATTTACTTTTTTCATACATCGATTTAGCGTTGCCGCCATTAAACAAAGGCACGCTAATATTAATCCCTATGGATTTTCTTAAATTATCTGAAAGCTGAGAAGAAAAAGAATTCGCTTTATAATAACTGGCGATATCTCCATTGGTAAACTCAGGACTTTGTACATCATACACTACGCCACTTCCTGCATCAGCAATCAGGCCTGTAGATTGATAGCCGGAAAACAACTTATTATAAATGGGCTTGGGTGCAAAATAAAGATAACTCGAACTCAAATTGCCAAATGCCGAAAGAGTTGGATACATCGAGGCTTTAGCGGCAAGTTTTGATTTATTGGCAGCTTTCAATCTGTATTCATTACCTAATTGCTGCGGTTGGTTTTTCAAAGCCTGGTCATACACAAAATCTGGCTGTAAGTCAGCAAGTAATTCTAATGGAATAGATTCTACCGGAGGCGCTTCTACATCAAAAGGTTGTGCAGCATCAATATTCATCAATGACTTTAATGACAAAATCGCTTGAAAAGTATTTCCTTTTGCAGTGATATAATTTACACTGTCAGAGGCGAGTTGTGCTTCTAATTGAGTGCTGTTTAATGGTGGCAATGTGCCTATTTCAACCATTTTAAGTGTGCTGGTCAATTGAGATTGCGTTTGTTGAATCTGAACGGCTGCAATGCTTTCCTGTTTCAATGCCAATAGTACTTGTAAATAATTATTTGCTGCAGAAAGTGCGATGTCATATTTGATTTTATTCACGTTGGCAACAGCTGCCATTAACTCCCACTTGTTTGCTGTTACGGTATTTCTTTTACTGAAAAAATTAAAAATTTCCGCGCTGGATTGTAATTGAAATCCGGCTGATAAATAATTTTCCGTGACCCTGCTAAAAGTAGTGGGGTCCTGGTTGCTTCCGCTATTGAATGCGCTATTTCCTCCGAAGGTTGCATTAGGATATATAGAGAGTTTGCTTTGTTGGTAGGTTAGTGCAACAATCCTGGCTTGTATTTCACTTTGACTAATGGATAAGTTATGAGCCATAGCATATTCTACACAGGTTTTCAAGTTCCATTTATCCTGTGCTTTCAAGTTAAAGACAGAAAACAATACCATTAAAGTCAGTAAAAATAAACGCATACCACAAAAATAATTAATTCCCATTTGTAAAACTATATTGATTTTGTTTTTGAATGAATGACCAGGAGTATTTTAATTATATCGAATTATATTCAAAATCATAGGCTGAACCGTGAAAACAAGTTTGAATAAAAATTTCAGTGCCATTTCTTTTATTGTATTTATTTTAAATACGTATAGATGGACTCGTCAGACTTGATTAGATAATTACAGAATATTTACTCCTTTTTAAAGAAAAAAAGGAAAAAAAACATAAGTTTGTCATTCAAATTATAAAACATAAAGAAATGAAAAAGATAAACACCTTCCTTTTTGCCTTAATCGTTTTGGTAAGTTCAAGTTTTGCCCAATCTAAAAAAGCTGTATGGGTGGAGAAAGCAAATTTTCAAAAATTGGCGAAAGTGGTTTACGATGATGTTATCAAATTTGAATACAAATCTATAAGAGCTACTGCAGCAGATTTATATACAGCTTCGAAAAATTTGAATGAGTCTGTAGTTCCGAAGAATTACAAAGTACAAGAAACTAAAGTTTTACTTGGAAAAGTAATGATGGAATGCGCACAGATACAAACTGAATTGGCTAATGGCGGTAATGACGACAAAGTAAGAGAGATGACTATTTACACCTACCGTCTTTACAGCAAGATAGATAAAGAGTGTAAGATTTCAGAATAACTTTAAAAAAATATTTTTTGTAAAACCGCTGTCAGCAGCGGTTTTTTTATTTTATCCACAGCCTCAGCATAAGTTAATTACATAAATAAAAATCGTATTCCTAATTTCGAATCCGTTATGGTTTCCGAATGTTCGGAATTAATAGGGAAGACCGGTGTAAGTCCGGCACTATCCCCGTAGCTGTAAGCTCTGTCACTTGTTCAAACTACACGCCACTGTCATCATTGTATGGGAAGGCATTGAACAAAGAGTAAGTCAGAAGACCTGCCAGAACAAAATTATTCATCAATAAGCTTTCGGGTTGAAGGGCTTGAGATGTAAAGTGTACAAACATTTTATATTTCTTTATGGTGTTGTATTGATCAGCAACATCGGCTATTTCTCGGAGGCAATAAAAAATTTAAAGTCATGAAAAAGAAAATTTTTATTGCTGCTGCAACATTAATCAGTTTTGCATTACAGGCACAAGACAGTACAAAAGCTTTAGACGAAGTCATTGTTACAGCGAACAAATTTCCCAACAAAGTATCTCTAACAGGTAAAGTAGTAACCATCATTTCAAAAGAACAGATTGAAAGAAGTGGAAGCAAAGATTTATCGCAATTGTTAAATGAGCAAGCTGGTCTTTTTATCAATGGAGCCAACAGTAATTCAGGAAAAGAAAAAAATATATACCTCAGAGGTGGTAAATCTGAATACACCTTAATTATGATTGATGGTGTTCCAGTTTATGACCCAACAGGCATTGGAGGAAATTTTGACATCAGATTACTAACAACAGATAATTTAGAGAGAATTGAAATATTAAAGGGAAGTCAATCCACTTTATATGGCTCTGATGCCTTAGCGGGCGTTATCAATGTCATAACAAAAAAAGCCTCAAACAAGAAGTTAAGTATTACAGGATCTGTTTTTACAGCAAGTAATAATACCATTCATACCAACACAGGATTAAGCGGCTCGAATAAAAATATAGATTACCAAATTAATGCTTCCTATTTTGAAACAGAAGGAATCAATGAAACTGAAGACACCATCACAACAAAACACCTCAGCGATAATGATGGATATATCCAACAAAATATTTCTGCTTCATTTGGATTTAAACCCAATAAAAATATTCGCATACAACCTTATGTAAGATTTTCAAAGTTTGACCAAAGTTTTGATTCTGATGCATTTGTAGATGAATTGGATGCAACAAGTAGCAATAGTAATCTTCAATTTGGAATTAAGAATGAAATTAAAATGGGCAAGCTATCTTTAAATCTTTTATATAATTGCAATAGAAATGATCGCTCGTATATAGATGACTCTGTATTAAGTCAAAATAGTCCTTATTATAAATTTTACAAAGACACCTACAATGGTATTGAACATTTTGCAGAAGGAACAGTAGTTTATCCGATTAATAAATACTTAACGCTTACCAGTGGAGTTGATTTTAGAAGTTCAAAAAGTGATTACGCTTATCATGTAATTCCGACTTCTTATTATGAGTATGATTTGAGCAGAGACAGTATCAAACAGCACCAGATGGGCTTCTACTCCTCATTGTTAATAAATAACAATTCAGGATTGACAATTGAATTAGGCGGCAGATTTAACAAACATTCTTTGTATGGTAACAGCACCGTATTTAATTTCAATCCTTCTTTTTTAATAAACAATCAATATAAATTATTCGCAAATATTTCCTCTGGCTATAAAACACCTACTCTATACCAGCTATATTCAATCGATGGAAATAAATCATTAAAGCCTCAACATGCAATCAACATTGAAGGCGGATTACAATATTATTCTACAGACAATAAAACAAACGGAAGAATAACTTTATACCAAAGAAACACATCTGATATAATTACTTACGATGAAAACTATAAATACATCAATCAAGACAAACAATTGAATTCTGGTGTAGAAATTGAATCTAATATTGTGTTTGATAAATCAAACAGTCTTAAAGTTTTTTACTCTTATACAAATGGAAAAGTAACCACTCGTGAGAATGGTAAAGACACGACTTACGTCAATTTAATCAGACAGCCAAAAACTGTTTTCGGAATAACGCTTAACAGCAAGTTGACTAAACAATTATTTTGTAGTATAGGTATCAATCACACAGGAATAAGAAAAGATTATAGCTATGATCCTATGACAGATGAGAACTCGGAGGTTGAATTAAAAAGCTATACGCTTTGTAATGTATATGCAGAATATAGTTTGTCAAAAAGTAAGATAAAATTCTTTGCAGATGTTCATAATATTTTCAACACGAAATTTACTGAAGTTTATGGCTACAATACAATGGGCTTTAATGGTTCAATTGGCGCTAAGTTTAATATTCTGTAATTAAACCGGTTTATTACAAGTCAATTATCTTTGCCAAAACAAAAAAAGATGATTGACTTTAGCAAAATTATTGGCAAGGAAATAATCACCATCAGTTTTACTTTGTTTGCGGTTATTGATATGCTGGGTTCTATACCGATTTTAATGTCTCTTAGAGAAAAAATGGGTGGGCACATCAGAAGTACTCAGGCAACTATTGCATCGGGTACACTGATGATTTTGTTTCTTTTTCTTGGACAAGAATTTTTAAATGTACTGGGATTGGATGTGAGATCCTTTGCCGTAGCTGGTAGCATTGTTATCTTTATCATCGGCTTGGAGATGGTTTTAGGATTAGAATTTTTTAAATCAGATAACAACCCCAAAAGTGGAAGTATTGTACCTATTGCATTTCCATTAATCGCTGGTTCCGGCACATTAACTACCATTATGTCGCTCAAAGCCAACTATCATGATGTAAATATTTTCATTGGCATATTAATCAACTTAATAGTAATTTATGTGGTTTTAAAATCCTTGAAATGGATTAGCATTGTAATTGGTCCAAGCGGATTAATCGTGTTAAGAAAATTCTTCGGGGTGATTTTATTAGCCATTGCGGTTAAAATATTTGGAACGAATATTCAAAATTTTGGAAAGTAGGAGAATGTTTGTTGTTTGTAGTTTATTGTTTGGGGCTGGAAAATGTAGAAAATTTGAAAGCCCAACTCTTACAAAAAGAAATAGATAAAATCAATTGAACAACAAACGATTTATAGGCCTCGTAGTACAATGGATAGTATAGGAGTTTCCGAAGCTCAATATCCAGGTTCGATTCCTGGCGAGGCCACCCAGCGAGAATTTTGGTCAATCTGTGTAGGTTGACCATTTTTATTTTCTGCTGAAATGTACGACAGAAAAGAGATTGCGGTGAACATACTGTTTACTCTTGGAGTTCGAAGGGTGTTATTTTCCTTATTATACAAAATCCCATCGGGGTATATCAAATATTGCAAACGTTGCTTATCACTATAATCGCTTGAAACCCACAACTGACTGGCTTTTTTAGAAATTGTTATTCTGGAAATTATTGGTTGTCCAGCTCTGGCGACTGAAGCTAAATTAATGAATAAATGTTGATTGTTACCACATCCGATGACCAGAATTTCGTCCGCTGGAATGAAATTAAATAGATAACAAAAGATGAAACACAGCTTCCGTCAAACCCAGCTTTAGCAGGTACTTTTTTAGCTGCTGTGCTTCATTAAAACATTACAAACAGAAAAGGATAAGTTATATAACTTATCGTTAAATGAAAACGCTGCAACTAAATCGGCTAATTCTTTTCAAAAGTCAGGTAGTCAGTACCTCCATTACCTCCGCTAACGTCTTGTAATTTAATTTTACTATCAGTTCTTTCAATTGTGTGCCAATCATCAGATATTTCAATAAAATCTGCTGGTGATGAGAAAGAAAGTACGAGTTTAATTTTACTGTCATCATTCCTTGTTGTCCAAGTACCAGTAATTGTATTTGCAGCTTTAGTAGCAGTCACTGTACCGTTTGTGTTAAAAACAAAGCTATACCCAGTAAAATTATTTGTTTCGTCATGATCTGTATCCCAATAATAAGTTATTCGCCAATTTCCATTTGAAACTGTAGAAGTAACATTACTTGTTGAAATACTTGGATTGTTATCGTCTTTTTTACAAGAAAAAAACAATACTGAAAATACTAATAAGTGAAATACTATCTTTTTCATTATTACAATTTTAGGAGTTAAAAATATGTTTTGTTATTTAAATTATGTTGTTTTTTTATTATTAGTAGTGGTATTATTAGTCAGTAGCATTGCAGCCACATCTCTTATCTGCGAAATACATCTCGACTGACCAAATCAAACATAACACATTATTATAAATAGACGATTTCTGCCAGGGTAAATATTGCCGTTTATTTGGTAGGGTTTGGCTAAAGATTTAATAACCTCTCCACATCCTCCCAAAAGTTCGAAGTCAAACCCGTTAGGACCACTTGTTGTTTTCGAAAATAATATATACGTTAGCTTCAATGGCAAACCTAATGTTATATGCCGTTTGGCCGTTTAGTTAAATATGTTATATAGTCCCCAATATTTAAAAAGCATAACAAGAACTAAGAATACAATGTTGTTAACGGTGAAAAGCAATTTTGAAAATAAATTCCAAGTCTTTTCTTTTAATAGTTTCCAATTCGTTATAATTAGTGGTATTAAAATTAGGATTGTCAAAAAAGGTATATAAGCCGCAATATTCAGATGTGAAAATGTGTAGTCTTTATATGGTGATGGGAAATAAAATATATACATATTTGTTGCTAAAACTATCAAATAATAAATCATTGCTGCACAAAATGTAGCAAGCAATAATTTTTGATTAGAAAAAGTATTTGTTTTCTTTTTCCTTAAATAACTGATAAAGAAATAAAAAACTGAAAAAGCAAATAAACCAAAACAAAATGTAAAAAAAGACATTATCGCTTTGCTGTTTTGCGGAATTTTATAACTGGTTAGTTTTTCAAATTCAGCATTTGGTGGAAACAACTTCGTAATATCTAAAATATGGTCGCCTTTGTATAATTCATCTTTTAAATTGAATTGAACAGGGTGTTTGAAATCGTGATAAAAATACATTGTAATCATGCCTTGATTTAAGTCCCAAATTGAAGATAGCAAAGTTCCATCACCGACCTTATTACGACAAATGTGCATTGTATCAATTAATGCTGTTGCGAAGGCAAGTGTTGTATCTATTTTGTTTTTCAAAAACTCAACGCCGTTATGATAACGTTCTAAATTGTTAGTGTATTTGTCAGTTGTAACAGAGGGGCAAAAATTAGATAAAACATATTTTGCGTCATTTCCAATACTCATTGTATAAGGTTCAACAACTAAATATTTTCCCGATTTGTCAATGTAGATAAAAACGTCTTGAAGAAAATAGCTAAAATCATATTTACTAATGTATTCTTTAACTTCATCAACATTTTTACAGTAATGTAAAATGTCTTTAAGGTATAAAGTTGGGTTTGTAATTTGTTTTTTATTCTTTGAAGTAGCTATTCCTTTTTCTGGCGTGGGTGAAGCAAGTCTTGAAAATGTAAGCCCTTCTGAATTCATACCTGATTGTGGTGCAATTCCATTTATTCCATCCTGTCTTCCACCACTAAACCCCGCACCATAAGTTTTGGCGTTTGTAGCATTTTCAAACCATATAGTTGGCGTTAAATAATATGCATCAAAGTTCGTTCCTACAATAGATTTTCCATTAATAGTTATTTTGTACATACTACAAGAGTTCACTATCTCAAAATTAAAGATCATCAAAATTGAAAAGAGTAGTATTCTTATAGCTAATTTTTTTTTCATTGCTATCTGCTTATGGTCTTACCTTTTTGTTATTATAGTGTTTCTGTAAATTGTCATACAACTCCCTTATCTGAGAAATACATCTCACCTGTCCAAATCAAACATAACACATTTTTATAAATAGTCGATATATGCCGGGGTAAATATTGCAGGTTATTTGGTGTGCTTTGGCTAAAGTTTTATCAAGCTCTCCACATCCTCCCAAAAGTTCGAACTCAAACCCGTTAGGACCACCCAGCGAGAATTTTGGTCAATCTGTGCAGGTTGACCATTTTTGTTTTCCGCTATTTGTAGAGCGTATTTTATTGCAATTCAACTATAACTTCATTTTTTCGATTAAAAACTTCATAAGGTGCATTATAGCCGAAAAAATAAAATCGATTAGCATACTTTATACCTTCAGCATCTAAAGCCGCTTTTAAATGCTGTTTATACTTTTCTATTTTAGTATCATTAGCCCAACCGCTAAAACTTATCGCAGCCATGATTTTTGCAGGTTCTTCCTTAAATTCTATACCTGATTGATTAGGTTTAGGAAGCATGTCCTTATTAAATTTCTTAGGAACCATAAACATCATAGTCATGGAATCTTCTAATGACATCGAGACTGGGGAAGTCATAGCTATTTTTTCATTCCTTTCATTATTTCCAAAAATATATCCGGCTAGAATAGAGAACCCTTTACTTGAAGAATTTTTATATCCTTTTGTGGAAAGTTTGACTGAGGTGAATAAAGTAGTTTCATAACTTCTTATTTCAAATCGCTTATATTTTTTTTTGACGACGTAAGGGTATCTTTCAATATTTCTTTGTGCATTTATAAAATAAAGCTGGACAAGCGTAAACAGTACTAGGATTAATACAAGTAAGATTATGACTATTTTCATTTTTAGTATTTTAGTATTTTATTTATAATGACAGCCAATGGTTTGCAGCTACAAGAAGTGGGCAATTTCGAAGCACAAAGTTTTATTTAACCACGGAACCGCCAATTTCTTTTAGGTGGCAGTTATTTTATTCTTTTAGTTTATTTGTTTTCGTTTGTCTTTCCCATTCTTCAAAAGTAATAATTCCTAATTCTGGTTTTGCCTCACCTTCCAAAATAGAAATAAATTCTACACAATGTCCATCTGGGTCGTCAAAATAAATTGCCAATGCTGGCATCCAAGAAAAAACCATTGGTATTTCATTATTGTCTTTAAGAAAATTATATGGTTTTAAATTTCGTTCTTTTAAAAATAAAATTGATTTATTTAAGATGTCTTCTTTGTCGCAACGAAATGCAAAGTGCATTTTTATAATTTCTGATTGGGGTTTCTCCCAAAGTCCTAACATATATTCTTGTGGTTTGCCAACCCAAAAAAATGCAATTCTTCGTTCATCATCATAGCCACACTTTTCAAGTCCTAGCACATTTTGATAAAACTCAATTGATGTTTCTAAATTTTCTACATTTATATGTGTTTCATAAATTCCTTTTATCATTTAAAAGTTATTTTTTTCGTTTATATATTCGTCTGTGAAATGTTGTTTATGTTTTGGTTGGGCAAATTTGTCAACGTTATATTCTTTCGAGTTTCCTTTCGGAATAGAAAGTGAAGCCCAATTTTCGTTACATAATAGTTTTCCGATAAATACAATTTGTCCAACGTGATATGGATAATGAGCCAATTGTCTGTTTATTGCTTCTGTTATTGTGTGTCCTTGATTTCGTATAAATATTTCTTTTGTCAAATCGTTTTCTGTCAACGGATTTATTGCGTTAAATAAACACGTCCAACCCTCATTCCATTTTTCTAAAAGTTCAGTTCTGTCAGCAATATCGTTGACAAATTCGGCGTCTCTTTGTCGCCATTCTTTTTCGCCGTCTGTTATCAAAAAATCTGACCAACGAGAAAGCATATTTCCCCATAAATGTTTTACGATTGTCGCAATACTATTACTTTCTTCATTTAGTTGTCTAAAAAGTTGTTCGTCTGAAAGTTGAGAAAATGTTTTTTCTCCAAGCATTTTGTAATACTCAAATTGTTTTTTTGCACTGTCTAGAAAGTCGTTTGTCATATCAAATGTATGTTGTTATTTCCTGTCGGTTTCGGGTTCTACATAATTGCCACCAACACTCTTATCTCCAAAATAAATCTCTCCTGTCCAACTCAAACATAACACATTTTTAGAAATAGACGATATATGGCAGTGTAAACATTGCTGATTATTTGGTGTGCGTTGGCTAAAGATTAACCAAAGGCTCCACATCCTCCCAAAAGATAGAACTCAAGCTATTAGAACCACATCATACAAAACCTTTTTTTGTAAGTGTTTAGTTTTATTTTATTTCTTCTGCTTTTGTTGGTGTTTTTATTTATCAGGAAATTATTTCGATGCGAAGGGAGAATGAAATACGAAAGAATGATTAGATTAAATTTAATGCTGCTGGTATTGGCATTCTTCAACAATCAGGGAATTAATTATGGGAGGTCAAGAAACCAATAAATCTAGCCAACGGTTTAAACCGTTGGCTAGATTTTGAATATTATTCTTAAGGCTTAAACGATTTTACCAATTGGGATGACATGTCTGTTTGATGGTGAACCAATTTCCATTGACCATTTTCAAAATGAAAAACATTGGTTGCTCTGTGACTAACGGTAAAGGGTAATCCTTCTTTATTGACATTTATGCCTTCTTCCACACAAATCGCATAACCCATATCCGTTCCAGCAAATATATGGGTGTCTTTTGGAGAAATCTTTCCGCCCATTTTCATTGCTGCATATTCTTTGAAGGCTTCACCTACAGCATCCCATCCTGTTAAACGTTCTCCGAAAGGTCCCATGTAAGTTACTTTGTCCGAATGTGACCAAACCTTATTAATGGATTCAAATTCTCCATTAAACATATCATTCAGTGCAGCATATAAAGAATCATTTGCTTCCTGAAGGCCTTTCTCTACATTAGTTTGTTTGTCAATTGAAGTAGCATTGCTTTCCATATCGTTATTTTTAGATTTATGATTATTACATGAAGTTAAGAAAGATAAGAAAAGTAAAACTGATAGCAGATTATTTAAAAATCGTTTCATAAAAAAATTATTGACTTAATAAGGGCCGAAAAAATAGCTAAAAAAATATTCGCATATTAAATCACAAAGCTAACTGAAAAAACTTTGAAAGATATTTTTTCGAAGACTATTGTATCAGTAAATTTTCAGGAACTCTGAATTTCTTACCATGCATAATTTGAATTTTGGCTCCAAGACTTATTGTCTGAGAAACATTAAGTAAACATTCTCCTGTTAAAATGGGATCTATTAAAATCATATCTCCAGCAGGCAAAACAGTTGGGGGCATTAAATTATACTGCCAGTTGGAAACTACATTCCAGTTGCCATTTCCTGTGAAAACATAAACAGTGCCAACCGAATTAAACATATTGCATTCTAATTCATACGCGCCAATCGTTGTAGGTACAACTGCACTTCTTTGCAAATTGAGAATATCATACAACTGACTTACCGGCTTTCCATGACACAACCAACTTTCTATAGAAGGGAACAAATCATCATTTTCAACAAGAGCGGCATGTCGAAAAAAAGTAGTTACTGGCTTATTGGTTTTTGTATCACTGATTGAATTTAAATCACCCGTTGCCGTTATCCAATTGCTCAGTGTAGCACAAATTGTACTATTGTTCCATAAACCAAAAGCATTTACCGTTTCATCCAATATGTATGCATTGTTGGAGGATGTGATGATATTTGAACCTGTGCTTACAATATTATAATGCACTGCAGAACCGCCTGACCGAGCATTGTATAAAAGATTGTTGGCAAGGACGTAACCACTCCCCGAGGCATTGTTCACTTTCATACAAAGAGTATTACCAGACCCTGTATGCGTACCCGTTATCAATACACTATTGTAGTAAGCATACGATGGGCTATTAAGATTAATACCGCAGATAGTGCTAGACAAAGCCGTGGCATTACCCAAGCTATCCAAGCCCAAATTCACTTCATTGTTATCTACCCGATAATTAGCAATACTTGCAGAAGGTACACCGCCGAATTGTATGCCGGTTAACTCTGCTGTTCCATTCTGAACTTTTATTTTACTGATATGATTTTGAGCAATAGAACCATATCCATAAATTCCCCAACAATTCGAGTTGAGCTTTAGATTTATTTTTGTGACGATATTATTGGTTATCTGATCTGTATAAACACTTGAGGATCCACCATTTTTGATACCATAGAAATATTGAAAAGAACCGAAACCCGTTTCCGCAGTAATGTTGTAAATACGATTATTTTTAATTTCGCATGACCTGTCCGCATTATTTTTCAAGTAAATACCTGAAATAATTCCACTCCAGCTTGCATATTTATGATTCAATATAATGTCATGAATTTTGTTGCCCGATGCGCTACCAATTTTAACCTTACTGTTAATTACATAAATCCCATTAAAGCCAGATAATGTTAAAGATGATTGGTCACTAACAAATGTTGCTACATTAAAATTACTGATATTATTACCTGATATTTCCGAATAATTTTCCGTTCCTCCTGAAAAAAAAATTCCGCCAACTGTCAATCCTACAGATGCCAAATTACTGTTAACTGTCCAATCACCCGCACTTCCATCACCACCAATGCTATTATTCAAAATTTGGTGAGTACCAGTCCCATTATAAAAAACACTGCCTCCATTGTCATGATAACCTATGCAAATGGCATAATTACAATAATTAGTATTATCCATTGAAATTGTAGTCGTTTGAAAAAAACGATTATCCCGAATGACCCACGCAGAATCTTGAGTTGTTGTTCCACTGTTTCCTAACCATATTCCATATCTTTTAAAATCAGAGATATTGCAATTATTAATGAGATTATTGGTGTTTTTATAAGTAGCGCTGGTGCTATTACTTACAATGGCTGTATTTGGTAAACTGCTCCCAGATTTTGTGATAGTACAATATTCAATAGTATTATTTTGACAAGCGATCGTATTAGAACTATTGTATAAAAAGGAAATGGTTGCAACTCCTCCTGAAGTTCCTATGGAGGAAGATTTAATATTGCAATAACGTATAGCATTATTAGATGCGCCATTCAATATAACAGATGAAGCCCAGGTACTCGAATTATCCGTATTCTCAATTGTCAAATCATTGGTTGCACCACTTGAATTTATTCTGCCGTCAATAATAACATTATTAGCAGCATTCAAATGAATAATGCCAGTTGGCACACAACAAGCGCCACCAAGCGAACCAATTATAGTAATATTAGCGAAAGCCGGATTTATATATATTTTTGAATAGCTTGCAGCACCTGCACCACTTCTGTTTAATACCGGCTGTATTGTTTCGGTTAATGTTTGATTTGCGACATTTCCGATTAAAATATGTATCACCCCCTGATGTGTACCTGCATTTATTGCATCAAGCGATTGCTTCAAAGTACCATAAGAAGAACTAGCCGAGCCGATAGAAGCATTAACGACAAATTGAGATTTAGCAATGATACTGGTGAATGATAAAATGTAAAGCAGAAAAAGCCTCATAATTTAAAGTAGTTAATTTTAATATGCATTGTATTTTAAAAAGGAATTAATTCAGTTTAAATATTGAAAATAGATTCCGCTTTTACCATTACCGTTAGTTTTAACAACAAAGCGAATCTTTTTTATATATTTAGATTATTATAAAAATAATAACCAATTTAGATGTGAACACCTTAAGTTATCTTATTTATTATCAACGGGTTATATTCATATAAAAATAAATAAAGTATTTTATTATCTTTTTCGTAATTTATGTTAAATTTTTACTAACCAAAAAATTAAATTATGAAAAAAATCTTTCATCAAATCGTAGATTTTCCTCATGTTATTAATCAAAAGGTGTTCAATGCAAAATTGAATTCCGAAGTAGAGAGTTTTGACTCTCAAAACGGTGTTCGGTGTTATACCAAAACAATTTATCAAATTGTTTCAGCGATTGTTTTTATTTGCTTAGAAATTGCCATCATTAAAGGAGCAATTAATTATTTCCAGGATCCTACAACATCAGCATTAGCTAAAATTGGTAGCGTAATCACTACCCTATTGTTTATTTATTCAGTTTTCCCTATTACACAAGTTATCAAATCTAGAGGCGAAAGTCTAGGAGGGTCACATAATGGCATGGTGTCCTTCATATTTAAAGATTTTGTTACTACAAATATTAAAATTGTTGGAGAAACTGCTGCTATTGTTGGTTTTGTTTCAGTTTTGGCCATGCTTATTTCTTATTTATTTGACAATTCGCTGTTTATGTATACATCCGACAATAATATAATGGGTTCATTAGCAAGCTTGTATACTCTTCCAATGGAGGCGATGTCTACTTTATTTAGTGCATTGAAATTAGACTACTTATCAGGTATATTAAATAATATTACCTCATTTAAAATGGCTGGTTCAACGTCATTTAATGGAGACTTTGTTTGGAATATAAATGACTTGCTAACCATAGGTGGTTCATTCATAAATGTACTTGTTGGACTTGCAATATTATATGTAAACCTTGCTATCTATTATTTCTTCTATACAATGTTGTCAAACTTTTTCAATTGGATACAAAGTCCATCATTGCCGATTTCAGTTAAAAACAAATAAATTCGTTCAGTTTTTACTATAAAAAAAGGAGATTAAAAATCTCCTTTTTTTATTCAATTTATTAAATCATATAAATTGATAACCCGTAGTTCTCATCTTTGCCCTTTTAAAATAAGCTAATTTGGAATTATCTTATTACCCTAATGAGTGAAAATTAAATATAATTTTGGCATATTTTTACATTCTAATGATTGTTACCTAAAGTAATCATATCCTTCTCTACGAAGTTAGAATTTCATTAGTTCAATATTTATGCAAAAAGGCAATTCTTATCAAATTTCTTGTTTTAAAAAAACTACTCTTTTTATTATAATATCACTTTTTTATTTCTCCCATTTTGTAAATGCACAAGACGCCAACCCCATTAAAGTAAAAATGTCAGAAAACATTTTTCAAAAAGGAGATACTATTAATTTTGAAATCAATTCTTCCGATTCATTAGATTTAAGAAGCGCCTCTACATTGCATTTATGGATTGAGGAAATTAAAACCGGCAGGAAATGGCATTATAGATACCCATTCATCAATGGATTTTTATCAGCTGATCTAAAAGTAGATTCAATAATTGAAGCCGGGAATTATGCTTTTAATTTTTCCTTACAAAAAAGCTTTTTTAGTCTTCGTGGGGAAGTTTTAGAAACAGAGAAAAAAATAAATTTTCTTACTTATGCCATTTTATCTAAAACAAATCAAACGTTGATTAATTTAGTTCAATTGAATAGTAAAAATGCTTTCAATATTTCTAATACGTTGTTTCAGGACTCTGCATTTATCGTTTTTTCAAAACCAAAACATAACAACAATGATTTGAAAATAAAAATCGAAACACCTTTAGATTCCGCATTTAACCCTAAAGATATTGTGACAGCATTTGTAACAATTGACATAAAAACAGATTCAATAAAAATCCCTTCTGTAAAAATAAATGATTACGCTTTCACACTAAAAAACGATGTGTACAAAACGATACTTCCTGAAGTTGTTGTGAATTCAAAATCAAACAGAGAAATCGAAAAATTTGAACAAGAAAATGTTTCTGGCCTTTTCGCTGGAGATGCGATTGTATTAGATGGTTTAGGATCAGACGAAATGAGTAGAGCCGGTGACATTTACAATTATCTTTTATCAAAAGTTGGCGGATTGAAAATACAGACCGATAATGAAAACGGAGAACGTTTTTTAACATGGCGCTCAAAACCAACAGATATTTATATTGATGAGGTTAGGCTAGACAAGACAATGGAAATAAATGTAAACCCTGCTGATATTGCGATGATTAAAATATTCAGACCGGGAGAATCAGTATCTACAGGATCCGGCGAAAAAGGAGCAATAGCTATTTATATGAAAACGGGGCAGTATAAAAAACCAAGTAGCATGACAAACAGTTTTTATATTTTAGGCTATACAGGTTTAGATAGTTTTTGGAAGTAAGTGGCTTTTGATTTCCATGTTAATAAGTAAAGAACTATTTCACAGAAACTTTTTTCGTATGATTTCAGAAGTTATTGTTTGCGATAAAATACTAAATAAAATTTACTGGGAAAGTTTGGCTGCTTCATTACCGTATTCGTAATATTGCAATATCGCAATATCAGTATTTTGCATTAAGGTAGTATTCAATAAAACGCCATCCTACCCTTTTTTCACCGCCCCTAAGTAACACTACTTATCCTTTTCTAGTACTTCAACCGATTTTCAAATCTGCTTCTCATGGTTGTTTGTAAGTCGAATCAAATCACTATACTTTTATACCAGATCAACCGAATTAATCAAGTATCTCTGAAACCAATAAACCAATATCCAAATCCTAAGAAAAGACCACGGCTTCCAATTCCTAAAGAGCAATAAACATTAATAACCTTGAAGCCACATAGTAAACCCCGGATTAACCGGGGTTTTTATTTTTTACTACTCAAAATGTATTTTGAATACTCAGCGATTAGCGTTAATTTTTCACTACTTTTTTAATATCTCTATATGCAAATCAAACAAAGCAAAAAAAAAATAGAACTGATTTTTGCATTCCTGTTTTTCTGGATAATTTTTAGTGTGATCATTGCTTATAAAAATTTAAATTTTATAACTAAAGAAAATGAGAAGTTGGAATTAGCCGTAAATCAATTTCAGCAGCTAGAAAAAATACAAAGCGATATTGATAATATTGCTGCAGATCAAACTAAATTCATTCAAAGTTTACAAAAGAAATATAAATTAGATTATGAAAAAGATGTAGCCCAATTATTTACGCACACATCAGTTTATAGCACACTCGTTAATAGCGAATTCCAAAAAGCAAATTTTGATACACTTAATAGTAAACTCCTCCAAAAGAAATCTCTGGACTCCACTTTTTTTAATCAACAATTTTTGAGAAATGAGAATAGGTATAGTGCCCTGCTATTCGACGAAATTAAATGGAGGATTAATGCCTTAAAAATAAACCATTTAAAAAATATTGCTAACACTGAAAAAACTCAATTGGCAGCATCTAAAAATAATAATTTAGAAGTGCTGGCATTCAGAATTTTATTCTTTTCAATCTTAGTGCTTGGTTTTTTCTTACTAAGAAAAAATATAACCCAATTACAAATAAACGTAAGAAATAAAATTAGTGAGAAGGATTTAGAATTAAAAAACATATTTGATAGTTTCGCTGATGCATTTTTTACTGTAAATAATAACTGGGATTTTATTTACATTAATAAAAAGGCAGCAGAAATGTATTCCATTCCTATAGAAGATATTTACGGGAAAAATATATGGGAAATTACACCACAACTTAAAGCGAGTCAATTTTATGTAGAAGTCAAAAAAGCAAAAGTAAAAAACGAAGCTACAAGAGTCGAATTATTCCATCCTGAAACAAATCAATGGTTTGAAAATTGGATATATCCAATGGAAAATGGCGTATCAGTTTACTACAGAGAAATATCGGAAAAGAAAAATCAAGAACTTAATTTAATCGCTACTAAAAAGGAGCAAGAAATCTTGAATAATCGATTTATCTTAATTTCACAAGCAACAAATGAAAGTATCTGGGACTGGAATCTGAAAACCAATGAAATATGGGGCAATGATAACTATTATAAACTAATCAATTATACTGGAGATGATAAATTCAATTACTCCTTGTTTACAGAGCGAATGCATCCAGATGATTTGAAAACTGGAAATGAATTGTTTGAAAATGTTGTTAAAGAAAAACAAACAAAATTTACTAGTGAATTCAGATTTTTAACTCCGGCAAAGAATTGGATTGTTTTATTGAACAAACAAAATATTTTATACACTTCTGAAGGTCTTCCCTACAGAATATTGGGGTCATTGCAAGATATCACCCTACAAAAGAGTATTCAAGAGCAAATAGTTCATGAAAAAGGTTTAGCTGATGTTTTAATAAATAGTTTGCCGGGGTTATTTTACATGTTTAACAAAGAAGGAAAATATGTTCGCTGGAATAAAAACCTGGAATTAATTTCCGGATATAGTGCAGAAGAAATATACAATATTCATCCAACAGCATTTATACCCGAAAATAAAAGAGCTTTAGTAGCGGCTAAAATTGCTAATGTTTTTATAGTAGGTTCAGACAATATTGAAGTTGATTTTTACACAAAAAACAAACAAAGTATTCCATACTATTTCACTGGTGCTTATGTAAAATACAATAATGAAGATTGTCTAATGGGCATTGGCTTTGATATTTCAGACAAAGTGAAAGTGGAAAATGAATTAAGAGATTTTTCTATCCGGATACAAAATATCAGAGAAGAAGAAAGGACAAACATTGCAAGAGAAATTCATGATGAATTAGGCCAGCAATTGACAGGATTAAAAATGGATTTATCCTGGATACACAAAAAACTAGATGTTGATGATATTATTGTTAACGAAAAAATTAGTGACGCTTTAAAAATCATAGACCTTACCATCCAATCTGTAAGAAGAATAGCAACGGAATTAAGACCAAGCATATTAGATGACTTGGGATTAATTGCAGCACTGGAATGGCAATGTGAAGAATTTCAAAACAGATTTAACATTAATGCTTCTTTTTTCTCAAATGTCTCCTTCGTAGAAATAGAAAAAGATACAGCCACGGCACTATTCAGAATCTATCAAGAGAGTCTAACAAATGTACTCAGACACTCAGGGGCAAATAAAACAACCACTTCATTAAATGTAGAGCATGGGTCACTCAAACTACAAATTTCCGACAATGGTATTGGCTTTGATTTAGATAAAATTAAAGTTAAAAAAACATTGGGTATTTTAGGGATGAGAGAAAGGGCTAACATGATTAATGCGGATTACTCTATTTCATCCAATAATACAGGTACTACTATTCTAGTTATAGTCCCATTACATGCTTAAATTTGTGCTACATTATGATTCGAATATTAATTGCTGATGACCATTCCATTGTACGTAAAGGCGTTCGTCAAATTTTGGCCGAGGGTTTTCCCCTTGCTGAAATTGAAGAAGTCGCTGATGCTGAAGCTATGATAAAAAGTATCATGCAAAAAGAATGGGATGTGGTGATCAGTGATTTGTCTATGCCCGGAAGAAGCGGATTAGATGCGCTTCCTCAAATCAAACAAATCAATCCCAAATTGCCCGTTTTGATAATGAGCATTCACCCAGAGAATCATTATGCCGTAAGAGTATTAAAAGCAGGTGCATCAGGATATCTGAGCAAAGACCTCGCACCAGAAGAATTAGTTGGAGCAGTAAAAAGAGTGATCTCAGGGAAAAGGTACATTACGGAGTCTGTTGCGGAGAAACTCGCCAATTTAATTGAACAAGATGATTCTAAACCTTTGCATGAACATTTATCTGATCGGGAATTTTCCGTATTAAAATTACTTGCCAATGGGAAATCTCTAACTGAAATTGCAGAGTCCATGATATTAAGCATCACGACCGTAAGTACTTACCGATCAAGAATTCTTTTGAAGATGAATATGAAATCTAATGCAGAAATGACTGTTTACGCTTTAGCACATCATCTTCTTTAACCGTCTCCGCATGTAGTATTAATACTACATTTTAATGTTTAATAATTCTACTTTTAATACTATATGTATGTTTTACATTTGAAATATCTAAACAGCAACAAAAAAAATTATATACCTTATTACAACTATGAATTAACCAACCAAAAGGTTCCCATGAAATTAAAATAAGCCGGTAATAAAATACCGGTTTTTTTTATGCATAGATTCTACTGATGTTCATTTTGTATCTCTCAAATATCACCTTTCTTTTCATACTCAATTTTGGTGTTAATTCACCATTTTCAATTGTCCAATCCTCCTCTAGCAATTCAAATTTCTTGACTTGTTCTACTTGATTAAAAAACTCATTAAACGTTGATATCAGATTTTTGTACATTTCTATGACTTGCTTATTTTCAATAGCCTCAACTTTAGATGTAAACGGAATTTTATTATGATTCATCCATTCGCTTAAATGTAGAAAAGAAGGAATAATTAAGGCGCCTACAAATTTTTCATCCGCTCCTACTATCATAATTTGTTCAATGAATGGAGATTCTTTCAACTTGTTTTCTATGGCTTGAGGTGCTACATATTTCCCCCCACTAGTTTTGAAAAGTTCCTTTTTCCGGTCGGTTATTTTTAAATACTTGCCATCTTCAAAAACACCAATGTCGCCCGTATGCAACCACCCATCAATAATTACTTCTGCTGTTAAATCAGGGCGTTTATAATAGCCCATCATTACACTTGGACCCTTCACACATATTTCTCCATCTGATGCGAGCTTTACTTCCTGTCCGTCAAGAACAACACCTACTGTTCCAAACTTCGTCCCTTTGTTTATCCTGCAATTAACACTGATAACCGGACTATTCTCTGTTGGACCATATCCTTCGTAAATAGGAATTTGAGCAGCATTAAAAATTCGAAGCAACTTAATCTGACAAGCAGCACCACCTGTAATAATAAATTTCACCTTATTTCCCAAAGCACTTCGCCATTTGCTAAAAATAATTTTATTAGCAATTGCCAATTGTATGTTGTAGAAAATTCCATCGCTTTTTAAATTATCATATTTTTCCCCCAACGCAACAGCCCAATAGAATAACTTTCTTTTTATGCCTTTAAGCGCCGCACCTTTAATCATTATTCTTTCATACACTTTTTCGAGCAAGCGAGGAACCGTAGTAAATATCGTGGGTTGTATTTCTTTAATATTTTCAGCAATCGTGTCCATACTTTCCGCATAGTAAATAGAAATTCCTCTATACATATATATATACGAGCCCATTCTTTCAAAAATGTGATTTAAAGGAAGAAAACTCAAGGCCTTAGCGTCAGACATTTCTGGAAATGGAAAACTCTTAACCGCATTAAGTACATTAGAAACAAGATTCCGATGGCTAATCATCACCCCTTTTGGAATACCTGTGGTACCCGAAGTGTAAATAATCGTAGCACAATCATTGGCTTGTATAGTTTTTGAAATTGCAGCTACTTTATTGAGACTCTCATTGGGAATACTCGAAATTAATTCCTTCCAATATTTAACATCAGGCAATTGATCAAAGCTAAAAATGTCGATTAAGGAATTAATCTTACTACTCATCAATTTTACTTTATCAATAATATCCTGTCCACTTATAAATACATATTTTATAGCCGCATCATTAAAAATAAATTCTAGTTCATGCGGATTTGTAGTAGGATAAATGGGACAAAGTATTACACCAATTTGCTGACAAGCCAGATCAAGCATTAGCCATTCTGGTCTGTTGCGAGAGATAATGGCAATTTTATCTTGGCCTTCTACAGTCCTGTCATTCCCACTCAAACCTAAGTTCAATAACGCTGCACTCAACTTATTAACTACCTCTACAATATCTTTTGTGCTATTGGAAACCCAGCGACCATCCTCCTTTCCACACAACATATCTTCTTTTGGAAAATGCGCTAACTGATCATAAAGAAAATCAAATAATCTGGATTGTTCATTCATAATTACATGTTCTTAAGTAGGAAAATGGCACAACGATTTAATGACGCGTATTGTAAGTTAATATAATTATGGAATTTATTGCGAAGAAAAAATCAATGATAATATTGACCTTTCGGCATTTTAAAAGAAGCCGTTTTTTGAAATTGGATAAACGCTTCGTATTCTTCCTGGTGAATCTTCGTCCAGTTTTGAAAGTCAAGTAAATTAGCTGATGAGCCCAATAGCCATTGGTTGTATACATCAAACAACCCTTGTTTTAATAGTGTTTGATGAAAGTAAAATAATGAGGAAGGAAACTCGTCAGGATTGTCATAAAACCAATCTAAAATAAATCTAGTTCTTAGCATAGATAGTGTTGAAGCATTTATATCCTCTTTTAAAACAGCATATTGTTTATACAGGTTGCCTAAATACTTTTGAGAAAATTTATTTTTTGTGCTGAGCACCGAGTCGGAAATAATTTCTGTAAATATTTTTCTATAATCATCAAGTAATAACTGTTTAATCTCCGGAGTTCTTGAATTAGACGGTTCCATATTCACAAATATTTCACCATAAATTAAACTCCACATTTTTTCGTTGCTGTTGTTATAATAGCGACAAGCGTTGTAATAATTTTTGGAGTATTCCGGATCTTTTTCGATTCCTTTTTCCCAGTATTTGATGCAAGAATTGTCTTTGTTGTTCCAAAGTAAACTTGCCATTTCATTATACAAAGGTCCATTTTCGGGAAACTTAGCAAGGCCTTTTAAAAAAAGTGATTTGCATTCTTCAATTTGATTAAGTGCTTTATATGCATTGCCTGAAATTTGAAAACACTGGTCATCAGCAAGTCCGCTATCCACCAATGGCTTCAAGGTTTGTACTGCATTTTTATATTCGCTTTGAAAATTATAACAAATGGCTAAATCCTTTTTAAGCTCAATATTAGCAGAATCAAAAGTGATTAATTTTTTAATTAATGTTGTAGCATTTAAATAATCGCCGGCTATCAGATATTTTTTCGCTTGTCCGTATTCATCCAAGTGAGGTTGTGCCTTCAAGGTAAACAGAAGCGACATAGAAAATATCGTTACCATTAAATATTTATAGCAGTATGTAAACATGTAGTGTAATCATTAATAAATTAAATGAGTAAGTAAACCATCTCTGAGTTTTGGTTCAAACCAGGTGCTTTTTGGCGGCATTACATTTCCACTATCAGCAATATCAAACAACTGTTGAATGCTTACAGGATACAAACTAATAGCCAATTTCATTTCTCCACTATCCACTCTTTTTTCTAATTCCTCCAAACCCCTTATACCACCAACAAAGTCAATTCTTTTATCTGTACGTTGGTCTTTAATTTCTAAAATCGGATCTAAAATATTGTTTTGAAGAATGGTGATATCTAATACACCCATTGGATCTTCCGAATACGTTCCTTGTTTTGCAACAAGCTTATACCATTGTTTATCTACATACAAACCAAAACTATGTAAATGCTCAGGACGATAAGCATAGTTCACTTTTTCTACAGTAAATTTTTCTTCCAGATTTTGTAAAAAAGCTGCCTCAGTTAATCCACACAAGTCTTTAATCAATCTGTTGTAATCCATGATGTGAAGCTGATTGGAAGGAAACAAAGTAGTTAGAAAATAATCTGCAGCTGAAGTTGCGGCTTTTCCCAATGCTGTTCTAACTTTTGCAGCAGAAGCAGCACGATGATGGCCATCAGCAATATAAGTACAAGGAACTTTTGTTTTAAATAAAGTAGTAATCTTTTCAATGACATTATCATCATTCACAATCCAAATACTATGCTTTATCTGATCGTCGGCAATAAAATCATACTGTGGGTCTTTGGTGCTAGTCCATTGATTGATAACGGCATCTATTTCATCCACGTTTTTATACGCCAAAAAAACATTACCCGTTTGTGCGCCTGTTGTTTTAATATGATTGATTCTGTCTAATTCTTTTTCAGGTCGCGTGAATTCATGTTTTTTGATAAGGCCATTTTCGTAATCATCTACAGTGCTTGCGCAAACTAATCCTTTTTGACTTTTCTCATTCATGACCAATTCATAAATGTAATAACAAGGTTTACTTTCTTTAAATAAAATATCTCTGCTGATAAATGCATTCAGGTTTTCCTTTGCAGTTTCGTATACCTGCTGAGCATGAATATCGATGCTTTCAGGCAAATCAATTTCACTTTTGGTGATATGCAAAAAAGATGTTGGATTCCCTTGCGCTTCTACCTTTGCTTCTTTGCTATTCAAAACATCATAAGGTCTTGATGCAACTTGTTTGGCAAACTGTGCATTTGGACGTAATGCTTTAAACGGAGATATTGTAACCATGAGCTAAAAAATATAATGACTTATTAAAAAATGTATTTCGTTTATTTAAAAAATGCTGCTTTTTTATACATGCGATTGCTGAAACTCTCTCATTAATTCCACTAAATAAGATACGCTACTTATTGGCAGGGCATTATATAGAGAAGCTCTGAACCCACCAGACAAACGATGGCCTTTTATACCGATAACTCCATTTGATTTTACATAATCGTAGAAAGGTTTTTCAAGAGCAGGATCTTTCATCACAAAACAAACATTCATCTTACTTCTGTCTTCTTTAACTACATTGGTTGTAAACAATTCATTTGCATCTATTTCATTGTATAACAAAGCTGCTTTTTGCTGATTCAGCTTTTCTATTGCAGCAACACCACCCTGAGCTTTCAACCAGCGAAGCGTAAGCAAACAAACATATACGGCAAATACCGGAGGTGTATTCAACATGCTTCCTTCAGCGATATGGTTGCGGTAGTCCATAATTGTTGGAATCGGATGCTTTACTTTTCCTAAAATATTTTGATTCACTACTAACAAATTCACTCCTGCAGGCCCCATGTTTTTTTGAGCGCCGGCATAAATCAATCCGAAGTCATTAAAATTTAATTCCCGGCTGAGAATATCGCTGCTCATATCTGCAATCAATACATTGCTGGTTTTAGGAATCGATTGCCATTGTGTTCCGTAAATGGTATTGTTGGTCGTGATATGAAAATATTTTGCATCATTTGGTACTGCAAAATCATTTGGAATAAAGCTGTAATTTTTTTCTTTTGAAGAGCAAACGACGTCGATCTTACCAAATAGTTTGGCTTCTTTAATGGCCTTACTGCTCCATACACCCGTATCTGCATAAGCTGCGGTGTCTTTTGGATCAAGCAAATTCATGGGCACTTGCATAAATTGTGTAGAAGCGCCTCCATGCAAAAAAAGTACTTGATGGTCATTATCGAGATGCATTAATTCTCTCACCAAACCTCTCGCCTCTTCCATTATTTCAGTAAACTCCGGAGTGCGATGCCCCATTTCTAATATTGATAACCCGGAATTATTGTAGTTCAAAACTGCCTGAGCTGACTGCTCAAAAACTTCTTTCGGTAAAATTGAAGGACCTGCGTTGAAATTGTGAATCATTTTTACTATTCGTAACCTTTAAAGGGTATTTTTTCTTACTATTAATTGAGCAAATGTAAGAAATTAAAAATAGTTGGTCTCCTAATCAACCTTTCAACTAATTTTTGCCGCAAAGGCACGAAGGCGCAAAGTCAAATCAATACTTAAAATTTAAACCTTAAACTCCTAATCAACTTATCAACCACCTTTCAACCACCTTTCAACCACCTTTCAACCCTTCTTTCAACCCTTCTTCCCCCTATTCCTCCCTCCCAATTATCTTCGACCCAGATTTCCATGTTTGATTAAGTAATTCAAAATCTTTAGTTTCGGTTTCAGCAAATTTTTTATGAGCCAATTCCTTTAAATCGGGCTGCCCTGCATTTACCCAGGCAGTATACCAAAAGGATGCTACTGCATATATCGCTTGTCGCATCCTTCTCTCCACCATGCCATTTAACCTGTTATTAAAAGAAATGGTAAACGCCGATGAGTACTGCTTTACAACGATTCCGTTTCGCTCCTCAAAAGCATATTTGGTATCTTCTGTGAAATCATTGGTTAAGGTTCTTTCAATGGACAAAACACTGTCCGAAGCTTTGGCGCTTTCTAGTATCCTGTTCCAAATAAAATCACCGGGGTTGTTTATATAATCTGCCTTTCCAATAAAAAAATCAAATTCTCTTTCAGCAAGCAATTCGGGAACGCGGCTTTCCCAAAAACCATGAATACCTTTCTGATTGGTGAGCTGGCCATTGTGATTGCTGCTGGCATGAAGTGGAACATGTGCATCGGCAATATAGTGGCCAATTTCGGCGCTATTTTTCATTATTGAAGGAAAGTCTTTTTTCTTAAAAGCATCAGTTAATCTGTAAAGCATAGTTTGAATATGCCAGGGTACAATACCATGAGCATTTAAAGAATCTGCCGAGAATTTTTCCACTGCATCTTTCCATTTTCTGGGAAGATTGGGGAAAGGATAAGTTCCATAATGATCAATATCAAGATAATGTCTCGGACCTTCTTCCGGAACTGCATATCTGCGCTTATCAGGATCAGTTGCATGTTCTACTAAAAAAGAAATATTGGACTTATACAATACCATCATTTCAGGAGGCAATAAAAAAACAGCAAAATAATTTATTTTTCCATGGGCATAAAAACCCCAACAAAAAGCGTGTTTTTGTAAAGCAAGAAATAAAATAACAAATACGCAACGTAATATAATTCTCATGTGTAGATACAGTTGATTAGAATAGTTATTATCTTATAGCCTTTAAGATTATTCCCCAATGATAAGAGAATGTATCTTATGAGCATGACCTATCTAAAAACTAAAATTACACTCCAGAAGATTATTGAAGATGTTGAAAAAACAGGTAGTTAGAAAGAAAATAACAATTAGGACTGAGGTTTCTTTTCCTCTTCATCAATATGTGTAACACCGCCGCTTACAGCAAACTTCATAGTTTGTGCACTGCTAATGTGAGTGATTTCTTTTACTCGGGATTTGGGAATGACATAAACATTACCCGCAACAGAATAAGCCATTGGAATATAAACCGATACATAGCCTTTTAAACCAAATTCTTCCATGTCATCTTTGGTTACAAAACCGATTCGCCAAACGTCATTATCATCTACATTAGCCAATACATTATGGGTAAATCTTTTTTTATCGCCAGCAAAAGCTTCAAAAAAGTCTCTTGTTGTTGAATAAATATGTTTTAGTCCTGGGAGACGTTGCATGAGCTTATCAAAGAAAAGGACAATTTTATTTGAAATAACAAAATAAGAGAAATACCCAATTATAATAATCACAAGTATAATGACGATAAAACCTAAACCATAATTCTGCACTTTAACCATACCCCTTTCATCAGTAAAAGTGAAAATGGGAATTAAACTGTCAATAGAAGTTACAACAGAAAATAATACATAAAAAGTAATGAGGATAGGTGCCAATACCAAAAGGCCTTGTAAAAAATATTGAAACAATTTTTTGTATCGAAACGAATTATTCATTTTTATTAATTTGAAAACAAAGGTAAAGGATAAATAGGCTGCATGGTCTGGAAGAGTCATAACGCAGTAAAATCATTGCAAAAAACTTTTTTTTCAATTAAAGTTTCCATAGTTTTGCAGCGCAATAAAAAACTAATGAACGAAACTGCAAAAAGAATACAGGAGGATGCCCATGCACTTTTCATGCAATATGGATTGAAAAGTGTGAGCATGGATGATATCGCATCAAAAATGGGCATCAGCAAGAAAACAATCTACCAGTTCTTTTCTGATAAAGAACAACTTGTGGTTGAAGTCATATCTGCTATCATAAAGAAAAATCAAGAAACTTGTAGTTTAGATAAGTCGAGATCAAAAGATGCTATTCATGAAATTTTTCTCGCTATGTTACAAATGTCAGATTTGTTTCATCACATGAACCCATCCATCTTATTTGATATGTATAAATATTATCCAAATGCCTATAAAGTTTTTCATGCACACAAAAATAATTTCTTATTTAACATCATAAAGGAGAATTTAAAAAGAGGAATAATTGAAGATTTATACAGAAAGGATCTCCATATAGAAATCGTTGCAAGGTTTCGATTAGAATCTATGTTGATTCCATTTCACCCGGAATTTCAGACTAATATAAAAGCAACGCTCGCAGAATCTTCAGAAGAATTGTCGAGACATTTTCTTTTTGGAATCGTTTCCGAAAAAGGCTATAAAATCACTTTGAAAAACATTCAAAATCAAAAAAAATAAAATCCCAATGTTATTAAAACAAAAACGAAAGAAAATAATGTTGTGCTGCTTTATCTTGATAGGTATACATGCTTCATTTTCTCAGCAAGTGAATTATTTTTCAGCAAAACAAGCGATTGAATTCGCTATGAAAAATGCAACAGAAGTTAAAAATGCACTTCTCGATATTCAAATTCAACAGCAAACAAACAGAGAATTTACTGCAATCGCAATGCCTCAAATGAATGCAAGTGTTAACGGTACTCATTATTTTGATATTCCTGTAACTACGTTACCAGATTTTATTTCTCCTTCCGTTTATAATGTGCTTGTCAATAATGGTGTTAGAGATGGCTCTGGTAATCCAATTCGATTTCCTAATAACGGTTTTGGTAGTGTGCCAGCAAAATTCGGTACTGCATGGACAGCTTCAGGCGGTGTGGATGTTTCTCAGATTCTTTTTGATGGTCAAGTATTTATTGGATTAAAAGCAAGATCAGCAGCTTTAAAGTTGGCTAGACAAAACGCAGAAGTAACTAAAGAGCAAATAAAAGTCAACGTTTATAAATTGTATTATCAATTAGTAGTAGGGAAAAAACAAGCCGCTACAATTGATGCAAATATTGAGAGATTTGAAAAATTATTTGCAGATACAAAAGAGATTTTTAAAAATGGATTTGCTGAAAGATTAGATGTTGATAAAGTTGAAGTGCAATTAAATAATTTAAAAACTGAAAAAGAAAAAATTAACAACCAACTTGAAATAGGAAATGCTGCACTTAAATTTTTAATTAACCTTCCTCAAAAAGATACTTTAATGCTGACTGATGCATTACCTGAAAATGAAATGGACATGATGAAGATTAATGACAGTTTTGATATTAAAAACAGAAAAGAATACCAGCAATTATCAACAGCATTGAAATTAAATCACTATAATATTAAAAGATTTCAGCTGAGTAAATTTCCTACTCTTGCAGCATTTGGTTCTTATTCTAAAAATGCTCAAAGAAATGATTTTACTTTCTTCGACAAAGGGGAATGGTTTTCTACATCATTGGTTGGAATAAAATTATCTGTTCCATTATTTGATGGCAATGCCAGAAACTCCCGTATACAAAAAGCTAAATACGAATTGGCTAAAACAAAAAATACAATGGAGCGACTGCAACAAGGGATTGAATTTGAAGTAAGCAATTCAAAATTGAAAATCGAAAGCGCTTTAACTACTTTAGAAAATCAAAAAAGAAATACCGTTTTAGCTGAGAAAGTATACGCTTCAACAAAATTAAAATACGAGCAAGGATTAGGAAGCAACATGGAAATCTATAATGCGCAAACAGAATTGAAAGTAGCTCAAAACAACTACTATGGCGCCTTGTATGATGCCATCCTTGCGAAAATTGATTTCTTAAAAGCAACAGGAACCCTTTAAAAATAATTCAACATAACATTCAAAACCAGAAATATGCAACCTTTAAAAATTATTGTAACGATTTGTTTAATCGCTTCAACAGTATTGTCGTCTTGTAACAATGGAAATAAAGATAGCAATGCCGCTATTCTTGAGAAGAAAACTCAATTAGCAAAATTGTTAATTCAAAAAAATAAAATTGACCAAGACATCAAATCACTGCAGGATGACATTAATAAATTAGACACGAGTGCTGCAGCAAATTCAAAATCTACATTAGTGGCCGTTTCTGCTGTAGCAGTTCAACCTTTTGAACACTATATTGATTTACGTGGCAAAGTGGATGCTGAAAATATTTCTTACATCACACCACGTGGAATGGGCGGACAAGTAAAAGCACTCTTTGTAAAAGAAGGCGATGTTGTAAAAAAAGGGCAATTGTTGTTAAAGCTTGATGAAGCAATTTTACGCCAGGCCTATACTGCTGCTCGTCAACAATTGGAAGGTATAAAAACACAATTGAGCTATGCTAAAAATATTTACGATCGTCAAAATAATTTGTGGCAAAAGGGAATTGGTACAGAAGTGCAATTAATTAGCGCCAAAACAAATGTTGAGGCTTTGCAAAATCAACTCAAATCTGCGGAAGAACAATCGAAAGTAGCTGCGGAACAATTAAGTACAACTAATGTTTATAGTGATGTTGATGGCGTTGCCGAAGTGGTAATGGTAAAAATAGGTGAATTATTTTCCGGTATGGGGCAAATAAAAATTGTAAACACCAGCAAATTAAAAGTAATCGCCAACGTTCCTGAAAACTATATCACAAACGTTCATAAAGGAACACCTGTTGTTGTGGAAATAAAAGATGCAAATAAAACAATCAACTCCACTATTTCTTTAATCGGACAAACAATCGAAAACGCACAAAGAGGATTTATTGCTGAAGCGAAAATCCCAACTGATGGTATACTTAAACCAAACCAGTCTGTGGTGATGAAAATATTGGACTATACTACCTCAAGTGCCGTGGTGATTCCAGTAAATACGATTCAAAGTGATGAGAAAAATAAATACGTCTATGTCATGGAAAAGCAAAATAGAAAAATGATTGCTACAAGAAAAATAATTGTATTAGGAAATGTTTATGGTAATACCGTAGAAATTAAATCTGGTTTAAGTGGTGGTGAACAGCTCATTACTAGCGGATATCAAAATTTATATGAAGGGCAAATGGTAAGCACACAATAAAGAAAACAAGAAATATTTCGACGTTTATTTTAAAGAAAAGGAACAATGAAATACCCATAAAAGAAACCTCAAACCAAACGGGAATAATAATAAAGGCTATTCAAATTAAAAATGGGAAATCCAAAAATTGCAACTTTTTAATTTTGCATTTTGACTTAATAATTAACATATGAAAATTATAGAAAAGATAAAAGAATTCAAACCAACAAACTGGGCTGTAGACAACAGAACAGCGGTGTACATCATTGCAATATTAATAACTGCATTTGGTTTATATAAATTCAATACACTTCCTAAAGAACAGTTTCCAGATATTGTTGTGCCAACGATAAGTGTAACTACTGTTTATGTAGGCAATTCTCCTAAAGACATTGAGAATTTAGTAACAAGGCCTATTGAAAAACAATTGAAAGGCATCAGCGGTGCTAAAGTAAAAAAAATCACTAGTACTTCTCAAACAGATTACAGCTTGATTGTGGTAGAATTTGATACAGATGTGAAAACAGAATTGGCAAAGCAAAAAGTAAAAGATGCTATTGATAAAGCACAATCCGATTTGCCCAATAACTTGACACAACAACCCAATGTTCAGGAATTCGCCTTCAGTGAAATGCCGATAATGTTTGTGAATGTAAGTGGTGATTATGATGGGGTAAAGTTGAAACAATTTGCAGATAAGCTTCAGGATAAATTTGAAGAGCTCCCGGAAATTACTCGTGCCGAGATTGTTGGTGCGCCGGAAAGAGAGATTCAGGTGAATGTAGATCCCTATAAAATGCAGGCAGCACGAATCAGTTTTACTGACATTGAAAATGCTATCTCACGGGAAAATAATGACATCACCGGAGGATTAATTGAAGTAGGTGATATGAGAAGGACACTAAAAGTAAAAGGTCAATTTAATAGCGTTTTGGATCTTAGTGATATTGTTGTTAGAAGCAGCACTCAAGGTGCCACAGTCTATTTGAGAGATATTGCAGAACTGAAAGACACCATTAAAGACAAAGAAAGCTACGCACGTTTGGATGGAAAAAATGTGGTAACGATAAATATTGTAAAACGTGCAGGAGAAAATCTAATCAATGCCGCAGGAAAAATAAAAGCTATCGTTGCTAAGATGAAAGAAAGTGAAGAATTACCTCCAAGTTTGAAAGTAATTATTACAGGTGATCAAAGTAAAGCAACTGCAACGTCATTTAATGATTTGGTTAATACCATTATTATTGGATTTATTCTTGTATTGATCGTATTGATGTTTTTCATGGGCGTTACAAATGCCTTCTTCGTTGCATTAAGTGTGCCACTAAGCGTATTCGTTGCCTTCTTATTTTTGCCAATTGCAGATTCAATTGTTGGAACACCTGTGACTTTAAATTTCATTGTATTATTTGCGTTGCTTTTTGGATTGGGAATTATTGTTGATGATGCGATTGTGGTAATTGAAAACACCCATCGTATCTATAACAATGGAAAAATAAAAATCATCAGAAGTGCTAAAGAAGCTGCCGGAGAAGTTTTTATTCCTGTATTAGCAGGTACAGCCACTACCCTCGCGCCATTCTTCCCTTTGTTATTCTGGAAGGGAATCATTGGTAAGTTTATGATTTATTTACCCACGATGCTGATTCTTACACTAGCGGCTTCTCTGATTGTGGCCTTTATTTTCAATCCTGTATTTGCAGTAAGTTTCATGAAGCAAGAAGGAAAAGAATTTGAAGAAGAAAAGAAATTGTTGTTTAAAAAATGGTGGTTCTGGACAGCAATAATAACTGCTCTGATCATGCATTTACTGGGCTCTCATGGCTTTGCTAATTTCTTACTCTTTATGATGTTATTGGCAATCATGAACAGATATCTTTTTAAAGGAATCATCCATGTGTTCCAATCAAAAGTATTACCAGGTTTGATGAATCGCTACGAAAAATTATTACGCTGGATCTTAAAAGGAACGAGGCCGGTTTGGACAGTTGTCTGTTTGTTTTTACTCTTCCCTATCTCCATTATGTTATTAATGGCAAGAGGGAATAAAGCTACCTTCTTCCCAAGCGGTGATCCGAAATTTATTTATGTGTATTTGAAAATGCCTCCAGGAACAGACGTGAAAAGTACAGATAGCATTACTCATCTATTAGAACAACGAGTGTTTAAAATCTTAGAAAAAGATAAGCCCGGAGAGGAAGGAAGTATTGTGGAAAGTGTAATTGCAAATGTCGCGAACAGTGCAAATAATCCAAAAAGTAACAACAGAAGCATACAATCTAATCTTGGTAGAATTCAAGTTTCTTTTGTAGAGTATGAAAAAAGAAATGGTAAAAAAACAAGGCCTTATCTCGATGCGATAAGAGCTGAAATGAAAGGTATTCCCGGGGCAAGTATCCAGGTTGCGCAGGAAGATTCAGGCCCTCCAACTGATCCTCCTGTTAATATCGAAATCGTTGGCGATAAGTTTGAAGAGATTGCAGATATCGCAACCAAGCTCAATAACTACCTCGATACCAATCGTGTTGAAGGAGTGGAAAATTTAAAATTGGATGTTGATTTAAATAGCCCTGAAATAACGGTGAAAGTTGACCGGGAGAAAGCAATGATGGAAGGACTAAGTACAGGACAAATTGGAATGGAAATTAGAACTGCCGTTTTTGGGAAAGAAGTAAGCAAATTGAAAGAAGGTGAAGATGAATATAAAATACAATTGCGTTACAACGATCTGTTGAGAAACAATATCACCGACTTGATGAACATGCGTATCACTTTTATGGACATGACTACCATGCGTATAAAGTCTGTACCAGTAAGTGCTGTAGCTACTGTTGATTATACCAATACATCCGGAGCCATTGCACGTAAAAATGTAAAACGTACCATTCAATTACAATCGAATGTGCTGGACCCGTCAATGACAGCAAAAGTAAATAAGGAAATAGCTGAAAAAATAAAGACGTTTAAAACATTAATTACGATACCTGGCGATGTAACCATTCGACAAACTGGACAAGGTGAACAAGAAGCTGAAACAAATAGTTTTTTAGGTATGGCATTGTCAATTGCATTAGGATTAATATTTCTTATTCTTGTTTTGCAATTCAATTCATTGAGTAAGCCATTCATTGTATTGACAGAAATCTTCTTTTCAATCATCGGCGTTTTATTGGGTTATGCCATAACAGGTATGACTATTGCCAGTATCATGTTGGGTGTTGGCGTTATTGGATTAGCGGGCATTGTAATTAAAAACGGCATATTACTAATAGAGTTTACAGACGAATTGAGAGGCAGAGGGATGCGAACAAGAGAAGCAGCCATTACCGCAGGGAAAATTCGTATCATCCCAGTCATGCTTACAGCCATTGCTACAATTTTAGGATTATTGCCATTAGCCGTTGGATTTAATATTGATTTTGTTTCATTCTTTCAGCATCTGAATCCACACATTTTCTTCGGAGGTGATAGTGTTGTATTCTGGGGGCCACTTAGCTGGACAATTATCTTCGGATTAATTTTTGCGTTTTTCCTTACCTTGATTATGGTACCAAGTATGTACCTGATTTCAGAAAGATTAAGAAGACCAATGGAAAGATTCTATGGTACAAAATATGTTGCCTTGTTTGGATTCACCGGACCGTTGTTCTTTTTGTTCGTATTGATTATGTATGCAGTAAAAAGAATTCAAGGAAAGAAAGTTTGGAACGGGAAAATGGCGAGTTAATTCAATTTGTAAACAATAATGCTACATGAGTAAAGAGATCAACTATATTGATATCAACAGGAAATCATGGAATGTAAAAACAGATATTCATATCCAATCTGCATTCTATGATGTTGAAAGTTTTTTAAACGGGAAAAGTTCACTGAAGGAAATAGAATTGAATTTATTAGGAGATGTAACTGGAAAAAGTATCCTGCATCTTCAATGTCACTTCGGCCAGGACAGCATTTCACTAAGCCGAATGGGCGCAAAAGTTACTGGAATTGATTTTTCGGATATCGCTATTGAGAAAGCAAAACATTTTTCAGTAGAAACAAAGACAGATGCCTCTTTTATTTGTTGTGATATTTATGATTTGCCCAATTATTTAAATCAAGAATTTGATATTGTATTTACTTCGTACGGAACAATAGGCTGGTTGCCAGATCTAAACAAATGGGCTGAAGTTGTATCAAGGTTTTTAAAACCAGGAGGTGAATTTATTTTTGTAGAGTTTCATCCTGTCGTATGGATGTTTGATAATGATTTTGAAAAAGTTGGATATAATTATTTTAATACTGGGCCGATAATAGAAACCTACAATGGTACTTATGCAGATAAATCAGCCAATATCACTCAGGAATATGTGATGTGGAACCATGGAATTAGTGAAGTACTTCAATCTTTAATAAAAAATAATCTTGAAATAAAGTCCTTCGAAGAGTTTAATTATTCACCTTACAATTGCTTTAGCCATACGATTGAGTTTGAGCCAGGTAAATTCAGGATAACAACATTCGGAGATAAAGTGCCAATGGTATACTCGCTAAAAGCAACTAAGCCCATACCTTAAGTTGATACTTTTTCTCTTTTCAACCTTTCATATCCCGCAATATTCATCATCACCAACAACATTCCGTAAAAAATATCTTCAAAAGGAATGGTATAAATACGAAGATTAAGATTCTCCTTGTTATTATATAAAACCACTGGTATTGAAGTGAGCAAACCATTAATTATTAAAAATGGCACCAGTATGATAAGGTATGAAATTAAAAAAGCAGCAATGTTAAATGACGCAAAATATTTTTTTAATGAAAAAATTATAAAAATAAAAATTCCATTAAAAAAGAAAGTGAAGAAAGTGTATTCTCTTTCATGAAAAAAAATGGCAATAACTAACAGTACAACTCCTGTCAATTTTAATAGCAGACTTGCAAAGGCTGTATTTTCAATTTTAGAAAAATATACCCTTACACATTCATAAATAAAAACACAGCAATAAGGCACGATAAAAAAGAAAAGCACTTCTTCAATGGGAAGGTTGTAAAGCTTTATACCTGTTATATACTCTTCATTAAAACTCCACACTCCTTGTTTCGTAAAAACCATATCCCAAATAATGTAAAACAAAGCCGGTAACAACATCGCTTTGAACAAGTTTTTCCATTTTGTATGGAATGCTACCTTCTTATCAAAACTCAATGCCAATGGACCTATAATGGAACCGAGGAGGATGAGGAAGTATGTGTAGTTGATATTCAAAAGTAAAAATTTTTTGGTGTTTATTCTTTATTGTTTCGATCCCACTCAACCCCACTAAGCTGTAAGTTCATTGGCGATTGACATATAACCTGTTGAACGTTTTGAACCTATTAAACCTTTGAACTTTTAAACTCTCTGTCCCTCCTCACCTTATCCCAATACTTCTTCGCGACAAACAGCATACCAAAACTTTCACCATCTTCTTTTCCTAAATGCTTGTGATGCATTTTATGCGCCCATCGAATAGTCCTCACATAAGTATTATTACTTCTGGTAAACCATTTGAATCTTTGATGTATAATAACTTCGTGAACAATGAAATAACCTAACCCATATAAGGCAATACCAAAACCTATGGCTGCTACTATATAGAGTTGATTTTGTAAACCCAACATAATACATAACCAACTCGGTATGGCAAATATCAAAAAGAAGGCATCATTTTTTTCAAAAAAACCCGCTGTTGGTTGGTGATGATCTTCATGCAAATACCATAAAAATCCATGCATGACAAACTTATGTGTTAGCCATGTAATCCCTTCCATTAAAAAGAAAGTGATCAACACTACCGCAAAAAAAATAAATACGCTCATAATAAAGTCCTTAACAATAAAAAAAACATTACCTGAATCATCAACAAATGTAGGGCGAATTTATTTTTCTTTTCAAACTGAAGTTTATGAAAAATAAATAACAGTATGACACTTAAACCAAACCAGCACACATAATTATAAAAGGGAATCCCACCTGAGCCTGCCCATTTCCAATAGCCTAATTTTATGGCAACTGGCTCCATCAACCAATCAAACAAAACTGCTAAGGTTGCGCCATCAATTACAACAGAGAGAAGTTTTATTATTGGTTTCTTGTTTTCTGTAATCTCGGTGAGCCTATCCACCATTTTATTTAAAATGATATTGATACTAACGCCACAGCAATAAATTACAATAAACCAATTAATCCCAATAATCAAGGGGACTTTAAAGAAAGATAGGCCTAACGCAGCTCCATACTCGTAAGTGCCAAACAAAAAACCGGTTCTGGTGCCAATAATTTCTGCAACTATTCCAATGACAACTGCCAATAATAAAAAAATACAGAATGACCTGTTCTTATCTTTATGTGTATAGATAATCAATAAAAACATCAGCAATAGATTTAATGATGATGCTTGAATGAAAAAGTTTTTATTGAAAAAAATACCAAGTAATCCAATGACATGAAATAATATGGCAACCGCACTGGCAACCTGCACTTTTGAAAATCCTAAAAAACCTTTTTCCTGATTAGTTACCATGATTAGTTTTAATTAATGCTGCTGTAATGGAAGCGCTTTTCAGACAAAGTGGAATGCCGCCTCCAGGATGAACAGTGCCGCCGCAAAAATATAGTCCTTTTATTTCAGGATTAAAATTCGCTGGGCGAAAAAATGCAGCAAATATAGCATTAGAACTTGTCCCATATAATGACCCTTTAAACGTTCCTGTATTTTTTTCAATAAGAATAGGATCCATTATAGTTTCTGATTCAATATAATTTTGAATGTTTGTATGTAGGATACGGTTAATCTTTTCTACAACCGACTTTCTAGTTTCGTTTACCAGCGAATCCCAGTCCTGACCGACATTTGCAGGAGCATTAATCATAACAAACCAGTTTTCACAACCTGCTGGCGCTTGATTGCTTTCCATTTTAGAAGTAATGTTGATGTAAATAGTCGGATCATTAGTTAAGGTGCTTGTTTTAAAAAGATGATCAAATTCTTGCTCGTAATTTTTGCTGAACAAAATATTATGTAACCCTAATTGACTGAACGATGTTTTTATTCCCCAATAAAATATCAATGCGCTACTGCTTCTTTCAAGCTTTAATAATTTATTAGTTTGTGATACATGATTCAACAGATTTTTGTAAGTATAATAAACATCACCATTACTGACCACAATATCTGCCTCAATAATTTTACCATTTGCTATAATACCATTCACCTTCTTATCTTGATGAATGATTTTTTCAACCTTATGATTAAAGTGAAAAGTTACCCCCTTCTTTACCGCCAATTTATGCAACGCATCTGTTATACTTATCATGCCACCTTTTGGGTAAAATGTTCCTTGATTTATTTCTAGATGTGGGATCAAACTCAACATGCCCGGCGCTTTAAATGGATTGCTGCCATTATAAGTAGCAAAGCGATTGAAAATCTGAACAGCCTCTGCTGATTTGAATTTTGATTTATTGTAATTGTTTAGTGAGCTAAAAAGATACGCAGATTTTACAGTGGAAATAGCTTTTAAAATTCTTGGATGCAACCAGGTATTACGCTTGTGTAAAGAAAAATTTAAAAAAATAGTGCCAATGTTATGATAAAGTTTCTCTGCTGCCGATAAGTAGTCTTTTATCCGAGATGGATTTTCACCAAGCTGGTCTTCAAATTCTTTAGCTAGTTTTTCTTTGTCTGTATAGGCAACTACTTTTTTTCCATTTTCAAAGAAATAAGTACAAGCAACTTCCACAGGAGTATAATTAAAATAATCTTTTATGGATTCACCTGCCAAAAGAAATAACTCTTCAATATTTTTTGGCTGTGTAAATAAGGAAGGGCCTGCATCAAATCGATAAGCATCTTTTTCAAAAAAAGTTATTTTCCCACCAGGGTAATCATTAGATTCATAAACATTTACTTCAAAGCCTTGTACTGCTAGCCTGATTGCTGTAGACATTCCAGCTATTCCACTTCCAATAATTACTACTTTTCGTGATCCCATTTTAATTAATTAATATGCTGAAACTTAACAAAGTGGCCTTTATAAATTAAGCAATTGGAAATCATACAGAATTTTTATGATGATATAATTCTACCCTTTCTTTTATTTCGGCCTATAAAATATTTAACTGACTTCTTAGCCTGGCATTCATGACAATTATAGCTTTGGAATAATTAGGAATACGAATTCTACTTTCTAATAAACTATTTGGTTCGGTTTTTTTAATTTTATCAAATAGAGAAACATAATATTGATAAGCAACGTAAACACCAAATCTTGCTTTTTTAGGCAATAATAAAATGCCCTCGAATCCTTTCTTGAAATCTGATTCTATGTCTCTTTCTATTTCATTTTTTACTTGAGAAGTGAAATTATTAAAATCCACATTAGGAAAATAAACACGATTTAAAGATTGCGAATCTGCCTTTACATCTCTAAGGAAGTTTATTTTTTGAAAAGCTGATCCTAACGCTCTGGCATAAGGCATTAATGATTCATACTGATTTTTATCCCCGTTACAAAAAACATACAAACACATCAAGCCAACAACTTCTGCACTACCATAAATATATTTATGATAGCCATCTAAGTCATAAGTTTTTTTATGCAAATCGGATTCCATACTTGCAAAAAATGCTCCTACTAATTCTTTATTAATATTATAACGATTGACTACTTTTTGAAAACTGTTTAAGATAGGATTAAGACTTATACCACGATCAAATGCATTGTAGGTCTCTTTTTTAAATTCTTGTAACAACTCAATTTTGTCATATTCATGAAAAGTGTCAACAATTTCATCTGCAAACCTGACAAATCCATATATATTATATATAGGTTCGTGCAAGTCTTTATGAAGTAGTCGTATAGAACTGCTAAAAGATGTACTATATCTTTCAGTGGTTATCTGACTGCATTGGCTACTTACCTTATCAAAAAGATGCATCATACCTTAACTTTATTTATAGCTTTTATTAATTTCATTTGCTACAACTTCTCCGCTAATCAATGATGGTGGAACTCCAGGTCCCGGAACAGTTAATTGTCCAGCGTAAAACAAATTACTGACTTTTTTACTTTTTAATGATGGCTTCAAAATAGATGTTTGCATCAATGTATTAGCCAATCCATATGCATTCCCCTTAAATGCATTGTAATCTTTTTTGAAATCAGATACCCCATATGATTTTTTATAAACAATGGCATCTTTAATTTCTTGTCCGGTAAAATATTCATACCTAGCAACAATTTTATCGAAATATTCTTCTCTTAACTTTTCATCATCTCCTTCTAATCCTGCAGCAATAGGAATAAGAAAAAATAAATTCTCGCAACCATTTGGGGCTACTGTATCATCTGTAACAGAAGTAGCACTTACATAAAACAAGGGTGCTGATGGCCATTGTGGCTTAGTGTAAATTTCATGCCCATGCTGGTTAAAATCAACATCAAAAAATAAAGAATGATGAGTAATATTAGTTAGCTTCTTATTTAATCCAATATAATACAACAAACAAGATGGCGCCATTACTCTTTTATCCCAGTATTCATTTGTATAACTTCTGTTTTCTTGATCCAATAATTGAGTTTCAATAAAATGATAGTCAGCACTACCAACAACAACATCCGCATCAAATTCAATACTTATTTCATTATCATTATTACGCGTAGAGGCAATCACTTTTTTAGCCCTCTTGTTTAGAACTTCTATTTTAGTAACGTCAGTATTAAATTGAAATTTTACACCCAGCTCCAATGCTAATTTATACATCGCATCTGCAATATTGCACATTCCTCCTTTAGGATACCAGGTGCCGAGTTTTATATCTGCATAATTCATTAAACTATACAGCGCCGGAATATCTGCCGGAAGAGCTCCTAAAAAAAGGACTGGGAATTCCATTAATTGAATCAATTTAGGATGTTTAAAATATTTACGTACGTGTTTTTCCATCGATGTAAATACGTCTAGTTTAAACAACCCTTTCGCTAAATCCAAATCAAAGAACTCCGCGATTTTTCTTCCCGGCTTATGAACCAATTTATTTATCCCTACCTGATATTTATAAGCTGCTTCTTTTAAAAAAAGATCTAATTGATTTCCGCTGCCTAATTCTATATCCTCAAATACTTTTTTTAATTCTTCATAATTTGCTGGAATATCTATCGGGCCATCATTATAATAAACTCGATAGGAAGGATCCAGTCTTATCAAATCATAATAGTCGGAAACTTTTTTTCCAAATGAATTGAAATACCTTTCAAAAACATCTGGCATCCAATACCAACTTGGTCCCATATCAAAGAGAAAGCCATCCTTAGAAAAAACTCTTCCTCTTCCACCTGGCGTAGATTGTTTTTCTAAAACTACGACCTCCCAACCTTGTTGGGCCATAAAAGAAGCGGTAGACATTCCTGAAAAACCACTTCCTATAATAACTACTTTTTTCACGATGGAAAGATATTTAAAAAAAATGAGAAGCTTTTTTTCGTCAGTACCTGCTTATTTCTGCTTTTAATAGTTTTCGGGCAAAATGAATTCTACTTTTTACTGTTCCTAATGGTTCTTGGAGATAATCCGATATTTCATTGTACTTATATCCTTCAAAATATAAAACTAAGGGATTTTTAAAAATGTCTGGAAGGCCTTGAATGGCAGTTTTTATTTCTTTTAATTTCATTTCTGACTCGGCCAAATTCACCACAGTCTTTTGATTATGATCCAATAAAAAATCATTCGAAGTATTGTCAAAAACGATATTTTGTCTTGTCTTTTTGCGATAATCATTGATAAAAATGTTTCGCATTATAGTATACATCCATGCTTTTACATTTGTACCAACATTATATTTTTCTTTATTGGCAAGTGCTTTGTATAAAGTCTCTTGTGTAAGATCTTTCGCTGATTCTTTGTCTCTGGTTAATGTAAAAGCAAATGGTTTTAAAAAGGATGAATTTGCAATCACAACTTTTTCAAATTCTTGTGTAGACATCTTGTTTAACTTTTATTTAGATAAAGCTAAACAGAAAAAAATGAAAAGGCATTGTTTTGTTTAAAAAAATTTTATTTTTCTTCTACAAATTAGAAATAAAATCCATGACTTCTGTTATATTCCTCTTGAAGATTACCGGTTTTAGAATCTTCTTTTTACAATTCTGAATGATTTGGCCGGAAATGATACAAGGTGTCGAGGAGAGATTTTTTGAAATATTTGCTAAAAATTTATCAAGGTTAAAACTTTGACCAGGTCTAGTAATATGACAATAAAGATAATCTGGCTTTTTTACATTGACTACATATCCTACATCAGCCAAGGGGACATTACATCCTAAATAAATGACATTAACGCCTCTTTTTTTAAGTAGATAATACATAAATAATAGCCCCAATTCATGATACTCTGTTTCGGGGAGGAACAACAATATTGTTTTATTGGCACTAACAAGAGGCGTGATATTATCAATCCCTACAGTTAATTTTTGTCGGATAATATTCGTCACCAAATGCTCTTGTGCAGGATTGATATGATTGGTAAGCCATAATATTCCAATCTTTTCCATGTAGCTAAAAATGATATCTGTAATGGTACACTCAATTCCTTTTATCTGAATATAATTTGTAAGTGTGTTTTCAAAAGAAAGGGAATCAAGATTTACCATGTATTCAACCAATTCATTCACCACTCTTTCCTGCTGTGCTTCATGTTGATTGAGAGAAAGTGTTTTTTCATTTCTTTCCTCTTTAGTCATCTTGTCAATATGAGATATTTTAAACCCATATTTATTTAGCAATGCAATATTTAATATGTTTTTTAATTCCTCATTTGAGTAATAGCGAATATTAGTAAAAGTGCGGTTGGGTTTTAAAAAACTATAACGTTGCTCCCATATTCTCAAAGTATGGGCTTTTACTCCAGATAGATTTTCAAGATCTTTTATTGTAAATGAATTCATAACTAGTAATATAATATACTATTACAATTTAGAGACGATTTTGTTCATTTTTTTTGAATGACGAAAAAATTGCTTAGACCTTCATGAATATAATTGTTGAATTGTTAATAAAATATGAGAAGTTGTTTTATTAACAAGCTAGCCCACCATTTAAATGGTGGGCTAGCGATTAAAATAACTTAAAGCAAACCAGTATTAAAACTTCATTACTCTCGTAGTCTTCACTTCCTTGCCTTGTCTCACTTCAATAAAGTATGCACCAGCTTTCAACGCTGAACCTAAACTCAAGGTTTGATTTGGAGCAACCTTTACCGATTGAATGAATCTGCCCTGGATATCCAACACCCTTGCCGTAATCTCTTCCTTTCCTGCCGTTACTACCTGCAAGTTGAAGTTGCTTGTCGTTGGATTCGGGAACAATTTCACACTCATTGACTCGATTGGGGTTACTACCGATGGAGCTTTGCTCACTGGGATGTTGCCCGAAATCGGAGGACAGTTAAGTATTGCTGCAAGAAGTGGCACTTTTACTTTCGCTACCGCTCCTGTTCCGCAATCTGAATTATATGAACAACGTACACTATCCGTTCCCGCAGCTACATTCAATAAGTATCTTACCACTATCACTCTTGATGAATCTAATCCGTCCACGTCCATCGAATCTATTACGTATGAAGTACCAAGCGTTGCGTGTAACACACTTCCTACAAACGACCAGTTGTATGAGGTAGCACGTGCAGCTGTGGCTGTTGAACTAATAAGCGCCGGAACTGAGTAACGTACTTTTCTACCATAACATACATTCGTTACCACTGCTGTAGCAGTAACTGCTGTTGGAGCTGCTGGCTGTGCCAACGCTGCAAGAAGTGGAACTTTCACTTTCGCTACCGCTCCTGTTCCGCAATCTGATTTATATGAACAACGTACACTATCCGTTCCCGCAGCTACATCACTTAAGTATTGTACCACAATTACTCTTGATGAATCTAATCCGTCTACGTCCATTGAATCTATTCTGTACGT
>CAIKYB010000025.1 GCA_903831575.1 uncultured Bacteroidota bacterium | reverse complement strand
CGTACAGCCTAAAGGACTTGATCCAATAACTGTTCTTGCCTGATGGCCTGATACACAACTACTCCATGCACTATATGTAAATGTACAATTAGTTGGAGGTGCTGTACATGTTCTTGAAAGACTGTCTGCTGGTGGAGTTCCCGTACAGCCTAAAGGACTTGATCCAATAACTGTTCTTGCCTGATGGCCTGATACACAACTACTCCATGCACTATATGTAAATGTACAATTAGTTGGAGGTGCTGTACATGTTCTTGAAACACTATCTGGAAGAGGTGTTCCTCCATTTGGGTTTGAAGTGAATGTTCTTGTTTGAATTCCATTTGTACAAGCAGACCATAAACCATAAGTAAATGTATAATCAGTGCATGGTCTTAAAATACTATCAGCAGGAGGTGTGCCATCATTTGGGTTTGAAGTAAATGTTCTTGTTTCAGCCCCATTTGTACAAGCAGACCATAAACCATAAGTAAATGTATAATCAGTGCATGTTCTTAAAATACTATCAGCAGGAGGTGTGCCATCATTTGGATTTGATGTATACGTTCTTGTTTCAGCTCCATTTGTACAAGCAGACCATGGACCATAAGTAAAAATATAATTAACTAATACCGCAGGTGGCTCATGTCTACAACTAATAATAAAATACGATGTTAGTGAAAATACTAGAAGAAGCAATAAAACGTAAGTCTTTCTCATTTTTAGTTTTTTTTTAAAATTTAATTATTTAGAATGTTGAAACTATTTGTTAAATTTTTAAAGCGTATAAAATGTATTCTTTTAAACAAATTAGAGTACAGCTTCACAAATCAAGGTAACAAGGTAATTGAAACTAAATTAGTTATAAAATAATTATTCCTTGTTAACAGCTTCTTAACAAATTATAATATTATTATTTGTGACACTTTCAGATTAAACAAAAAATAAAATGGAAAAGAATAAATTGAAGAAAAACTGGAATGACATTACTATCCAATATGATCATATAAAAGATGTAGGGGCTTTGTCAGTTTTGGTAGAAAATTATTGAAGCAATAAAAAACTGGCTTTACGCTTCATTTCGGAGTTGAATATTTGTAGGGAGTATTTTCCTGAAGGCAATTGTTGTTCCAATTTCCAATCAACAGCATTATTGATACCATCAAAATTATTTTTCTTGGAAGCAATTTTTTGACCCAAATCATTATAAATTTCCATGCAATAAACCCCTTTTGAAAGACCCATTGCGGAAAAACGTATGATTCGATCAACTGCAATAGGATTTGGAAAAATGCTTAACCCTGGCGCTACAGCTGTGCTATTTACTTTTACAATTTTACTGTATTGAACTGCTCCATTATTGCCAACACTTTTGATGCGATAATAATTATTTTCTGCCAACGAATGCTCATCCAGCCAATTATACAAGGAAGTATTTACCGCAGTTATTGATCCTAATTGCACAAAATGATTCCCATCCGCTGCCCTCTCTATTTCATAATGATGGATATTTATTTCATTAGCTACATTCCATGAAACCAAAATGTTTTTTTGTTCCCTTTCTGCTCGTATATTGATAACCGTTACTGGAACCGTTCTCAACAATTTAAAAACCAGTCTGAATCTTTCAGGGTTATAAGACCCAGGATCATTGGTAACAGCAAAATCTATAGGAGTGATGTCAGCTAAACTAACAGGCGTTTGTGTATTAAGGTAAGTGTCTTCCAGAAAAGCTTCTAAGCCTAAATCACTAGTATACTCCGGTGTAAATTCAAAACGATAATCCGCGATTTGAAGATTTGATAAATTATAAAATATAGTATCTGTATTTATTAAAGATTCTCGATTCTCAATAGCAATGAATTTCCCATTTGTTTTTATCGCAATGTTTTCACTTGGATTAAACAACTTGAGTGCATCTGTAGCGTCTATTTGGTTGGAACTACTGCTGTCATAAATATTCAAGACTCCATCGAACAATGCTGTTTCCCCATTTTGAATTTTGTATAAATTGTTTCTAATAGAGGGGCTTGTACTTGGTATTCTTGAAACTAATCTGCTCGAATCTAATTTGTTGGTTTCATAAAAAGTCATTGAGCCAAAGGAGCCTGATGTTGTATGGACGATGAAGCCCTGTCCAGATTCAAGATTAGCTACCCCAGCACTATAGCTTCCTGACCCTGGTGCTAACGAAAGTGTGCCGTTAGCACGAATTGTTACAGTTTGATATCCACCTAGCCCTTTAAGGCCAGCCAGCATTGGATCCCAAAGAATATAATAGGGATCAAGACTAGTACTATTAGTTCTAATCACTTCAGCAATATTTACAGCTGAAGCATAGGGATTTCCAACTGCAACATATTTATTGCCAGATATCGGCCCCAATGGAGAGATCGTAATATCTCCAATATTTAAAGATCCCTTTTCTCTTAAAACAGTTGAGGTTGGTGTTTGACCGAATGCGGTAACAGTTCTGTTGCCTCTTACAAAAGTCATGTATGCTTTACCGTTTTCAAAATTCAAATTAGTGGAGGAAAGCCCTAACCAATTATTTGTAGATGAATCCAAATACTTTATTGAAGGCGCATTACTTAATGCGTCAAATCCATCTGCTTGCCAAGAAGATCGATTAGAAGTTAATTGAATACCAAATCCAGGATTGGGATTACTATTCAAAGCTCCTCCCTCCATCCATGATTGCCTTATCGTTTGTGCGTCATGTTTAGTAGGAGACGATAATAGTCTCCAGGCTTTTTTAGTGCGAATAAATCTTTCGACTGTTACCTTCCCTGTGATTGTTCCTGTACAGGGCATCAACATTGCTGTTTTTAACGAATCAGATTTAAGCGTTAAATTGTCTGAGGGAATGGCAAGTGTTGTTCCCGGTCCAACCGTTAATTTATTGGCAACAGATGCAATGGTGGTTTTCCCACCCGTAGTCTCAACTGTTTTAGTATTTGCTCCTGTAACTTCAATATTTTGATATGGCCACGGCTGAATACTTTGTGGATTTGATTTTGCATACTGAACAACGGAATTAGATCCAAAAATCATATTAGGATTGGCATCAGTAAAATTAAAAACTGCACCAATACTATTGGGTGTGCACTTTCCACAAGATAGCCCAGCTGTATTTTGAATATTAATTTTGCCATTAATAGTATCAGATGATCCGCTAAGCATATTTATTTTGCAGAAACTTCCCGCATTGGGAGTTACAAGGGTAGCGCCTGATGACACTGTTAATGATGTTTGTATTGAGGGTGAAGCATTTATAGTTAAAGTATCTACATCAATAAATAACTTCCCGAAAGATGCACTTGTATTAATATTGTTAGTTGCCTGAAAATGAAATTCAGATGCTTTGTACATTGTACCGAAAGTAAATGGAGGCAACGCAGTATCCTTATAATAGATTTTATTACTCCCTGTTAATGCTGAATCAATATCTATAATACCATTTATTTTACGATTTGCCTGATATGGAAAAGTGAAGCTAATAGCAGAAAAAGCTGGATCTCCTATTACTAATTTAGATCCAGCTCCTGAAATATTAAAAACATTTGATGTAGATGATGAAACATTGCTGCCAGAAATATTACCAGCTGTGGCCTGATACCCAGTACTAATAATTTTAAAATTTACACCTGGTATTGCAAAAGGATTGGATGGCGAACCTGAAGTAAAAGCCCATTTTGCTAAATCCGTTTTATCAGCTGACCAATTTGTCACAAGCGTTAACTTTGTATTTGCTGCATTTGCTGCCCCTCTAAAATAATAACTTGCAATTTTCCCTTTCAGATTAGCCGCTATAAGAGGCGCATTTGTACCAACGGTATAATTTAAAGTACCACTTTGATAACCAAGAGAATCAATAGCGGAAACTGCATTTGCAGAAGCTTGTTCATTGGGAAAATATAACACATACACATAATGGCCAGAAATAATTCCATTGGGATCTGCAATTAAAGTATCTGAAAGAGATTGGTTGACTGGAAAACCATAATTATCTAATGTATGTGCAGTTACAAAAAAATTATTAGTTGTTGTAAAAGTAACAACAGTTCCTGCTCCTAAATTTGTGCCAGATACCCGAAATGATTGATAATCGGAATTGGTTTTAAATTCTGTAGCAGGAAACGTTAATGCAATTGGAATTGGAACAGCACTTGGAGTGAATGTTATAGTAGGGGTGCCCGAAAAAGCAATCACAGATCCATTACATGTTACTGTTTTTGATAGAGCATTAATTGATGAAACCGTTATCGTTTCACTGTAGTTTGCTATTGCAAGAGAACCTTTTAGTTTCACATAGATGATTGCCGAAGAAATACTATCTCCAGATTTTGTAATGTTAATTGGAGTAGACACAAAAGTCCCATTAAAAGTTGCGCAAATTAAAAAATTTGCTGGAGGAGTAACTGTTACATTTGCTGATAGATAGTGTCCTGAAATTGTAAAAAACTGCGAGGCGGATGGTCCCGCTCCTGCATATATAAAATCATTCAAAATAGCAGATGTTGGAAAAGTGATTTTTATGTCTGGTTTGTTAACTACCAATTTGAAATTATCAAAATATGCATTTTGATCTATTGTTGAACCATAATTCCACAAGAAACCAAAATTGGTCATCACAGTATCTACTAAACTATTGTTTACCACTGATCCAAGAGTTGAACTTGAAATTAAAGCAGGGTCTGGAAAAGCATCATAACTCGAATTCATGCCGTCTGCCTGATACATGTTCCATTTATTATCACTTGGATTGTAAGTAACTTTTATACTTACCATATCTTTGAAATAATTCAAAAACATTCCTTTAATAATCCTTGTACAATTACTATTTTTTATTAATCCACCTCTGAAACTAATAAGATCATAGGTAGTATCATCGCCAGTTTCACCCATAACTACTGCATAACCTTTGGCAGATGTATCTAAGGGATTTGTTTTATTACAAACAAGTATTGTTGCTATACCATACTTAGGCGAAACTGACGGATCATCAAAACCTGAAAGGGAAGTAACCGATGCCGATCCTCTATCCTGACGCATATTAAAGGTCCAAGTAATTAAACCTGCAGTACTTTTTAAAGTAGTATTGAGGACGCCAGCAGTGAAACTACTTAAAGGCCCCATTAAAATAGATCTGCCAGCAGAAGTTCCAGATGAAAATTTAAGCACAGCATCGGGTGAACTTACCATTGAAGTATTAATTAATCCATTGCCTGAATAACTTGGGGTATATGAAATTGATGGGGTGCCTCCAGGAGTTACTGATACACGATTAAAACTATCGACAAATGCAGTGGATTGCGAAAAAGCTGTAATATTTATAAGAAAAAAAAGAAAAAAAATTGAAGTGCCTATTTTCATTAATAAATGGGTCTTTAAATTTTTCAAAAGAAAACTATGATATAAAAATTGGTTTTTAATAATGAATCTAAATAAAAATAAACTTTTTTCTTGTAGAAAAAGAAAAACAACACAAAAAGAGGAACAAAATTCATAAAATCAATTATGTTTTTTATCCAATTTTAAAAAAACCTTCCGAAAAAGGAAGGTCGATAACTATTATAATATGAAGTTATAGATTTTAAACAGCGAAGCTTTCACCACAACCGCAGCTTCTGCTTGCATTCGGATTATCGAAATAAAACCCTTTCCCATTTAATCCATCGCTGAATTCCAGTTCAGTATTGACAAGGTATAAGAAACTTTTCAGATCGGTTACAATCTTCATTCCCTTATCCTCAAATACCTGGTCCATCGGTTTAACTTCATTGTCAAAATCGAGTTTGTAACTTAAGCCGCTGCATCCACCACCTACTACGCCTACGCGAAGGAAATAAGAGGCGTCCGAATCTACACCGGCATCTTTCATCAATTGAATAACTTTAGACTTGGCTTTGTCGCTTATGTAAATGCTATTATCTGTTGCTATCATTTTATAAATTAGAATTAGTGAATTACACTTTCTTCAAATTTGATTTTTTCCATACCATTTTTTTCTCTGTAATCATTGATGGCAGCTTTGATGGCATCTTCTGCCAAAACTGAACAATGTATTTTTACAGGGGGCAAATTTAATTCCTCAACAATTGACATATTATCAATTTTAAGCGCTTCATCTACACTCTTTCCTTTAAGCCATTCTGTAGCCAAAGAAGATGATGCAATTGCCGAACCACAGCCAAATGTTTTGAATTTTGCATCAGTAATCATACCTGTTTCATGATTCACTTCGATTTGCAAACGCATAACGTCTCCACATTCAGGAGCGCCTACTAGACCGGTTCCTACACTTTTACTTGCTTTATCAAGGGTTCCAACATTTTTGGGATTCTGATAATGATCGATAACTTTTTCTGAATATGCCATATTGTTAATTTGAAAATTTGATGATTAGTTTATTTGAAAAAAATTACTTTTAAATGTTGAAATTTAGTGCGCTGCCCATTCTATTGAATCTAGGTCTATCCCCTCTTTATACATTTCCCAAAGTGGACTCATTTCTCTAAGTTTGAGAACCGTATCACTAATGGCTTTTATAGTATAATCAATTTCTTCTTCCGTTGTAAACCTGCTCAAACCAAAACGCAATGAACTGTGTGCCAAGTCGTCTCCTAATCCAAGCGCTTTCAATACATATGAAGGCTCCAATGATGCTGAAGTACAAGCTGAACCTGAACTTAATGCAATATTTTTATTAAAGCCCATCAATAAGCCCTCTCCTTCTACATGTTTAAATGAAATATTGGCTACATGTGGCAAACGGTGCTCTCTGCTTCCATTTACATACGCTTCTTCTAATTTCAATAACTCAGTTTCCAATTTGTCTCTTAATTTAATGATGTGCAGTGTATCTGCTTCCATATCTAACATGCACAATTCGCAAGCTTTTCCAAAACCAACAATGCCTGGCACATTCAATGTTCCGCTTCTCATTCCGCGTTCGTGGCCGCCACCGTCCATTTGTGCGGTTACTTTTACTCTTGGATTTTTTCTACGAACATAAAGCGCACCAACACCTTTCGGACCATACATTTTGTGCGCCGTAAACGACATTAAATCTATGCCATCTTTATTTACATCAACTGGAATTTTTCCAACGGCCTGAGTGGCATCAGTAAAGACTAAAACGCCGTGTTTACGGGCAATAGCACTTATTTCTTTAATTGGCATTACCGTGCCGATTTCATTATTGGCATACATGATGGCAATAAGAATCGTAGTAGGTTTTATTGCAGCTTCCAGTTCAGCCAGATCAATTAAACCATCGGGCTTTACTTGGAGATAAGTAACTTCTCCGCCTTGCTTTTCAATATGTTTACAGGTATCTAAAACCGCTTTGTGTTCTGTTGTTGCAGTAATGATATGATTTCCTTTTGAAGCATACATTTCAAAAATACCCTTGATGCCCAAATTGTCAGCTTCTGTAGCACCTGAAGTAAAAATAATTTCTTTTGGATCTGCGCCAATCAATTTTGCCACTTGTTCGCGGGCATAATCCACCGCTTCCTCTGCCTCCCAGCCAAATGGATGGTTACGACTTGCGGCGTTTCCGAAATGTTGTAAGAAATAAGGCGTCATCGCTTCCAAAACCCTCGGATCCATGGGTGTAGTCGCATTGTTATCCAAATAAATAGGTAATTTCAACATAAAATATAATGAGTTTATTTATTAAAATAGTATAACGCGAAATTACTATAAAAGGTTTTATCTTGTCCATATTAAAGAATGAAAAAAACCTTATTTAACGCATTTCGTAAATAAAAACTTATGCAACAGGTCGAACACATCGGTATCGCTGTAAAAACACTGAAAACATCCATCCCATTATTTGAAAAACTACTGAATACCAATTGCTATAAAACCGAATCTGTAACTTCAGAACAAGTAAATACGGCGTTCTTTCAGGTTGGCCAAACTAAAATTGAGTTATTGGAGAGTACCACTGAAAATGGGGTAATCCATAAGTTTATTGAAAAAAAGGGCGAAGGGTTGCACCATATCGCTTTCGAAGTAACTGATATACTTGCAGAAATGGAAAGACTTTCGAAAGAAGGTTTCGTTCTTTTAAATGAAACACCTAAAATGGGGGCCGATAATAAGTTAGTTTGTTTTTTACATCCTAAAGAAACCAATGGTGTGCTGGTGGAGTTGTGTCAAACGGTCGGGTAATAATATATTGAATACACTACGCCAAATACCCATTCCCCCTTTTCTCCTCCCCAATCGTAGTTTTCACCCCATGACCACTATACACAACCGTATCTTCAGGCAATACAAGTAACTGGTTTTTAATACTTTGTATCAATATTTCATGATTTCCACCAGGTAAATCGGTTCTACCCACACTATTTTTAAACAATACATCGCCACTTATAACAAAATTTTGCTTTTCGCAATAAAAACTAACGCTGCCAGGACTATGGCCCGGAGTAAAAAGAACTTTTAATTCATCTGTATCCAAAATGATGGACTGCCCCGCTTCTAGATAAATCAATTCACCTTCGTAATGGTCAAATGGTAAATTGTACATCAAGCCACTAACTGGTGCGTATGCCAAGAGCTCCTTTTCTAAGGGATGGATATGTGGAATTAATTGAAAAGTTTCTGCAACAAATTTATTTCCAAAGACATGATCTAAATGACCATGTGTATTTAACAGCAACATCGGAATCAATTCATTTGATTTTATAAACTGATACAACTCATCTCTCTCTTCTTGTGTATAACAACCGGGGTCAATGATTATGCAGTTTTTAGCTTCATTATACAATAAATAAGTGTTCTCCTGAATGGGACTGAATTCGAAAACTTTGACAGTAATCATACTTTTGTAAATTGTATTTTAATGATTAAGGTTAATCAACTAATTTAGTATTCAATTTTAATATTAGCGTATGACAAAGTTCTGTAGAATATTTTTTATTCCTCTCTTTTTAATCTCTTTCACTACTACAAATATTTTTGCTCAGGTAAACGCGGTTACGTTTGGTAATAACAGGGTCCAGTTTAAAAAACTGAAATGGCAATATTATCAAACTGAAAATTTCAATGTTTACTTTTATGCAAATGGACAGGAATTAGCAAAATATGCCCTTCAACTGGCAGAAAAAGAATTACCTAGTATTGAAGCAGAAGCGGAATATAGTCTTCAACGCAGAGCAAATATTATTTTATACAATAATTATACTGATTATCTACAAACAAATATCGGACTTCAATCTGATTTTTTAAATGCAGAAGGCAATACAAAATTGGTCAACAATAAAATGCTGGTGTATTTTGATGGCAATCATGAACATTTGAAAAACCAGGTACGTGAAGGTATTGCAGATGTTATTACAAAAAATGTTTTGTTTGGCGATGATATTGGCGAAGTAGCGAGTAATCAAGCATTGCTTGACTTACCAAAATGGCTCACTGATGGCTACACTGCATATCTTGGAGAGCATTGGAATACCAATTTGGATGATGAATTAAAAAGCGAAATCCTTAGCGGCAACTATTCAAAATTTTCAAAACTGAGTTTTAAAAACCCTTTGTTAACTGGTCATGCTTTTTGGTATTTTATTGAAGAAAAATACAAGAAGGAAAATGTGACTTACTTTCTTTACCTGGCCAGAACTTATAAAAATTTGAATAAAGCAAGTTTGCAAATTACCAATAAGAAATTCAAAGCCCTCACGGCTGAATTCATGGAATACCAGGATGATAAATATTCCAAAGATATTACTCGAAGAAAGGCCTACCCGAAAGGAAATTTCATTGATGGATTTGATATCAGTCCAAGATTAAATTATTACAGGTTTAATGTTAATCCTAACAAGAAAAACAATTCTTATGTAGTCACTCAATTTAAAAAAGGAATTGTACGAGTAATCCTGAATGATGATTATGAAAACAAAACTTTAATAAAATACGGTGTAAGAACTTTTGAAAATCAAATGAATCCCAATTACCCCATGATGGCCTGGGATCCAAAAGGAACGAGGATTTCCGTAGTTTATGCAGAAGATGGGCGATTAAAACTATTCGTTTATGATGTGGTTAAAGATTATAAACAATACAAGATTGACCTTACAGATAAATTTGACCAGATACAAGATGTGAAGTACATGCTGGATAGCCGAACCTTATTAGTTTCTGCTGTAAAAAATGGACATACAGATATTTATACCCTAGATCTTGAAAAAGAAAAAGTAAAACAAATTACCAATGACGTTTATGATAATTTGGATGCCTCATTTGTAACCTTTCCAAATAAAACCGGAATCCTTTTTGCAAGCAACAGACCATCTGCATCAGCTAACACTTCAGATAGCGTTTTGCCGTCCGATAAGCGATTCAATATTTTTATGATTACCAACTTTGGTGACAAGCCCGAACTAAATCAAATTACGCAACTTACCGATTTGAAATATGGCAATGCAAGATATCCTGCCCAATATAATACCAACCACTTCACCTTTGTTAGTGATGAAAATGGTATTGCAAATCGTTATGCAGGATTTTTTACTACAAAGAAACTGGGCGTTGATACGTTAGTGTTAGTTGGTACAGATATTTTGAGAAACCCGTCTCAAAAAGAAATCGACAGTACACTTCGGGTACAAAAGAAAGACCAAGTTGATTCCGTTGCAATCGTTACAATGTCTGCAGATTCTTCCTACAGCTTTCCATTAACCAATTATCAAACCAATCTTGCCGAAACAAGATCAGCAGGAGACGAAAGAATGCTGAGTGAAGTAACACGTGATGGAGATCAAAAGAATTTATACAAATTAAAGGTGGATGAAATCACCCTGAACAAAAGAAACATCACCGCACAACCTACTGAATTTTCTAAGAAATTAATGAGAGAAAGCAAAATTACAACCGTAAAACCTGCAACAAATATTACAAATGTTGTTGTGCCAACTAATAAAGAAGAATTGTTTCAAACAGAATTTGGTGCAGAGAAAAAAGATACAAATGCTTTAGGGAATACAGTAAAAAGCACTCCTCTAAATACAACTGATAATGTACTTTACCGTGCAAAATTATACAAATACAAACCACTCAAATTCTCGGCTGATTTTGGATCAGCCGCTTTTAACACCACTGTTTTATTTAATAAATACCAACCTTACGGTGGAGGTTACGGGCCAATTATGCTAAGCAGCAATACGCCATTAAATGGATTAATTACTTTAGGCACATCAGATTTAATGGAAGACAAAAGAATTACAGGTGGCTTTAAAGTTGGAACAAATTTAAAAGACAATGAGTGGCTGGTTAGTTATCAAAACTATAAAAGAAGACTGGACTGGGGATTTACGTATTATCGCAATGTATTGGGAACTAGCGCAGGATTGATTGATCAATATGGAAATCAATATGGTCCATACCCTGCAAAAATGTTTACTAACATCTACCAGGCAAATATTTCTTATCCGTTTGATGCAGTAAAAAGTATTCGATTGACAACTGGCATCAGGTCTGATAAATTATCAGTTGCATCAGTAGATCAATTCAGCTCGTTAGTTGAAGATGATAAAACACTATATTCTGTAACGCATCTTGAATATGTTCATGATAATTGTCTGAATAAAGCCACTAATACCTGGAATGGCTTACGATACAAAGCATACATTGATTGGAATCGCCAGGTTAGTAATTTAAAAACAGGTCTTGGACCAACCACTTTTAATTTCGGATTTGATGCGAGGTATTACTATCCTATTTATAAGAATTTTATTTGGGCTGGACGTGCTGCAGGAGATTTTAGCTGGGGCAATCAAAAATTCATTTACTATTTAGGAGGTGTAGACGGTTGGCTTATGCTTGGTAATAATCAAGTTCCAGGCAGTACAAGAGAACGCTATTTTAATTCATCAAATACACCGGCAGCAGATGGCAATTATGCATTTCAAGGATTAGCAGTTAACCTTAGGGGTTATATTCAAAATGCAGCTAACGGGAATAATGCATTTGTAATTAACAGTGAATTCAGATTGCCTGTTATCTCTACTTTTTTCAACAGAACTGTGAGCAACGCCTTTTTAAATGATTTCCAAATCACTCAATTTGTAGACATGGGTACCGCTTGGAATGGAAGTTATAAAAACATGAAGCGTCCTGCAAATACAAATGTTAATGGAGAAAGTACCATTCCTAAAGGCCTAGGTCCTTTTCTTGGCGGATATGGATTTGGTGCAAGAAGTTCTTTGTTTGGCTATTTTGTGAAATACGATATCAGCTGGCCAATGGAGGTTTTATTTAAAGGAAGACCGGTACAATATATTTCTCTGGGGCTGGATTTTTAAAAAAACGTTTCAAAGGTTTCATTTGTTTCAGAGGTTGGATTTTCAACTTTTAAAACAACTGATTGCCCAAAAACGGAAAGGCACTAAGTTATTGGCAAAGAATATTATAATTAACTATTCAACCAATCAACCTTTCATCTTAATTAACCAATCACCAAATCACCTAACACCATCTAAAACCTGCAATATAATTTTACAGGATGCTTCAATTTCACCATCGCTAATATTTAATGGAGGAGCAATTCTCAATGCATGAGGTGCAAATAAGAACCAATCTGTGAAAACGCCTTTTTCAATCAGCAGGTCTATTACTTTTTTATTTGTTTCAAAACTATCAAATTCAACGGCAATCATTAATCCCACACTATTAATATTTTTAATTAAAGGGTGAATCAATGATGATAAAAACAATTTTCTCTTAGATTCCACATGGTCAATAATTTTTTCTTCGAGCAAAACTTCCATTCCAACCATGCCGGCAGCACATGAAACAGGATGCCCTCCAAAAGTATTGATATGACCTAATACAGGATTGTTGGTAAAGGAATCCATTATTTTTTTATCAGAAATAAATGCACCTAAAGGCATTCCTCCACCCAGCGCTTTACCCAGCAACAAAATATCAGGAGTGATATCAAATTGTTCAAATGCCCAAAGGGTTCCATTTCTGCCAAAGCCACATTGTATCTCATCAAGAATTAATAATGCGCCGGTTTCATCACACTTTTTTCTCAATGATTTGATCCAGTCCTTATGCGGCTTATTTACCCCTACTTCTGCCTGAATAGTTTCTGCAATCACACAGGCCGTTTCATTGGTAATACAATCCAATTCTGCTGTTTCATTATAATTCAATTGCGTAATTCCTGGTAATAAAGGACGAAATGCCTGTTGCCAATATTCGCTGCCCATAACGCTTAGCGCACCTTGCGTACTTCCATGATAAGAATTTTTGAAAGAGACCATTTGTGTACGCCCAGTATAGCGTTTAGCCAATTTCATCGCCCCTTCTGTAGCTTCACTTCCACTTGCTGTAAAAAAAACTGAATTTAAATGCTGTGGCAAATGTGTTGCAAGAAGTGATGCATAATGCACCTGAGGATTTTCAACAAATTCACCATAAACCATAATATGCAAATAATCGTCGACCTGCTTTTTAATAGCTTCAATGACTCTGGGATGACGATGTCCGATATTACACACACTAATTCCTGCAATTAAATCGATGTATTCCTTACCATTCGCATCCCACATTTTACTGCCTGCTGCTTTTACAATATTCAAACACAATGGTGCTGCTGATGTTTGTCCTACATGTTGTAAAAAAAGTTGTCTGTTATTCATAAATAATGCTGTAAAAATATCTTTCGTTTTGAAATACTGCTTTATTGTATTTTTATGCAAGTTATAGTATTGATACAATATCAAATACTGACTGTTTTTAACAATTATATTTTCACTATTAAAATATTTTTTATGGCCTTTATTTATCCTGTAAACGGCGTGAGTCCTCAAATGGGCGACAATTGTTTTGTAGCACCAAATGCAACTATTGTGGGAGATGTTGTCATGGGAAATGAATGCAGCGTATGGTTTAATGCAGTCATTCGGGGAGATGTGAACAGTATTGTTATGGGCAACAAAGTTAATATTCAGGATGGTGCTGTTATTCATTGTACTTATCAAAAGACAAAAACAATTATTGAAAGTAACGTTAGTATTGGGCATAATGCTATCGTTCATGGTTGTCATATTCACGAGAATGTACTCATAGGAATGGGTGCAATTGTAATGGATAATGTTGTGGTAGGAAGCAATAGTATTGTAGCAGCGGGGGCAGTTGTTTTAGAAAATACCATTATTGAATCCGGATCTATTTATGCAGGTGTTCCAGCGAAAAAAGTAAAAGACATCAGTGAGAATCTTATCCATGGAGAAATCAATCGAATCGCAGACAACTATGTTAAATATAGTGGCTGGTTTAAAGATCTTTGATGTTTTACTTATGGTAACCCAGATTTTGCAGTTGACTTCTATTACAAGAAAAAATGCTGCAAAGACAAGCGTTTGCTTGATTTTTTGATCTTATCCTAGTTTACTATGTTTTCGACCAAAAAATCGGCTCAACTACTCATCTTTTTTGCTTTTTTCCCTCTCACTACGATTCCAACTGCAAAATTCGGGTTTAAATAAAAAGAATTATTAACTTCGGCAGATGAAAAAAATAGGCATTGGATTATCCTTCTTATTGTTATTAAACAGCTGTTCCCTTTTTAGAAGAAGTGAAAAAACAGGATGCCCTACAAGTGGCGCTGCTATTGGTGCAGAGAAAATTGCAGCAGGAGATCCGAAAGCGATAAAAGCAAGCAGCAATTCAAAATATAAAGGAAGGAAAAGTTTTTATTAATCTATAGCTTCAATACGACTTCCGCTCTATAGTTTCAAGAATATTAAGATAGCTATAATACCTTTCTGTGCAAATGCTGCCATCATTTACGGCCTTTTTAATAGCACATCCTGGCTCATTAATGTGCATACAATTATTAAATTGACAAGTATTTATCAAGGCCCGCATTTCTGGATAATATTGAGAAAGCTCTTCTTTTTCAATATCTACTAACCCCAGCTCTCTGATTCCTGGCGTATCAATAACTCTACCACCAATTGGCAAATCAAACATCTCTGCAAATGTTGTGGTATGTAATCCTTTTCCACTCCAACTGCTGACGTCCTGTGTTTTTAACTTAAAATCAGGGAATAAATAATTTATAAATGTTGATTTTCCAACTCCAGAATGTCCGGAAAGTAACGTGGTTTTATGTTGAAGTAACTCATTTATTTCCGTCAACCCTTTTTGATGCTCCAGGCTAATGGCTTTTACAACATACCCAATGTCTTCATACATTTTTTTGATTGTTTCCAAATGTGCAACATCTTTTTCTAATAAAAGATCAATCTTATTGAATACAATTATCGCCGGTACATGATAGGCTTCAGCAGTAATTAGAAAACGATCTATAAAGCCAAGTGAAGTTTTAGGATCTTTTATCGTTGCAAACAAAAGCGATTGGTCAAGATTGGAAGCAACAATATGATGTTGGTTTTTGTTATGCGGAGAAACCCTGTTGATGTAATTATGACGTTTAAATATCTCAGTAATGACAATACTTTCAGCATCTTCTTCATTTTCTATATTTACAATATCTCCAACAGCAATCGGATTAGTTGAGGTAATATTTTCGATTTTAAACTTGCCTTTTATGCGCGCTTTAAAAGTTTCGCCCGTTTCATTTTTAACGATATACCAACTACCCGTAGATTTATAAACTGTTACCTGCATGTGTAAATTTAAGAAAGATATTTTCCAACTATTGGCATTCTTCTTCCCACTCCAAAAGCTTTTGGGGAGATGCGAATAATTGGGCAAAATTGATTTCGTTTGTATTCATTCCTGTTCGCCATTTTCAAAATATTGTCTACTAAATCACATTCAAAACCCAATGCTTTAATTTCGTCTGGACCCTTTGTTTGCTCTATATATTGATAAAGGATATCATCCAAAATAGTGTACTCTGGTAAGCTATCGCTGTCTTTTTGATCAGGTCTTAATTCAGCACTGGGTTCTTTTGTAATAATATTGATTGGAATAACTATATCATTTCTATTGATAAACTTGGCGAGTTCATATACTTGCATTTTGTAGCAATCACCTAAAACGCCTAATCCACCTGCCATATCTCCATATAATGTTCCGTAGCCTGTAGCCAGTTCACTTTTGTTGGAGGTATTCAATAAAATATATCCGAATTTGTTTGCAATGGCCATCAACAAATTTCCTCTTGTTCTGCTCTGTAAATTTTCCTCTGCAATTCCAAATGATGTGCCTGTAAATAACCCCTCCAATTCTTTCAGGAAAGTATCATTGATATTTTTTATCGGAATGATTTGATATTGATTTTGCAAGTTTTCACTTAGTGCTACAGCATCATCAACAGAATGATTACTAGAATAGGGAGAAGGCATCAAAACGGCCATCACATTTTCTTTTCCTAATGCATCAACAGCAAGCGCAAGTGTTACAGCGCTGTCGATTCCACCACTGCTTCCAATGATTGCTTTTGTAAAACCCATTTTATGGAAATAATCTTTTATGCCTAACACCAATGCATTGTATACACTTTCAATATTCAAACTTGGATTTATCTTTTCTGGATTCAGTTCTGCTGCTGAAATGTTTGAGGTCGATTCTAGTATCCCTTCTTCAATCAGCCCATCGTTTGTTAATGTAAATGACTGTAGATCTTCTTCAAAAGATTTTAATTTTCCACAGAGATTAGCATGTTTATCAAAAACTAAAGAATTGCCATCAAACACAATTTCTGTTTGACTTCCAATGGCATTGCAATAAAAAAGTGGGATGTTGTATTTGTTAACATTTGATTTAATCACCGCCAGCCTGTCTTCAACATGGGTATAATCAAATGGAGATGCCGACAAATTAATCATCACATCGGGATGCTGATTTTTCAACTCATCCATTGGACAAATAGTGTACAAAGGATGAAGACCTAAATTCCAAATATCTTCACAAATTGTTACTGCAATTTTTTTGCCTTTATAGTCTATCACATTCCAGCTTGATGCGGGTTCAAAATATCTGTTTTCATCAAACACATCATAAGTTGGGAGACAAGTTTTATGAATAATTTGTTGAACATGGCCATCGGCTAAAAAATATGCAGCATTATACAATGCTTTCCCTTTCGATGAGGTATTCTTTTGAGGTGCACCAATCAATACTGCAATTCCATTGGCTTCTTTTTTAATACGCTCAATACTGTGAAGGGATTTTTCAATAAAATCATTGAAGTATAAGAAATCTCTTGGTGGATATCCGCAAATGCAGAGTTCACTGAATACAATCAAATCGCCACCCTTTGACTTAGCTTCTTGTATCGCCTGAATAATCTTTAATGTGTTGCTTTCAAAATTACCAATGTGATAATTTTGTTGTGCCAAAAATATTTTCATTTGTTTTGCAATAATTGTAAACTGAATTACAATAAACTTCTTTGGTTTACCTTTACTTAATTGTTTGAAAAATTCAGTTGTAAAGATAAATCATTTGTATGCGTTTAGTAATAAGTTTGGGAATCGTATTCCTTTTTTTTTCTTGTAATAACAGTAATAACCCTGATGTATCTAAGATAAGCATAAACATCAGTACACAAAGGTTTGAAAAAGAGTTTTTCGCCATAGACAGCAATCAATTTCAACAACAATTTTCTCAAGTATTAACTCATTATCCAACATTTGGACCCAATTTCCTCAGCACTATTTTAAATGCTGATCCAAAATGGAGCGCTGATACCACTAAAGAATATGTAAATGGATTTATTGGATCTTATAGAAAGATTTACGACACCGCTGAAAAAATATTTTCGGATTTTTCTGATTATGAAAACGAAATAAAAAAAGGGCTGCAATATTTGAAATATTACTTTCCAAATTATCATACTCCACAACAAATCATTACCTACATCGGACCGCTTGATGGTTATGGAGATATTCTAACAGACGATGCTTTTGTCATTGGTTTACAACATCACCTCGGAGCAAAAGCTTCCTTCTATAATTCTTCATGGCTTCACGAAACATATCCTGATTATATCACAAAAAGATTCGAACCCAATACCATAAGTGTGAATTGTATGTCTAATCTGGTATTAGATATGTATCCGGAGAAAAAAGATGACGCGACGCTTGCCACACAAATGATTGAGAAAGGGAAACGATTGTTCCTACTTAGTAAATTGCTGCCAGACGCCGCGCCTCATCTTTTAATAGGATATACAGATGCACAACTAAAAGATTGTTATAAGCACGAAGCCAATATCTGGGAATTATTTATTCAAAATGATTTATTGCAAACGATTGATAATAATTTGATTAAAAACTACATAGGCGAAAGTCCGAAAACACAGGAGTTGGGAGAGGAGTCACCGGGTAATATTGGAGCTTTTGTAGGCTGGCAGATTGTAAAAAAATACATGGGTAAAAATGCAACAGTTAGCTTAATAGAATTGATGACAACAAATCCAGAAACGATTTTAGAAAAAGCAAAATACAAGCCTTAAATACATTAAGCTGCAACGCCCAAATCAGCTGGCTTTTTTCCCAATTGCTTCATTATTCTAAAATGAGAAGCCAAGGCCTGAAATAAAGTTGGATAATGATTGTAGGGCAAATTAAATTCTTTACACTTTTCTCTTACAATTTTACTGATTGCTGGATAATGAACATGGCTGACTTTAGGAAATAAATGATGTTCAATTTGAAAATTTAATCCCCCAACGAACCACGAAATCATTTTATTTTTCATGGCAAAAT
>CAIKYB010000024.1 GCA_903831575.1 uncultured Bacteroidota bacterium | reverse complement strand
GGCAAGGGTTTTGGATATCCAGGGCAGATTCATCCAATCGGTAAAGGTTGCTCCAAATCAAACCTTGAGTTTAGGTTCAGCGTTGAAAGCTGGTGCATACTTTATTGAAGTGAGACAAGGTAAGGAAGTGAAGACAACGAGAGTAATGAAGTTTTAAACATAACTAGCCCACGGTTTAAACCGTGGGCTATGATAAAATCTTAAATCATAAATAAGGTTCGTGTTAAACACGAACCTTATTTATGATTACATTTTGATCTTGAAACTTTAAAATAACTTTAATGCCTATACGAAATCGATAATTATGTTTCATCTTCAGTATTTTTTAAAAAAAAGTTTAACTAATTGTTAAACTAAATTCATCTAGTTTTATCTATAGAAACAATAAAAATAGTATCGACTCGCATTTAATCATAAATATCATTACTTAAAATCTTTACTAACATATGAAATTCATTAGAATTACAAGTTTGTTAATATCCGTTTATTCGCTCAGTATTTTAAATCTCTCGGCTCAGCAAAAATCAAACGTTTTATTTATTGCCATTGACGATTTGAAACCAATATTAGGTTGCTATGGGGATTCATTAGTGAAAACACCTAATATAGATAGGTTAGCTAAAATGGGGACAGTGTTTATCAATAATTATTGTCAACAAGCTGTATGTGGACCAACCCGTGCTAGTTTAATGACAGGTAAACGTCCCGACTACACGAAGGTCTGGGATTTGAAAACTACCATGCGTGATATGAACCCCGACATTCTATCAATTCCGCAATATTTTGCAAGTCAGGGATATTCGACACAAGGCATCGGAAAGGTATACGACCCAAGATGTGTAGATAAAGAATTAGATAAGCCATCTTGGTCTGTCCCTTACTACAAAACAGATCCTAAATATTATGATGCTAAGTTGGGAGAACCCGCATTAATAAGATACCAATTGCCAGAAACGAGAGCATTGGTAGATAAATATTTCAAAGAAGCAACAGATCAAGGAATGAAAAAGTCTGAAGCTAATGATTATGTGTTAAAAAGAATAAGACCTACATCAGAATGCATAGATGTTCCTGATAACGCCTATAACGATGGCGCGAATGCATTGCAGGCAAAAGATATTTTGATTAAATTAAATAAAAAATCAGAGCCCTTCTTTTTTGCAGTAGGCTTCGCTAAGCCACACTTGCCCTTTGTATCTCCAAAGAAATATTGGGATTTATATAAAAGAGAAGATATGCCATTGGCGCCATTTCAAGAGAAATCAAAAAATGCTGTTGATGTAGCTTATCATAATGCAGGTGAAATAAGAGCATATTCAGATATCGCACCTTTGACCTCATTTTCAGATACGAAGGAATATGGGCTTTCATTGCCAATTGACAAACAAAAAGAATTAATTCACGGGTATTATGCGGCTATTTCTTATACAGATGCTCAAGTAGGTATATTGTTGAATACATTAGATTCTCTTAACCTTACTAAGAATACCATTATTGTTTTATGGGGAGATCATGGTTGGCATTTAGGGGATCATAATTTATGGTGTAAGCATACCAATTTTGAACAAGCAACCCATGCGCCATTGATTATTTCTTCTCCAAAAATAAAATCAAATAAAACTACATCTCAGACAGAATTTATAGATATTTTTCCTACACTTTGTGAATTGGCTAATTTGAAAATTCCGGAAAATCTTGATGGCGTTAGTTTATTGCCGCTTATGAAAAATTCAAAAGCAATTGTTAAGGAATATTCTGTAAGTCAATATCCTAGAAGTGGTGGAGATCCAGAGACAGACAGATTAGGATATGCCAGTGCTAAAGTAATGGGATACTCTATCAGAGATGCTCGTTACAGGTATACGGTATGGATGAAAAATAATTTCAGAAGCACACAGCCTTTCGATCAAAGTCTAATTTTAGGTGAAGAATTGTACGACTATCAGGCAGATCCTTTAGAAAAAGAAAATGTCGTGAATGAAAAAAAATATGAAAAAGTAGCTGCAGTTCGGAGAAATGAAATGATCACATTCTTCAAATCGCAACAAAAATAAATTAGCATTAAATTTGCTTTCCCATTCAATTAAGATTGGTTATTAATTATCGAATATGAATAAAATGATTAGAATAGGTTTTCTTGTCATAATGGTCTTTACAGTATTAAATACAGCTGCTCAAACTAAATACAAATGTACAGATACAACAAAATCCAATAAGTCTAAATCTTGTTGCATAAAATCAGTACCCAGCAGATTTCAACATACCCTTTCTTTAAATCAACAGCCCCCAAAAAATAACAATAATAATCATGAAGGCATGGTTTGGATTCCTTCAGGAGTTTTTTTGATGGGAGGAGATAATGACCAGGCAAGAGCTGACGAATTTCCCAAACATCAGGTAAAGCTTAATGGCTTTTTTATGGATGAAACAGAAGTGACCAATTCACAATTTGAAAAGTTTGTAGCAGCTACTCATTATATTACAACGGCTGAGAAAAATGTAGATTGGAATGAATTAAAAAAGCAATTGCCACCGAATACCCCAAAGCCCGATTCGGAATTATTAAAAGCGGCTTCATTGACTTTTGTTCCAACACCCGAACCGGTAAATCTTAACGATTACAGTCAATGGTGGCAATGGAAACACGGGGCTGATTGGAAGCATCCTAATGGACCGGAATCAAATATTATTGGGAAAGAAAATTATCCAGTTGTTCAGGTGAGTTGGGATGATGCAACTGCCTATTGTAAATGGGCCGGTAAGCGATTGCCAACAGAAGCAGAATGGGAATATGCTGTTAGAGGAGGATTGCAAAATACAATTTATAGTTGGGGTAATTCTGCTATTGATTCAGGAGGATATCAATGTAATTTTTGGCAAGGCAGTTTCCCAGACAGGAATGACACACTTGATCACTTTTATGGATCAGCTCCAGTTAAATCTTTTTCTCCCAATATATATGGGCTTTATGACATGTCCGGAAATGTTTGGGAATGGTGCAATGATTTGTATAACAATACTTATTATAAAGAATTCGAAAAAACAAAATTGGCGATAAATCCACCTGGCCCTAAAAAAAGCTATGATCCTGATGAGCCGCTAGTTTCAAAGCGTGTGATGAGAGGTGGATCATTTCTATGTAATGAGTCTTATTGCAGTGGGTACCGAAATTCAAGTAGAATGAAAAGCTCTAATGATACAGGAATGGAGCATGTTGGATTTAGATGCGTTTCAAAATAAATTTTTAAAAAATGAAATTATCTTTTTTTTGTATTATTTTATTGGGACTATCTTTTTCAGTAAAAATAGTTGCGCAAGATATTAATAAAGGAAAATTGATTTATTCAAATGATTTAGGATCTTCAAATGATGTAAGGAATTGGATCATGGAAGGCCCCGGTAAAATTGATTTTGTAGGTCATTCGATGCAAATGTATTCTCCAAATGAAGAAGGTCATCATGTTTTTTGGTGCCCTCAGGATTTCCCAAAAAGTTTTATAGCAGAATGGGATGTACAGAATCTTGAAACAGATGCTGGATTATGCATTGTTTTTTTTGGAGCAAAAGGTCTGAATGGTGAAAGTATTTTTGATTCATCTATGCCTAAAAGAACTACAGGTATTTTTACGGATTATACAAAAGGGGCAATGAATTGTTATCATATTTCTTATTATGCAAATGCTAAAGATGATACACATCGCGAGACAGTTAATCTTAGAAAAAACAAAGGATTTAATTTGGTCATGACAGGAGAGAAAGGTATTCCTATTGAGTCTTTAGCATTACATCATTTAAAATTAATCAAAGATATTGGCCATATTGTTATGTATGTTGATGATAGAAAAGTGATAGATTGGCAAGATGATGGTATTAAATATGGCGCAATTATTGAAGATGGGAAAATCGGATTTAGGCAAATGAAATGGACAAGATTTTCATATAGGAATTTCAAGGTTTGGGATTTAAGTAAAAATTAAATGTAATTAAATATTCAAAATGAAAAAATCAGTTTTAAAGTGTAGTCTCGTAATGCTAGGAATGTGTTTTGGTTCATCTTTCTTGTTTTCTTTTGATGAAATCAAATCAAAAAAATCAAAGATTGGCAATCATGAAGTAGTTCACCAGCAAAAAAATCGAGTTGTAACAAACAAATCGAAAGTAGATCAATTGCCTAGTGACAGGATAAATTTAAAAAATAAATCATCAAAAAATACAGAAGAAAAACGACCTGATATCTTATTTTTTCTTGCAGATGACATGATGTCTATCGCCTGCGAACCTTATGGAAGTCTAGACGTACATACGCCTAATTTAGCGAAGCTCGCAAAAGAAGGAATGTGTTTTGATAACATGAATAATGCCACTGCAATGTGCGGCCCTACACGCCAAAGTCTTTATACAGGCATCTTCCCCGTAAAGAATGGCTCTTACCCTAATCATGCTCAGGTATATGAAAATATTGTAAGTATTGCTCAGCATTTTATTGGATTAGGGTATCGTGTAGGCCTCATCGGTAAACAACACTATGCACCTTTAGTAAACTTTCCTTTTGAATATCTTGGTGGCAGAAATAGCGATAACGGTGACGGTGTTGATATTCAATTATTGGATGCAGATAAATTTATCAAAAAAGATAAAACTAAACCATATTTGCTATTTGTATGTACGAATCAGCCACATACTCCATGGAACAGAGGAAATCAAGAACTATATAATGCAAAGAAATTAAAAGTCCCCCCATTTCTGGTAGATACAAAAGAAACGAGATCGGCTCTTGCTAGATATTATGCTGAAATAACTTACGCTGATAGTTTGGTGGGGGATTGTATGAATATCGTTGATAGGAATGACAATAAAGACAATACACTTTTTATTTTTGCAAGTGAACATGGTTCTTCTTTACCTTTTGGAAAATGGACTTGTTATAACATGGGTTTGAAATCAGCTTTCATTGCACGCTGGCCTAAAGTCATTAAGCCTTCTACAAGGACGGCTATTTTAGCTCAGTACATTGATGTGTTACCAACTTTGTATGAAGCAGCTGGAGGCGCTCCGAAATCTTTAAGAGGAAATAAAGAAAAAACGATGCCATTGGATGGAACCAGCTTCTTCGCAACTTTTAAAGGGAAAGATATTGAAATCAGGAACTATGTTTATGGCGTTCAAACGACTCGTGGTATTGCAAATGGATCCGATAATTATCCTGTACGTTCGATTCAGGATCATAATTATAAATTAATCTGGAATTTAAATTATAAAGAAGAATTCCTTTCTTCCGGATCCAAGCATGGAAGTAAATTATATGAGTCTTGGTTTAATGAAACTGAAGTGTCAAATGATAATATTACCCATGCTACATTATATCGAAATCGTCCAGAATTTGAATTGTATGATATCAAAAATGATGGCTTCGAAATGAAAAATTTAATCGATAATAAATCATTAACAAAAACAAAAGACAAGTTGTTTACTGAGCTAAAAATATGGATGAATGAGCAAGGAGATAAAGGGATTGAAACTGAATGGAAAGCGCTAACTAGATTTAAAGGAGACACTACCAATTGGAAAAAAGGTGGTGATTAATCAGGGAATGAAAATTTAAAATTAAAAAGTCAAAAATTGAAAAACTTAAAAATCAACTTATTCGGATTGTTTTTATTATGCATTGTTAATAATGTTTCAGCACAATCCAAAAAGAAGCCATCTAAAAATCAAGAAAAGCCCAATATTATTTTTATTCTCGCTGATGATTTAGGGATTGGGAATATAAGTGCCTATGGTGCGGATAATTTCAAAACCCCTAATATTGACTTGTTGGCAAAAGAAGGATTGTTGTTTAACCACGCGTTTACTGCGCCATTATGCGGGCCTTCTAGGGCATTGATTATGACTGGAAGATATGCTTATAGAACAGGTGCTACCAATCAAGATGCTACTGCTCAAATGAAACCAGAGATCGAAGTCATGATGCCTAAAATTTTAAAGTCTGCTGGTTATGTTTCTTCATGTGTGGGCAAATGGGGGCAGTTGCCTTTAGGGCCTGCTGAATTTGGGTTTGATGATTACTTGCGTTTTTTTGGCAGTGGCGTTTTTTGGGAAAAGGCAGAAAAAAAAGTTCCTTATCGTGAAAATGGAGAAGATAAGATTCTTAGCGGAAATAAATACATGCCTGATTTAATGCATAATCATGTGGTCGATTTTATTGCTGAAAATAAAAACAAGCCCTTCTATTTGTATTATTCCATGTCTCATGTTCATGGTGATATAGTGGCTACTCCAGATTCTAAGTCAGATACTAAAGAGCCGCTTGCTTTATTTTCAGACAATATCAATTACATGGATAAATTAGTTGGGAAGTTGATTCACTCTTTAGACAGTTTGAAATTAAGAGAAAAAACCATGATTATTTTTATGGGTGATAATGGAACTGCCGCCAATTGGTATACGAATTCAACGATCAATGGAAAAATATTATCTGGTAAAAAAGGGGAGATGAAAGAGTGTGGAGGATTAGTGCCTATGTTGGTTAATTGGCCTGGAGTTGTCTCTCCTCAAAAATCTTCGAATCAATTGATTGATGCTAGCGATTTTGTGCCAACATTAGCAGAAATAGCTGGAGCAAAATTACCCGATGGAATAACATTAGATGGCAAGAGTTTTGCTAGTCAAATATTAGGAAAGAAAGGCACAGAAAGAGATTGGATTTTTGTAGAATTAGGCAATAAATGGTATGTGCGTGACAATCAATGGAAATTAAATAATAACAACGAATTGTTCGACATGTCGAATGCCCCATTTGAAGAGAAAAAAATAGAGGAGAGTAATAAAACACCTGAATCAGATGCTTCTTTTAAAAAACTTTCCGACATTCTTGCTAAATTAAATCCAGCTGGAGGTATTGTAGATACTGGAGATGGAAGTGGAAGACATGGTAATAAAGCCAAAAAGAAAAAAGAAGGGAAAGAGAAAAAAGAAAATACCGAAACAGAGTAGTTGTAAAAATTTAAATGCTATTTTTTGACTAGAATGATTACTAAAAATACTTTTTATTGTTGCCTTATTTTTGTTTTTTCATCCTGTAAAGCGTCTAAAGAAAATCTTTTAATTGTTGGAGCTGATAATGATAAAAATGGTTGCAAAGCATCTGCCGGTTATCAATGGAGTGAGTTGAAAAAAGAATGCATCAGAAGTTTTGAATTGCCCTTGCAATTATATAACGAGGATAAGACTTTTGGGGCAGGTGTGTTATTTGCTAAAGACAGTAGTAGGGCGGAAGTTTTCTGTAAAGAGGGTCGATTTATATTGAAAACAAAAGAGAAATTTAATTTCAAATATTTATTTAGGAATGGCGATTATTTTTTAAAAAAAATCGATAGTAATTGGATATTTATTAATGTAAATAAAGAGATGATTTACAATTAAAAATGGTTTATAAAATCATTAATCCACAGCCTCTAATGTCACTATTTTCTAATCTTCCGATAGTTTCAAAACAATTATTTTCATAGACTTTTCCTAAATCATCTGTCGCAATAAAACAGCAACTGTTGATGTTGGCTAAATCAATAATAATGATACCGCCTGTATAATTCTTTTGGATTTCAAAATCTGTTTTTAGGATTTCAAGTGGATCGTCCTCGCTGCGTAGTAGAATATTCATCCATGGGGGAGTATTGAAAATTCCATTTCCAAATGAATATGATTGAGAGAGTAATTCTGTCATACCGTATTCTGAGTGAATATTAACGACGCCAAAGTTTTCTTTCAATATTTCATGTAGTGCTTCTTTTGTCATTTCTTCTCTTCGGCCTTTCATACCGCCAGTTTCCATTACAATGGTATGTTTTAAATCAAATTTAAATTGTTCTGTGAAATCAAGCAGGGCAAAAGATACTCCAATTAATAAAGTTTTTTGTTGCATAGACTCGTTGGCAATAATCGTCTGTGATAATTTTTCAAAATCATTCAAGTAGAATCCGCTTTTTGGATGGTTGCTTTTCTGAATAAATTGATCAACCATATAAACCAGCGACGCATTTTTTCTTTCCAAATAGGAGGGTAATAATCCAAGGATGCAATAGTCTTCGATGTTGCCATAAAATAATTCAAAACACTTCGAGAAACTTTCTTGGTAAATAGTTAAATCACTTACATAATGTTTACTATTGATGCTTCCAGTTGTTCCACTGCTTTCAAATATAGTAGTTGGAATAAATTCGCCAGTCACAATTTTTTGGGTTTTAAACAGGGAGATAGGTAAGAAAGGGATTTTGTTTATTTGGTTGATATTTTCTGGGATTACTTTTATGACATTGCAATAGCTTCGGTAAATACTATTATTTATGTATTGATAATTGAAAATATCAATAGCTAATTTTTCGAAATCGTTATCAGTAATGTTGAAAATCCTTTCTTTTAATTTAGTATATTCATCTATTATAATCATACTTTACAAAATTGATGAATTATTTTTAGATTATGGTATCAATTTGATTTAGTATTTTTAAATATAGACATTAAGTTCATTTAATCTTTTTCCATATTTTGAAATCATGGTTTAAATTCATTTTGTCGCATTCGATTTTTGTATCTTTTTGTGCGTTTGGACTTACGTTTCAGACTTTTTTACTGTTCAAATTGCCTGTTGTCATTCCTGTATGTTGGCTCGTTTTTTTTCTAACACTTGGTGCTTATAATTTATATTGGATTGTTAGCAAATGGACTTTTAAAAAAGGCGACGCCAATTTTTCAGATTATGTTATTCATTTTGTATTATTAGTTCTTTCAGCAGTAGCTGCTATTGATTATTTATGGAGGATGCCAAATTTGACTCCATATATTTTAATTGGCGGAGTGCTAACGAGTTTATATACTTTGCTTATTCCCTCTTTTTCATTCTTGCCTGATTCAAATAGATTAGGTTTCATTAAAACGATTTTATTAGCACTTACCTGGACTTTTGTAACTATTTTCTTACCCTGTCATCAATTTTTACAAACACACTTTTTTTCTGTGTGGATTTTGTTTCTTATTAGATTTATATTCATCTTTTTCTTGTGTGTCATTTTTGATTCTAGAGATATTGTAAAAAATAGACTCCAGCATCTTCATAGTTTGGCAACAGATGTCATGCCTATAACATTAACAATCATAATGTGTCTATTTCTAATTGCTTATATATTTCTTCTTAGTAAATTTGGGGTTGTCTTTCACAATCCAATACAGCTCATAGTTTTAGGATGTTCTGGTGTTTTTTCATTTCTGCTGTACTTCTTCACTTTTAAAAAAAGAAGCTATTTTTTTTATTATTTCATAGTAGATGGATTAATGTTGTTTTCAGCTTTTGCAAGTTATTTGGTAACTATTTAGTTAATTTGCTTTATAAAATAAACATATGGCAAAGACAATAAAGAAAAAATCAATTCTGGGAGATACTTCTTATTCATTTTTAAAGAATTATATTAATACCCCATCACCAACAGGTTTTGAAAGTAATGGACAAAAATTATGGATGAATTATCTTAAGCCATATGTAGATGAAATGTTTACCGATCCCTATGGAACAGCTGTAGGAGTGATTAATCCAAAAGCAACATTTAAAGTTGTAATTGAAGCACATGCAGATGAAATAAGTTGGTTTGTAAATTATATATCTTCTGAAGGATTAATTTATTTGAAAAGAAACGGTGGAGTAGATCATCAAATTGCTCCTTCTATGCGAGTGTTGATTCATGGAAAAAAAGGCCCAGTAAAAGCTGTATTTGGTTGGCCTGCGATTCATACAAGATTAAGTAATAATGATTCAAAGGAGCCCCTACCTAAGGTTGAGAATTTATTTTTAGATTGTGGCGCCCGAAACAAAAAAGAAGTAGAAGCACTTGGAATACACATTGGAGCTGTTGCCACTTATGAAGATGGTTATGATGAATTGGCGCATGGGTTTTTGATTGGACGTGCTTTCGACAATAGAGTAGGAGGTTTTATGATTGCAGAAGTTGCTAGATTATTGAAGCTCAATAAAAAGAAATTGCCTTTTGCATTGTATGTCGTTAATGCGGTTCAGGAAGAAATTGGCTTAAGAGGCGCGGAGATGATAGCACGTCGTATAAAGCCTGATGTGGCTATTATTACGGACGTTACACATGATAGCACTACGCCTATGATCAATAAAATTATTGAGGGAGAATGTAAATGTGGAAAAGGACCATCTTTGTGTTATGGCCCAGCTGTTCATAATAAATTGCTTGATTTTGTACAAGATGTTGGCAATAAATCAAAAATCCCATTTCAATTGAGAGCTATTAGTAGAAGTACTGGAACGGATACTGATTCTTTTGCTTATGCAAATGATGGATGTCCTTCGGTTTTAATTTCTATTCCATTACGCTATATGCATACGACAGTGGAAATGATACATCAAGATGATATTGAAAATACGGTCAAGTTGATGTATGAAACTTTATTGGCCTTGACACCTAAAACAAACTTGAGTTATTTTAAATAACGGCCCTTATTATTAAATACATTTTTGTAATGGAAACTCAATTGGGTAAATTTATTAGACTATTTGGGAATATCTTTTTTTCAGCGATAGGATTTATTTTACTTATCGTGTTTTTTTTATTAGGATTAAGATTAGTATTGGGTGCAATAGATTATATGCCTTGGATAAGTTTTGTATACATGAGTTTTATGCTGTTAATTCCAGCTACGCTGTTTGTTACGGTGTTTGTTATTTTTTACAAACGAACAAAAATACATCCAGTCAAAATAGTTAGATGGTTATCGAATATCATTTTCTTATTGGCTATATCATCATGGATAATTATTCTCGTAAATGATGGTATAACTTTTTTCAAAAATGGTTATCCTGACATTGATAAATACTTCAGTTATAATTTATTGTTCTTGGTAATAAATGTTGGCGTTATATTTTTTACTGGAGTCATTCAGGCACTTAGTACAGCTAAAGAAAAAGACTGGATGGATAAGCATGTTAGTTGATTGGTTGACTAGTCAATTGATTGATATGATGATGCTTAAAAGAGTCAATCATTTCTACTTTCAACAATCCTTCAACAACCTTTCAACAACCTACACATCCCTTATTAAACCTTTTAAAAAAGCGTCAGCGAATTCAACCTTAAGTTAGTGCTATCTCCAATACCTGTTGCATCGTTTTTACATAATGAAAATGAATGCCACTAATGAATTTCTGTGTAATTTCTTCTACATCTTTTTCATTTTGCCAGCACATGATAATGTCTTTTATTCCAGATCTTTTTGCGGCTAAAACTTTCTCTTTTATTCCTCCTACCGGTAATACTTGTCCGCGAAGGGTAATCTCGCCAGTCATGGCTAAATAAGGTATTATTTTTCTTCCGGTAAGAGCGCTTGTGATTGCGCTCATCATTGTAATGCCGGCACTCGGGCCATCTTTAGGAACTGCACCCTCAGGGACATGTATATGGATGTTTTTTGTTGTAAATAGTAAGGGGTCAATACCTATTTTTTTAGCGTTTGCCTGTACCCAGGTGTAAGCAGTGCTGGCACTTTCTTTCATAACATTGCCAAGATTTCCAGTAAGTTTTAATTCTCCTTTTCCCTCACTGGCTTGCGCCTCAATAAAAAGGATATCGCCACCAACATAAGTCCAGGCAAGGCCTACAGCAACTCCTGGCATATTTGCCATTTTATATAACTCATTACTGAATTTTGATTTGCCCAATATTTTCTCCACATCATTTGTTGTAATGGTAGTTTTTAATTTTCCTTTTACAACCAATTCTTTGGCCTGGTATCGCATGATGCTGGCAAGTGTTCTGTCCAATTCCCTAACGCCACTTTCACGAGTATAGTCGGTAATGACTTTTTCCAAAACAGTATCATTTATTTTAAAGCTATTTTCTTTTAAGCCATGCATTTCTTTCTGCTTAGGCATAAGATGCTGTTTAGCAATTTCTATTTTTTCTTCAATAGCATAACCACTTAAATCAATAATTTCTAAACGGTCTCTTAAAGCCGGCTGAATATTGCTTAAATTATTTGCTGTAGCAATAAATAATACTTTACTTAAATCATATTCTAATTCAAGATAATTGTCATAAAAGGAATGGTTTTGTTCCGGATCTAGCACTTCCAATAAAGCAGAAGAGGGGTCGCCTCTGTGATCGCTGCCTACTTTATCAATTTCATCCAGAATCATCACAGGGTTGCTTGATTTCGTTTTGCGTATCGACTGGATAATTCTTCCTGGCATTGCGCCAATATATGTTTTGCGATGTCCGCGTATTTCGCTTTCATCATGCAAGCCACCTAAGCTCACACGTACATATTTACGATTAATCGCAGCAGCGATACTTTTCCCTAAGCTTGTTTTCCCAATTCCAGGAGGGCCAATAAAACAAAGGATGGGACTTTTCATGTCGCCTTTAAGTTTGAGCACAGCAAGATATTCTAAGATGCGTTCTTTGATTTTATCCATTCCATAATGATCTTTATCTAAAACTTTTTTTGCTTTTTTTAGATCATAAGAATCAGTTGTGTATTCTTCCCAGGGAAGATCCAATATTAAATCAAGGTGGTTGTAAATGACAGAATAGTCTGGTGTTGAAGGATGCATACGTTCTAACTTTTCCACACTTTTATTAAACATCTCTTTCGCTGCAGCAGTCCATTTTTTTGATTCCGCCTTCTTCATCATTTCTTTTACTTCAGCAGCGTTTTCGCCACCTAATTCATCTTTGATAGCTTTTAATTGTTGTTGTAAAAAATAATCTCTTTGTTGCTTATCTAATTCAGCCCTGGTTTTATTGTTTACTTTATTTTTTAATTCTGCATATTGGATCTCTGTATGCATCAAATTCATCAGTAATTCAGCACGTTCCTTTAAATGATTAATTTCAAGAAGTTGATGCTTTTGTTTTAAATCACAATTGAGGTTGCTGCTAACAAAATGTATGAGGAAAGAAGGGTTCTCAATATTTTTTAGAATAATGGCAGCCTCACTAGGAAGGTTAGGGGAGAGTCCTACTATTTGAGAGGCTAAATCTTTAATGCTGCTGATCATGGCATTGAAATCAGGATCGTTTTTTATCGATTCTTCTCCGATTAAATTTATTTTGGCCTTGAAATACGGATCTACAACTGTAATTTCTACAATATTGAATCGTTTTTTTCCTTGAATAATGATGGTGGTGCCGCCATCTGGCATTTTAATAAGCTTCACAATTTTTGCAACAGTTCCGATGCTTTCTAAATCATCAGTAGTGGGCTCTTCAATATTGCTGTCTTTTTGTGCAACTACACCAATCAATTTGTCATGCTTATAAGCTTCAGTAACTGCTTTAATACTCTTATCTCTACCTACCGTAATAGGAATAACAACTCCGGGAAATAATACAGTATTTCTTAGTGGTAAAAGAGGTAATTCTTCTGGGATCTCCTGTGCATCTGCTTCAGCCTCTTCTTCATTAAGTGGTACAATGGGCATAAATTCTAATTCGTCTTCCCCACTTTGCATAAATATTTTGTTGTTCATAATAGTCTATTGTTATAAGTCAATTTGGCAAATTTAACTTCTAGAATCCGTAATTCGAAGTAGAATGCCATATTATTCAATTATAGTGCCACCTTTCAACCACCTTCAACTACCTTTCAACAATCCTTCACCCACTTTCAACAATCCTTCAACCACCTTCAACTACCTTTCAACAACTTTAAACCATATTCAACCTCACTTCTAATAGAGAAACATTATTTTTGCCAGTAATGTACATTCCATTAACTGAACACGAAAAGTCCATTCTTAATAATATTACCATCGCAGCTGAAAAACTGCAAGTGGATTGTTATATAGTTGGTGGTTTTGTGAGGGATAAAATTTTAAACAGAGCGACAAAAGATATCGATATTGTTTGTATTGGTGATGGTATTAATCTTGCTCATGAAGTTGCCCAGCTTTTTTCCCCTCATCCACAAGTGAATTTCTTTAAGAATTTCGGAACGGCTCAAATTAAAATTAAGGATGCGGGTTCCGTAAATCAATATAATGAGGAAGATAATTTTACTGAAATAGAATTTGTTGGTGCTAGAAAAGAAAGTTACAATTATGAGAGTAGAAATCCATTGGTTGAATCTGGCACCTTGGAAGATGATCAGAATAGAAGGGATTTCACTATTAATGCATTAGCCATAAGTTTAAATAGCAAAAATTTTGGCGAATTAATAGATCCGTTTAATGGTATCGCAGATCTGGAAAATAAAATCATTAAAACGCCTTTAAAACCCGAGGAAACTTTTAGCGATGACCCATTAAGAATGATGCGTGCTGTTAGATTTGCAGCACAATTGAATTTCGCCATTGAGCCTGCTACATTACAAGCTATAAGTACTATTTCGAATAGAATTAAAATAGTTAGTGGAGAAAGAATTGCAGATGAATTAAATAAAATCTTATTAACCGATAAGCCTTCTATAGGATTTGATTTGTTGTTCAAGTCTGGACTTTTGCAAATGATCTTTCCCCAAATGACTGCATTGGCCGGGGCGGAATATATTGACGGCAAAGGACACAAAGATAATTTCTATCACACATTACAGGTAGTCGATAATATTTGCCAGACTACAGAAGATCTATGGCTTCGCTGGGCTGCAGTTTTGCATGATATAGCTAAACCGCCAACTAAGAAATTTGAAGAAGGGCATGGCTGGACTTTTCATGGGCATGAAGTTGTTGGAGGAAGAATGGTGCCTAAAATTTTTGCTCAACTTAAATTGCCACAAAATGAAAAAATGAAATTTGTTCGCAAGATGGTTGAATTGCATCTAAGGCCAATTAGTCTGACAAAAGATGAAATAACTGATGCGGCTATACGAAGATTAATATTCGATGCTGGAGACGATTTGGAATCGCTTTTTTTACTTTGTAAAGCAGATATCACTTCAAAAAATAAAGAAAAAGTAAAAAGATATTTATCCAATTTTGAATTGGTTATGGAACGTTGCGCAGATGTGGAAGCAAAAGACCATATCCGTAATTGGCAGCCCCCCATTACTGGTGAAATGATTATGCAACAATTTAATTTATCTCCTTGTAGAAGTGTAGGGATTATCAAAAATGCTATCCGGGAAGCTATTCTTGATGGATTAATACCAAATGAATATGAACCCGCACATGCTTTTATGTTGGAAAAGGGAAGAGAATTGGGATTGGTTGATTAGAATTGTTTGTTGTTCAAGGTTTATTGTTTTTGGTTTTCAACTTAGCGATTGCTTTGCGACTTCGTGCCCTTGTGGCAAAATCATGGGTTGATTTGAAGATTCCAAAACCACAAACAACAAACAACCTTTTGAACTTATTCAACCTACCAAACCTTTTAAACTCAGTAACCGATTTACTTCTTTTTTTCTTATTTTTGACCTATGGCTATACTAAAATTCAGAATCTATTGGGAAGAAGACGAAAGTGTTTACAGAGTTATTGCAATTAAACACCAACAAACTTTCTTCGACCTTCATTTATCTATTTTAAAAAGTTATGAGTTTGATTCTAAGCATCATGCTACCTTTTACAAAAGCAATGATGCATGGGTACAAGGGAGAGAAATTACTTTAGAGAAGTATGAAAAAGAGTATAAAGCAGAGCCCTTAATCATGAAAGATGTCAATATAGGAAGTCAAATCGCTGACCCTAACCAGAAATTTGTTTACGAGTATGATTTTGTCAAAAACTGGAGATTTATGGTGGAATTGATTAATGTAGATAAGGAAGAAAACAAAAACATCCAATATCCAGAATGTATCAGAACGGAAGGATTAGGCCCTTCACAATATGGAACAAAAGGTCTTATTGATACAAGATTAGCGGAAATTGAAGAAAAATATGATCTCCAACCCGATGAATTGAGTGATGGTTTTGGTGAAGAAGGTGAAGAAGACGACTCTTCAGAAACTGAAAATGATGACAGCACTCAGGATGTCAACGAAGACTTTTAATTTTATTTCTACTTGTTTAGAGTTCTTTACAAACTCAGAAACACTTTATGAAAAACACTTGCATTATTATTACAGGACCAACTGCTGTTGGTAAAACTTCTTTGGCCATAGCACTTGCCCAAGAACTCTCTACACAAATCATTTCCGCAGATAGCCGCCAGTGTTTCAAAGAATTAAATATTGGTGTAGCAAAGCCTTCTATTGATCAATTGGATTTGGTGAAACATTATTTTATCAACTCTCATTCTATTCAAGACCAAATAAATGCAGTCACTTTTGAAAAGTATGCATTGGATGCTATAAATCAAATATTTAAAAAGAGCAAAGTTGCTGTAATGGTTGGTGGTACAGGTTTGTATATTAAATCATTTTGCGAAGGCATGGATGACATCTCACAGATTCCCTTAGAAATCAGGACAATGGTTATGGAAAAATATCATGCCAATGGCATAGAATGGCTCACTGAAATGCTCCAGAAAAAAGACCTTGACTTTGCAAAAAATGGAGAAATGCAAAATCCACAAAGAATGATGAGGGCATTGGAAGTGACATTATCAACTGGGAAATCAATATTATCCTTTCAATCCAATAAAAAAGCCGAAAGAGATTTCGATGTTATTAAAATAGGACTCGAATTGCCCAGAGAAGAACTTTACACTCGGATAAACAACAGAGTTGATGAAATGATTACTTCAGGTCATATAGAAGAAGTAAAAAATTTACAGCAGTATAAATCGCTGAATGCATTACAAACAGTAGGCTATAGAGAATTATTTGATTGCTTTGATGGAAAAATTAATGAGGAAAGAGCCATTGAATTGATAAAGCAAAATACCCGTCATTATGCAAAACGCCAATTAACCTGGTTTAAAAAAGATCTAGAAACAACTTGGTTAAACCCACAATTTGACCAAGTCAGGAGTTATGTAAATCAAACAATAAAATGGAGTAACTAAGAATGCCATATTTTTGCACAAGTGTTGAAAACAGCTGATCCATTTTTATAAATTAATATTATGAGCAAAGAAATTACATCAAGAGAAAAAGACTATTCACAATGGTATAATGATCTTGTTATTAAAGGGGAATTAGCAGACTATTCTGCGGTAAGAGGGTGCATGGTCATTAAACCTTATGGCTATGCGCTATGGGAAAATATGAGAGATGAACTGGATAGAATGTTTAAAGAAACTGGACATGTCAATGCTTATTTTCCTTTGCTTGTACCGAAAAGTCTTTTTGAAGCGGAAGAAAAAAATGCTGAAGGATTTGCAAAAGAATGCGCTATAGTTACACATTACCGATTGAAAACTGACCCTAATAATAAAGGTAAATTAATGGTTGATCCTGATGCAAAGCTTGAAGAAGAGCTAATCATCAGACCAACAAGTGAAGCGATTATATGGAATACCTATAAAGGATGGATTCAATCTTATCGTGATCTCCCACTTTTAATCAACCAATGGGCTAATGTGGTAAGATGGGAAATGCGCACGCGTTTATTTTTGCGTACAGCAGAATTTCTTTGGCAGGAAGGACATACAGCTCATGCTACGAAAGAAGAAGCTATCGAAGAGACAACAAAAATGCTGGATGTATACGCTGAATTCGTTGAACAATATATGGCCGTTCCAGTTATTAAAGGTGTTAAAACAGCTAGCGAAAGATTTGCAGGTGCAGAAGATACTTATTGCATAGAAGCGTTAATGCAAGATGGCAAAGCACTGCAGGCAGGTACTTCTCATTTCCTCGGTCAAAACTTTGCGAAAGCATTCGATGTGCAGTTTTTAAATAAAGAAAACAAACAGGAATATGTTTGGGCAACAAGCTGGGGCGTTTCTACTCGTTTAATCGGCGCCTTAATTATGGCTCACAGTGATGACCAGGGGCTGATTATGCCCCCAAGAATAGCTCCACTTCAAGTTGTAATTGTGCCTATTTATAAAGGGGAAGAAAGCAAACCGGTTATTGACGAAAAAGTAGCCAGCTTAATTAAAGATTTAAAAGCCCTAGGCATTAGAGTGAAATATGATAACAGTGATAATGCTCGCCCAGGTTGGAAATTCGCTGAGTATGAATTGAAAGGTGTTCCAGTTAGAGTGGCTATGGGATTGAGAGATATCGAAAACAATGTGGTGGAACTGGCTAGGAGAGATACTAAAGAAAAAACAAGTGTTAGCTTTGATGGCCTCGCTACTTATATTCAAAATTTATTGGAAGACATTCAAGCAAATATTTTCAATAAAGCACTGGCTTTTAGAAATGAAAATATCAGAGAAGCCAATAGCTGGGAAGAATTAGTGGATCTGTTAGATAATAAAGCCGGCTTCGTATCGGCACATTGGGATGGTACCGCAGAAACTGAAGAGAAAATAAAAGAAAAAACGAAAGCTACTATACGTTGTATCCCTTTAGATAATAAACTTGAAGCCGGAAAATGCATACTAACAGGAAAATCTAGTTCACAAAGAGTTTTATTTGCAAGAGCCTATTAATCATTAGTTGAAAAGAGAAAATTTTGAGTAAAAAGGGGAGTTATCTTAAAAAACATAGTGCTGAATTAAAAGAAAAAGGAATTCTAAACCAGTTTTCATCTGTTAAGGTTGATATTTCTGAAGAAATGAAATCTCAATTTGAAGAAGGGAAAGTTTTACTGATTGACAAACCGCTTCATTGGACTTCTTTTGATGTTGTAAAAAAAATAAGATCCATCATTCGCGTTCGAAAAGTTGGACATGCTGGCACTTTAGATCCATTGGCAACAGGGTTATTGATTGTGTGTACTGGAAAGTTTACCAAGAGTATTAATGAATTCATGGCACAGAAAAAAGAATATACAGGTGCTTTTACTTTGGGCGCAGTAACACCCACGTATGATCTGGAAAGTTTGCCAGAACAACAAAAAGATATTTCCAAAATAAATGAAGCCCTTATTTACGCAACTACCAAAATATTTACCGGAGAAATTGATCAGATGCCTCCGATTTATTCTGCTATAAAACAAGAAGGAAAGCCTTTGTACGAATTAGCCAGAAGAGGAAAGGATATTGAATTGAAATCGAGAAAAGTCACTGTTCATTCTTTTGAAATCACATCAATTGAATTGCCGCTTGTTCATTTTAAAATTGTTTGCTCAACTGGAACGTATATACGAAGCATCGCTAATGATTATGGATATGAATTGGGTTGCGGGGCTTATTTAAGTGAACTTCGCAGAACAGCAATTGGCGAGTTTAGCATTGGAGATAGCATAACTATAGATCATTTTATGTCAGGATTAAATAATACTAAATAAGCTTGTTTGTAATATCTTATTCGTAATTAAAAGGAATAGCCAATTCCGATAGAGAAATTAAAATTCTCATATCTCCATTTTCGGTACTCGTCATTATCTCCACTTGAAAATAATTTATTGAATACGTCTTTAATCCCAATATTTGGAGCATTCCAACCATCTTTTTTATAAAATAGTTCAGGTCTTTTTATCCTGAATCCTAAATCTAGTCGAACAACAAAGTAGTTGAAGTCAAGCCTGAATCCAGTACCCGCAGTTACACCCAATTGGCTGTAAAAAGTTTTAGGGTTGAATTGTGAACTGTCAGCAGTTCCATCCAGTTTCGTGTTGTTGATGTTCCAGATGTTTCCAATATCCGTAAATATTGCCCCTCTTAAAGTCAGTGTGTTAGGAATGAGTTTAGCAATGTCGTATCTGTACTCTGCATTTACTTCGAATTGCATATCACCTGTTCGGTCATTGAAGATGGTTTTTCCAGATTCAAATGGCACTAGCGGACGACCACCAGGGCCAATCCCTCTTATAGGCCAGCCTCTCATACTATTGCTGCCTCCAGCAAAATATTGTTTAAAAAAAGGCAATGTTTTATTGGTGTCGCTGCCAAGTAATGGAATTCCAATTCCTAAAAATCCTCTAAACGCTAAAGAAGATTTAGCATACTTGATATTGTGTTTAATTTCGAAATCTCCTTTTATATATCTCCTTTTATATTTTGTAAAATAAGGAAGTAAGCCCCAAGTTAATCCTGATTCTTCGAGATTTAATTTCAACGATTGCTCTTTTGTTAGACTTCTAGGATGATTCAGATGGCTGTTGAATTTAGATAAACTAAAACTCATCCCTGAATATAAAGCAGAATTATATGAGTAATTTAGAAATGGGTTTTCATTTAAAATATGATTAAAGCTATCGGATTGATTAAATAAATTACTAAAGCCAATACTGATAGGAGCCCAGACCCATTTCCAATTGTATTTATTATTCCCACTCCACCCAAAATTGCCATTAATAGATTGAAGGTTAAATAAATCCAATCTTGTATTGTAAGAAGTGCCTAGGTTAATAAAACTTTCGCCGTTGCTTTTATTTGATTTTCCGATGAATAGGTTCGGTACGTTTGATAAGATCAATCGTGGGAAAGTAGTATTGTTATTATAACTTATTTCATTCGAATTGATGACTTTCCCTTTTAATCCGACATTTTTATTTAGTTCAATACCTCCTCTGATGTTGTTTGTCATTTTTATCGCATCCTTCGCAAGATTTCTGTTGAGTAATGAGAGGCTACCGGATAAGCCAAATAAATTCCCTGACAATAAATTGCTCGTGTTGCTTGCTGCCGAATAGCTTAATTCTAATCCGGTTTCAAATCCGTATTTTCTGGATGGAGTTAATTTGATAATGGCATTAATCAAATTGGAACTATCTGCAATCTCTTCAAATTGGATGTCTACGCTTTGCCAAACGCCTAAATTAGTTAAACTTGTGAGTGTATTGAAATATTCACTTTGCCTGAATAGATGCCCTGGTTTTAATGAAATATTATTTTCAAATAAACTTGGTTTAAATAATAGTTTGTGAAACCCCATTTCATAATTCTTTCTGTATACTTTATTTAAATTACTATCATTCCATTGGTCACCTTGACGATAATCACTGATGATACAAATCTTGTTAATGTAATATTTTTTAAATCTTGAGGAATCAGAAGTGTTGTTTAAAATTATTGCAAGTTTAATTCTTGGAGAATCTCTTTGTTTTTGTGCTTCAGCAAGAATCTTGATTTGTTCAAAAGGGTCATCGGTTAAATAGGTCAATGCTTTAATTGTTGTATCTCCTTGCATTTTCAATTCTGATGCAGTAAATTTATAATAACCGTTGTTTCTAAAACTATCTACCAATCTTCCTATTTCTGTAATGATTGAAGCTTTTGAGATAGGGGTGTTTTTTTTCAGGTACGCATTTTTTTTGATGTCTTGATGAAAAAGGATAACTCCATTTTTACGAAGTCTGTAAGAAATAGTGTCAATCAAAGTGGGCGTACCTGATTCAATTTTGTAGGTAATAGAAACTTTTTTATGGCTGGTGTCGGCTATGAAATTTACTTTTGCATTGTAATATCCAATATGAAATAATGAAGCGGCAATATTTTCACATGAGATGCGTGAATAGCTGCTGTCATATACTGAAGGAGATTTTATCATTTTAAAAAAATAAATTTCTGCCTTGATTTTACTTTTGCATTTTCATCTAATTGAACATACAATCGCTGTGCTAGGATTTTTTTTTCTGATTTACTGAATCCGACACCTTTAACAATTTCAATTTTATTTTGGTATAAATAATAGGCTTCTTTTGGTGCTTTTCTTACAAAAGGCCTTCCACATGAGGTGATGAAAATGATTATCAGGAGTAATTCCCCCGATAGTATTATTTTTGACCTATTAAATATAAATTTTGACATAAATACAGCTCAATGTTAAGCAAAGCGACTATCAAATATATTCAAAGTTTACAGCACAAAAAATTTAGAGATGAACATCATGCATTTTTAGCTGAAGGCCCCAAGCTTTTAAGTGAATTAATCCAAGCCAATTGCTTTGAATGCGAGATGGTTTATGCTGTTTCGGAATGGGAGAGTGCTGTAGATCAAAAGATACTACTTAATGGAAATATACGGGTACAGATAGTCGAAGATTTCGAATTATTGAAAATTTCAAATCTCAAAACCCCCAATTTAGTTGTAGGGATTTTTAAAATGAAGATACCGCAGGAGCATTTTGATATAAAAAATCGCATTACGCTTGTTCTTGATGATATTAATGATCCTGGGAATTTAGGAACAATTATTCGTACCGCTGATTGGTTTGGTATAAAAAATATTGTTTGCTCAATGAATACTGTTGATTGCTATAATCCGAAAGTAGTTCAAAGTACAATGTCGAGTCTGGCCCGGGTAAATCTTATTTATACAGATATTGTAGAATGGTTATCGAAAAGTAAAAGCGTTCAAATTCTCGCTACAACACTCCATGGGAGGCCACTAAAAGACATACATCAATTAAGCGAAGCGATTTTGATAATTGGGAATGAAGCCAACGGGATAACTGATGACGTTTTAAATTTAGCTCATGAAAAAATCACAATCCCTAAAATTGGGAAGGCTGAATCTTTGAATGCTGCCGTAGCAACTTCTATTGTTCTTTATGAGTTGACACGAAATGCATAAGGACTTTATTTAAATCGAATGGCCTTGATAACCGATATTTTATTTACCAAAAATGTAGGAATGATAAGCGTAAGAAAACAAATTAATAACGTAAAAGCATCGATTAGTAAAACTTCCCACCAAATTACATCTACACTTGCTTTAGAAATAAAATAAGCTTCTTCATTTAAGGTAATAATCCCGGTTTTGTCCTGAATCCAGCAAATTAATAATCCTATGATAGTTCCCGCAACAACTCCAATAATCGAAATAATAGAAATGTTATAAAGAAATATTTTCTGAATTTGCCAGTTGTTTGCACCAATGCCTTTTAAAATGCCGATCATCTGTGTACGCTCCAGCAATAAAATGATCAAACAAGTAATGAGATTGATTACGGCAATAATGGTCATGATGCCAATTAAGATATTTTTTATCTGACCTTGTAAATTTAGCCAGTCAAAAATATTGGGATAGATTTCTTTAATACTTCTGCTATACCATGTTTGTGGGAGATCAGCATAAATCAAGTTAGTAATACTGTCTGTTTGTTTGTAATCTTTCAAATACAATTCATAGCCACCTATTTGATTGGGTTCCCAATTGTTAAGTTTTCTGATGAGATTGATGTCGCAGAAAGCAAAATTCTTGTCATAATCTTCAATGCCTGTTTTGAAAATCCCTGAAACGACAATTTTTCTTGCTGTTTTACTGCCATCTGCCCTGAAGCAAAAAATCAGTAAACTATCGCCTCTTTTAATATTCAGTTGATTTGCAGTATATGCGCTGAGCATAACTTCTTTACTGTAATTACTGTCTTTAAATTGTGGCCAACTTCCATTTATTAAAAAGTAATTCATTCTGTTGAAATTGAAGGAGCTGTCAATCCCTTTTAGCAGAATACTTTCTATGCTTGTTTCATATTTTAATATTGCTGATTTTGTAGCAAAACGTTCTACAGAAGATACTTCTTTAATATCTTTTAGATAATTTTCTATACTGTCATTCTGTGTAATAGGGTATTCTTCAGCAATATTTGTTTTGTTTTCTAAATTTTGCTGTACCCTGATATGCCCCCAGAAACTAAATATTTTATTACTGATAGACTGTTGAAATCCATTTACAAAACTTAATGCCACAATCATTACAGCCACACTGAGCGTGGTTGCACCAATAGCAAGTTTGATGATAAATCTCGAAAAAGTGTGCCTGTTTTTCAAGGCAATTCTTTTGGAAATAAATAATGGTGTATTCAATCGAGTTTTTTTTCTATCTTTCAAAAGTAAAATAATTAAATTAGTAAATGCATTTCAATTATAATCGCTGCCATTTTTTTTGTGTGATTTTCCTACTAATTTCTTTTAATGGAACTACCCAAATCATAGAAGCTGTATACAAATCCAATATAAAAACTGCTCAGTTGTTCCAATATGGCAACCAGCAAGGAATGCCTGTTTATAATCTGAACAGTGGCAATAAACTTGAATTGGAATTTGACGATATGGATGGCAATTACAAGAGTTACTATTTTACCTATGTTTTATGCGATTACAATTGGAAGCCTTCTAATCTTTCATCATTTGATTATATCAAAGGATTTAGCCAAAACAGAATAACCACTTATCGGTATGCTTCAATCGCCTATAAAAAATATACGCATTATCAGGCATTTTTACCCAATCAGGATGCTGTACCAACAAAATCGGGGAATTACTTATTAAAAGTTTATCTCGATGGTGATACAGCTAAAACAGTTTTTACCAAACAAATGATAGTTGTAGATCAGAATGCTTTGATAAGCTCAGAAGTGCTTCAGCCCTTTTCTACCCAGTTTTTTTATTCACATCAGAAACTTAGGTTTTCTGTAAATATAAAAATACCGAATACCTTCAGCTTGGCTCAACAAGTCAAAGTTGTTGTATTGCAAAATAATCGTTGGGATAACGCTCAACGTGATATCGTTCCAACATTTGTAAGAGGCAATATCATGGAATATAATAGTGAAAATATTGGGATATTCCCAGGAGGGAAAGAATGGCGTTGGCTTGATTTGAGAAGTTTCAGATTGCAGAGTGACCGTATTGAAAGTGGTGTATATGATGAACGTAATGCTGAGTTCTTTCTAAAAAAAGATGTTGACAGAACTGCTCAGCAATACATATATTTCCCGGATTATAATGGGATGTATAATATATCAACATACGAGAGTATTAACCCCTTTTGGCAAGGTGATTATGCGAAAATAAACTTTAGTTTTTCTCCGCCGGATCATCTTCCTTTTTATGACAAAGAACTGTTTTTGGCAGGTGCTTTTACTGGGTATAATTTAAATGAAGAATGGAAGTTGAAATATAATAACGAGACTGAATGCTATGAAACCAGTGCATTTTTAAAACAAGGATATTATAATTATACATACATCGCAGTTGATAAAAATAACCCAGCAATAAAAACAACATTTGAAGGCAATTATTGGGAGACAGAAAATGAATATACCATTCTGGTTTATTATAAATCTTTTACGGATCGAAATGACCAACTAATTGGAATGTCTACAATCAATTCAAGAAAAACTGCGGTGACAAGACCGTATAGTCAGCAGTAAGGCGTTAATTGGGGAATTAGTTAATTGATTGATTAGTTTATGAGGACAATTTTAAACGATTAAATTTTAAACCATTAAGGCCTAAACTTTTGAACATAATTCCCTATATTCGCAGCGGCAAGTCTTATACGACCAGCTCCTGTTGAACTCCCCCAGGATCGGAAGATAGCAAGGGTAGATGGTTGAGCGGTGCGATGTAAGTAACTTGCCATTTTTTATTTATTCTAATTAACGGTTCCCAACTCTTATAATTCACATTGTAATTTATTCAGATACTTCACTTTTTACATGGTAAGATTATTTTTAAATAGTATCTTCGAGCGATTATTTAATTAATACTTTCAATATGAAATTTTTTATCGACACTGCAAATCTTGCACAAATTAAAGAAGCTAATGAATTAGGTATTCTTGATGGGGTCACTACAAATCCTTCGTTAATGGCAAAAGAAGGCATTAAAGGTGAAGCTGCAGTAATGCAACATTATAAAACTATTTGCGAAATGGTTGATGGTGATATTAGTGCGGAAGTAATCTCAACTGATTTTGAAGGAATGATTGCCGAAGGGAAAAAATTAGTTGCTATTCATAAAAATATTGTTGTAAAAGTGCCGATGATTAAAGACGGGATTAAAGCTATTAAATGGTTTACTCAAAATGGGATTCGTACCAATTGCACCTTGGTTTTTTCATCTGGACAAGCAATACTTGCAGCCAAAGCTGGCGCAACATATGTATCACCTTTTTTAGGTAGAATTGATGATAGTGGTTGGGATGGAATGGAGCTGATTCATCAAATGCGTCAAATATTTAGTATTCAAGGGTTTAAAACTGAAATTCTTGCTGCATCTATTCGCAATCCAAATCATATTATTAAATGTGCAGAAGCTGGTGCAGATGTATGTACTTGTCCATTGGATTCTATTTTAGGGTTATTAAAGCATCCACTTACAGATATTGGGTTGGCAAAATTTTTAGAAGATGCAAAGAAATTTGCATAATTGTTTTTATGAATTATTTTTAAAGACGGATTAGTTTCCGTCTTTTTTATTTTATTATTATTATGGCAAGAGTTTTAGTGTTCGATAATTACGATTCATTTACTTACAATTTGGTTCACATGTTGGAGAAAATACTTCATACCAAAATAGCTGTATGTAAAAATGATGAATGGACATTGGAAAAGATAGGCGAATTCGATAAAATTTTGCTTTCACCAGGTCCAGGAATTCCGAAAGAGGCAGGAATGCTAAAAAATGTAATTCAGGAATATGCTTCATCAAAATCTATTTTGGGTATTTGTTTAGGGCATCAGGCAATTGGAGAAGTTTTTGGTGCACAATTGAAGAATTTAGATACTGTTTTTCATGGTGTTACTACAAAATTAAATATCACAGAGCCTAATCATTACATTTTTAAAGGGTTGTCATCAGATGAATTAGTTGGTAGATACCATAGTTGGGTAGTTTCCAATGAGAGGTTACCTGAACCCCTAAAAATAACTGCTACCGACGAACATGGAAATATTATGGGCCTCCGTCATAAATCTTTTGATATTCAAGGTTTGCAATTCCACCCAGAAAGTATTCTTACTCCAAAAGGAGAACAAATACTAAGGAATTGGGTTGAAAATTAGGATTCCCTTTAGCTTAATATTTAGTTTTATTATGAAATATGTTTAACTTTATCCCTCTTAATTTTAAAAGATATTTTATGATCAAAAAGATACTTATTGTCATTTGTTTTATTCCAATGTTTACTTTAGCTCAAAAGAAAAATAAAGCAACAGTAAATTCAATCGAACTAAAAAATGCATTAGATAGTTTTAGTTATGCAATAGGAATTGATATATCTAATCAATTGTCGAATCAAGGGATTAAAGAATTAAATTTAGTTACGTTAGCACAAGCTTTTAATGATGCTTTTAAAGGCAATACTAAATTGCTTTCTAATGAACAATCTGGATCAGTGATACAGCAAAAGTTTCAGGAGTTGAGTCAGAAGAAAACTCAAGAACCTAAATCAGGTGATATCGGTTCTGTTATACAAGATTTCGAACAAAACGACGTGGAAGGTAAGCCTGTTAATATTAAATCATTCAGAGGAAAATATGTTTTGATTGATTTCTGGGCAAGTTGGTGCGGACCTTGCAGAGGCGAAAATCCGAATGTTTTAAATGCATACAAAAAGTATAAAAATAAAAACTTTACAGTACTAGGGATTTCTCTAGATAAGTCAAAAGAGCCATGGGTTGAAGCCATAAACCATGATGGTCTTACCTGGGCTCATGTAAGTGATTTAAAAGGGTGGAGTAATACTGTAGCACAACAATTTGGAATCAGTAGTATCCCTCAAAATTTTCTTATTGATCCTAATGGTGTAATCATTGGTAAAAATTTAAGAGGTCCGGATTTAGATGCTAAATTGGAAAGTATATTGAAGTAATTTTATTTCAATTGCCTTTTATACAATTGAATAGTATTTTCTAATCCCAAATAAATAGCATCACATATTAATGCATGTCCGATAGATACTTCTTTTAAATCGGGGATGTTTTTTGCGAAATAGGAGAGGTTATTCATATCCAAATCATGTCCGGCGTTTATGCCTAACTGCAATTCAGTAGCGTTTTTAACTGCAGCTATGTATGGCTGAATGGCTTTCTCTTTATTTAATGAAAAATCTTTCGCATAAGATTCTGTGTATAATTCTATTCTGTCTGTCCCTGCTTTTTTAGCACCTTCAATCATTCTTGCAATTGGATCAACAAATAAAGATACCCTGATGCCTTTTGATTTGAATATTGAAATGATATTTTTTAAATAATCTTGATGCTCAATTGTATCCCATCCATGATTACTTGTAAGCTGTCCGATCGTATCAGGAACTAGGGTAACCTGATGGGGTAGGGTATCTAAAACAAGTGCTACAAATTTATCTTCCCTAGGGTTGCCTTCAATATTAAATTCAGTTGTGATTATTTTTTTAAGATCATATACATCTGCATAACGAATATGCCTTTCGTCTGGCCTTGGGTGTATTGTTATTCCATCAGCTCCAAACCTTTCCACATCTTTTGCTAGTTGAATAAGATTAGGATTATTGCCGCCTCTGGAATTTCTCAGGGTAGCAATTTTATTAATATTGACCGATAATTTTATCATCTATTATTTTTCTTAAAAAAACAAAGTTAAGATACAATCAGGATTGGTTGATTAAATCTCTGATGGCAACCGAAGCTGCAACTGCTCCAAAAGTAGCCGGCATATAAGACATTGTACCATAAGCAGATTTTTTATAGTTTGTTCCATCAGTCATCATCAAGCTTTCTTTTACACTTGGTTCAGGAGAAAATACAACTTTAATTCCTTTGTATATTTTGTGTTGTTTTAATACTTTTCTTACTTGTTGTGCAAAGGGGCAGATGATCGTTTTTGAAATATCTACAACTTTTATTTGTGTCGGATCTAGCTTACCTCCTGCGCCCATACTACTTACCAGCGGAATGTTATTTTCATAGGCGAATTTTAAAAAAGTAATTTTTGGTGTAATGCTATCTATGGCATCAATAATGTAATCTGGTTGATAGGTGAGGAGTGTCTCTACCATTTCAGGGTTGATAAAATCGTTTATAATTTGTATGTCAATTTCAGGATTGATTGATATTAATCGTTCTGACATGATCGTTGCTTTTGATATGCCGTGATTTGTCGCTAAAGCGGGTAGTTGCCTATTCCGATTGGTTGGATCTACAACATCCCCATCTATAATGGTCATTTTCCCAATGCCACTTCTGCAAATAAATTCGGCTGCAAATGAACCTACACCGCCCATGCCGATTACCATTACATGTTTAAGGGATAGTAAATTCAGTTTCTCTTCGCCAATCAATAAGGCCGTTCTGCTCAACCATGAAAAATCTTCCATAATAATTTATAGGGTATTAAAAACTGTTTTTAGATTCTTTTGTATTTGTAAAATTAATTGAGGTTGTGGAATATTTCTAATCCTGGAGAATTCTTTATAAATATCTTCTATGGAAATATCGCTGTCATCAGTTTCAAGAAAGATCCTGTCAAGTGGAATGGAAGTAATTGTTTTTTCTAACTCAAAATTAATTAGATCTTTTCCAAATGAAATGTAATATCCGGATTGTATTATTTTTTGAGCAATGGTTTCTTTTTTATTAAACCCATGAAAAATTACAGGCATGATATTTCTATTGTCTTTAAGCATTTGTAAAACATCTTCATGAGCTCTTACACAATGTATAATTAAGGGCTTTGCGATTTCATTTGCCCATAAGATTTGTTGTTTAAAAACATCTTGTTGTAGTTTGTATGAAATCTCACAAATTTTATCAAGCCCGCATTCGCCAATAGCCAAAACATTTGATTTATGACAAGCCATTTTTAATCTAGATAAATCATCTTCAATTTTTGGAATGTCAATATGCCATGGATGAATGCCTAAAGAATAATGAGATAGGGTATTAGTTTCATCAAATGTTTCGTGTATGTTAATTAAATTCCAGCAGTTTTGCCGACTGTAATTGTTTTTTTGATGTGTATGTATGTTGATAAACATAAATCAGTATTTTAATACTGGAAAATTTAAAAAAAATAAAACCCTCTGAAAAGAGGGCTCTATTTTATGGAAAGAATGATCTCCATTAGTAACGGTACATATCTGCTTTATAAGGGCCTTCTTTCGGAATACCTAAATATGCTGATTGTTCATTTGTTAGTGTATCTAATTCAACACTGATTTTCGCAAGGTGTAAACGAGCTACTTTTTCATCAAGGTGCTTAGGCAAAACATAAACTTTATTTTCATATTTATCTGTATTTGTCCAAAGTTCAAGTTGAGCTAAAGTTTGGTTTGTGAATGAATTACTCATTACAAAACTAGGGTGGCCTGTTGCACAACCTAAGTTAACCAAACGGCCTTCAGCTAATACAATTACATCTTTACCATCAATAGTGTACATGTCTACTTGAGGCTTAATTGTGTTTTTTGAACTGCCATAGTTATTGTTCAACCATGCCATATCAATTTCGATATCAAAGTGTCCAATGTTACAAACAATTGCTTTGTCTTTCATTGCTTTGAAATGATTTTCAGTAATCAAATCTCTGCAACCACTTGCTGTTACAATGATGTCAGCTTCTTTAACGGCATCAATCATTTTCTTCACTTCGAATCCATCCATTGCAGCTTGTAATGCACAAATTGGATCAATCTCGGTAACGATTACGCGAGCGCCTGCGCCACGTAAACTTAAAGCGGATCCTTTACCAACATCCCCATAACCACCAACTACTGCAACTTTTCCTGCCATCATGATATCTGTTGCTCTGCGGATCGCATCAACAAGAGATTCCTGACAACCATATTTGTTATCAAATTTAGATTTTGTAACAGAATCATTTACATTGATTGCTGGAACAGGTAAAGTGCCATTAGCCATACGCTCATACAAGCGATGAACACCTGTTGTTGTTTCTTCACTCAATCCTTTGATGTTATGAATTAACTCAGGATATTTATCAAATACAATATTGGTTAAATCACCACCATCATCTAAAATCATATTCAAAGGTTTATCCGCACTACCGAAAAACAATGTTTGCTCTATGCACCAATCACCTTCTTCAATAGTTTGTCCTTTCCATGCATATACACCAATTCCCGCAGCTGCAATAGCAGCAGCAGCTTGATCTTGTGTAGAAAAAATATTACAACTGCTCCATTTTACCTCTGCACCTAAAACGATCAAGGTTTCAATTAATACTGCAGTTTGAATGGTCATGTGTAAGCAACCTGCAATTCTTGCACCTTTCAATGGCTGGCTAGCGCCATATTCCTTACGAAGACTCATTAACCCTGGCATTTCTGCTTCAGCTAATCTGATTTCTTTGCGGCCCCATTCTGCGAGGCTCATGTCTTTTACCTTATTTTTCAAGGAAAAGTCAATAGAACTTAATGTAGTTGACATATATATTGTTTTAGATTGCAAAGCTACATCATTAAGAATAAAATCCTAAATTATAAATAAAAAATAGATTATAATGACACATTATTCTATATTTATAGAATAAACATGTATATAATGAACAAAAAAGTAGAAAAAAAAGAACAAACAACTATTTCAATTCCTCAATTGGATAAAATTGACCTGTCTATTTTAAGAATTCTTCAGGAAAATGCCAGAGCAACGGTAAAGGAGATAGCGGAGCAAGTACATTTAAGTACAACTCCTGTTCACGAAAGAATTAAACGAATGGAAATAAGTGGAGTAATAAAACAATATGCAACACTTGTTGACCATACTAAAGTAAAGAAAGGACTTATGGTGATCTGTTATGTATCGCTGAAAGAACATAGTAAAAATGCAGGAATGAAATTTATTAAATCTATCAATGCATTAAATGAGGTTATTGAATGTTACAACATCAGCGGTGAATTTGATTTTATGCTTAAAGTGGTGGAGGAAAATATGGATAGCTATTACGATTTTCATGTGAACCGTTTAAGCCAGATTGAGAATATGGGAAATGTACAAAGTGTCTTTGTGATGGGAGTGATCAAGCAAACGCATCAGCTGGTTTGGTGAGGTTTCAAAGGTTGTTTAATAAACTATCTTGTTTCACGCAAGGGTTCGCATGGGAGCAAAGATGCAAATTCAAAACAAACATTCAACTAGTCAACCACATTCAACCACATTCAACTCCCTTCAACCAATTTCAACTCCCTTCAACCAATTTCAACTCCATCACATAATCATTCATAAAAAATCCATTCCCAATATCAATATCCTCTTCTTTCAAAATAACGAATCCATGTTCTAAATAAAATTGTACAGCATTGTTATGTCGGTTTACGTTTAAAATTATTTTTTTGCAGTCTTTTGATTGCAATGCAGAAAAAATAAAATTCAACAATTGTTTCCCAATGCCATTAGATTGATGATTTGGCTGAACATATAACTTATGAATTTTGTAAATGCCATCTTCAAAAACTGGAGAAAAAGAAGCAAATCCTACATGAGTTTCAGCATCTGTAGCCAGTATAAATTGATGACCTGATTCTTCGATTTGCTGTTTTAATACTTCAAGATTATAAAATTTCTCCAGCATATAATCCAACTGAGTTTTGCTTAGTATGTTACCATAAGCTACAGGCCATGTTTCAAATGCGATTTCTCTTATTGATGCTACATCATGGATAGACGCAATTCTTATAATCATTGAATTATTTCGTAATGATTTTCAAATTAGGCGCGTAAAAAGGCAAGCCTTTGCTGTCCTTGGCTATGACATCAAAAAAATAAAGTTCTTCACCTGCAACTAATTCTGATTTGATAATAGTTATCCACTTAGCTGGTAGTGGAGTAGTGGTGAAATAGTCTGAAACTATACTTGTTGTTGGACTAAGCTTTCCCGTTATCTCATCTTCTGTAACAGCTTTCCTTTTGTATAAAAACTGATAGTAAGTGAGAGTGAGTAAATTATTATTGTCATCCATTACTTTTAAGGGAGCTCCTAAAACTGCTTTTACCTGTTCAAGAGGTGCAACAATAGAGTCGGTTAAAACGCCAAGAAAAGTTCTTAAATGCGGCGACTTTATTTTTAAGGGCTTTTCCGCCTGTGTATTAGTTGGGACTTTTTTTTGAGCAATTGAATTTGGAGTTGTAAAAGCGAACAACGCGATAATGAAGTATATTTTTTTATTCATTTTTCAATATAGCATTAAAGAAGTTATGGGAATAAGTTTGACTTGTATATTTTAGATTCTTTAACTTTTAAAGATTGTCTAATTGCTCAATAAAGCCAGACTTTCATTGATTACTTTTATTTTATCTTCTGCATCAGCTTTCTTTTTTTGTTCTAAAGCAAGTACATCCGCTTTTGCATTTTGAACAAACTTCTCATTGGATAATTTCTTTTCTACAGCAATTAAAAATCCTTGCAAATGATTGAGTTCTTTTTCTAATTCAGATTTTTGATTGCTAGTATCAATAGGTTTTTCAGTAATGATAAAGAATTTATCCTTATCAATAATTGTAGTGAAAGCTCCTTCTACAGCTGTATTGGTATAATGAATAGCACTTGTATTTAATTGTTTGGCAAGTACAGATTCAATAGATGTATAGATGTTTTTATGTGCTGTTTGGATGTACAATTGAATGGTCTCTTTTGGTTTCAATTGTTGTTTGTTTCTTACATCTCTTATACCGGTGATTACATTTTTTAACAACTGCCCTGTTGTAAGTAATGACATGTCAGGAATAGATTTGACAGTATATAATTTTACGCAAAGGTCATCTGTTCTGTCTTGTAGTTGATGATAGATTTCTTCCGAAACAAATGGCATAAATGGATGAACTAATTGCATTAGTTCCGTAAAGAAATAAATTGTTTTTTCAAAAATAGCTTTGGACATCGGTTGTTCAAATCCTGGCTTTATCCATTCTAAATACCAACTGCAAAAATCATCCCAAATCAAAGAGTAAATTGTTTTTAATGCTTCACTTAGCCGGAACTGTTGCATCATGCTTTCTACTTCTATACTTACTTCTGAAAGTCTGTTTTCAAACCAATCAACTGCAAAGTGATTTTCTGCTGTTTGATTGGTTGATTGTCTTCCTTCCCACATTTTAATGAGCTTCAGTGCATTCCAGATTTTATTATTAAAATTTCTGCCTTGTTCTAATGCGGTTTCATCAAATAAAATATCATTCCCGGCAGGAGACGCAATCATAATGCCAAAACGTGTGGCATCGGCACCATATTGATCAATCAATCCTAATAAGTCAGGAGAGTTGCCCAGACTTTTACTCATTTTTCTGCCAAGCTTATCTCTAACTGTTCCTGTGAAATAGACTTCTTTAAATGGTAATTCTTTTTTGAATTCTAATCCTGCCATAATCATTCTGGCTACCCAAAAGAAAATGATGTCAGGCCCTGTAACTAATGTATTGGTAGGGTAGTAGTAATTTACATCTGCATTTTTCGGATTACTATATCCTTTAAAAACTTCAAACGGCCATAGCCAGCTACTGAACCAGGTATCAAGACAATCTTCATCTTGTTTTAAAGATGCATTTGATATACCATGTTCTTTTTCGAAAAGTAAGGTTGCTTCAGCTTCATTCTCTGCCACTACAAATCTTCCTTCATTATCATACCATGCTGGAATACGATGTCCCCACCATAATTGTCGACTGATGCACCAGTCCTTGATATTTTCCATCCAATGTCGATAAACATTTTTAAACTTAGACGGATAGAATTTAATTTCTTCTTCCATAACTACTCTAAGTGCTGGAGTAGCTATATCTTTCATACTCAACCACCATTGCAGACTTAATCGTGGCTCCACAACTACGTCTGTACGTTCACTATATCCAACTTCACTTGTATATTCCTCTGTTTTTAAAAGAAACCCCTTTTCTTCCAATTCAAGGGCTATTTTTTTACGTACTTCAAATCGGTCCATCCCTACATAAATCTGAGCGGCTTCGCTGATAGTGCCATTATCGTTAAAAACATCTATCACTTCGAGATGATGCTTTTGACCTAGCGAGTAATCATTAACGTCATGAGCTGGAGTTACTTTTAAGGCGCCTGTTCCGAAGTCCATTGTAACATAATCATCTGCAATTATAGGAATGCGTCTATTGATTAGCGGTACCATCGCAAATTTCCCATGTAAATGCTTGTACCTTTCATCATCAGGGTGTACGCATATAGCAGTATCACCCATGATTGTTTCAGGTCTAACGGTTGCGATTACGATAGAAGAATCAGATTCTTCAATTGTATATTTTAAATGATACAGTTTCTGTTTGGTTTCTTTGCGAATAACTTCCTCATCACTGAGCGCAGTCAATGCTTTCACATCCCAATTGATCATTCTTTTACCACGATAAATTACTCCTTTTTTGTGTAGCGATACGAACACTTTTATTACAGAATCGTAGTAATCTTTATCCATGGTAAATGTTGTACGATCCCAATCCAAGCTGCATCCTAATTTTTTTAATTGTTGCAGAATAATACCGCCATATTTTTCTTTCCATTCCCATGCATAAGACAAAAATTCATCTCTGCTCAAAGATGATTTCGTTATACCTCTTTCTCTCAACATCCCAACAACTTTAGCTTCTGTAGCTATTGAAGCATGATCTGTTCCCGGAACCCAACAAGTATTATAACCCATCATTCTGGCACGTCGAATAAGAATATCTTGTATCGTATTATTGAGACAATGTCCCATGTGTAAAACACCCGTAACATTTGGGGGAGGCATTACAATAGTGTAGGGGATTCTCTGATCTGGAGTGCTTTTAAAATATGCTTTCGTAATCCAATGGCTATACCATTTATGATCTATTGTCTGCGGTTCAAAATTTTTAGATAATTCCATGTTCATGATATCATTATTCAAGTTTGCAAAGTTACAAAAGGGCTTCCATTTTATAGTCAACTCTATAAATCTGAAAATGTTGATGATATTTTAATGTAAAAAAACTAGGCGATGATTTCTATGGTAGCATTAATTAGTCGGTCATTGATAGCATCACATTGTGGCTTTAGCTTTTCGTAGGAGTCTTTTTTTACCGCATATCTGCCTTTATGATGTATGAGTAAAGCACATTGCTCGGCTTGTTCTTTGGAATGACCGCAAATTTCAATTAGTGTTTCTATAACCCAATCAAAAGTATTAATATCATCATTCCATACAAGTAAATTGTATGGGAATGTAGGTTCTTCTAATAGCTCAACCTCAATATTTTCCTGAATTTTGGGGTTTAATCTGTTTTGTATTTTCATGATTTCAGTACAAAAATATAATATTAAAGCTGTTTTTATAAGGCACTAAAAAAATAATTTTAGATAATATTCTTTAAAAATTTTGCGGTATATATTTTACCCGTATATTTGCACTCCCTAATTCAAATGGGAGCATAGCTCAGTTGGTTTAGAGCATCTGCCTTACAAGCAGAGGGTCCGCGGTTCGAACCCGTGTGCTCCCACATATAAAACTCACTCGATAAAAGAGTGAGTTTTTATTTTTAGGGCATTCGTCAGTTCAGTATTATATCCTCAAATTTCATAGATTTCACCTTAGTATATGGGTAAAAGTCTATTAAACTAGCCCCGTAAATTGAATTGAATTTCCGATTAAATTTATTCCCAGTTCTACCTCGATGGTTATTTTATCAACCACCTATTTCATCAGTTTTACAATGACTCAATATTATTGAAAAAATACTGTATTATTTTGGCATAAGTTTTAATACTAATTTCTACATTCAAATAGACTGATTTTTGATCTGTTTTCATTTGTTAAATCTAATTATTTGAGCTGAATGCTATAGGTGGGTTTATAAAAATTTGCCTTTTAAAAAATCTGTTAATTTTACGAAAATAAATAGTATTTTTATAGCGAATTAAGTTAGTTATATATTTGATTTTTTTTACATTTTTCATGGATTTGAATTTGTCCAATTTTGTATGAGAATTTGATTGTGAAAAACTTTTTTGTATAATCTTTTTTAATATAAAGTATTAGTATGTTTTTACTTTAAGTTTTATCTAGTAGTAAGATAAATACTGATACTCATCAATGTTAAAAAAAAGATTACGTCTAGATTAATATTTAACAACTATACAAACATTAGTTTATTTAATTAAGCAAAACCATGATAATTAGTAATCGTTTAAAAATTTCAATTTTACCAATTTTTTTATTAATAAGTTGGAATACTTTTTCTCAACAATACATTAATGGAAGTTTGTCAACTGGTGGCCTTAATTCAAGTACTGTGCAGGCTCCAAGCGGATTTTCATGGAGTGAATTGCAAAACGGAAATAATACTCCAGGATATAGTGCTGACGCAGGTACTTATATTTTAGCAGATGATTTTACTGTCTGTTCAAACTGGACTTTATCAAAAGTTACTTTTTTCGCTTTTGTTACAGAATCTTCACCTTTGAGTAGTTCGCCTTTTAACAAATTAGTATTTGCGATTTATAATGGAGATCCAAAATTAGGAGGATCATCAATTGTCTACGGAGGTACTGATGTTGTAGCCAATAATTATTTCTCTACTTCCTATACTGCTGGTTTATACAGAATTTTAAATGGTAGTACAGATTATTCTCGTCAAATATGGAAAATAGAAATTAATTTATCTACAGTATTAGCACCGGGAACATATTGGGTAGCTTATTCTGTTGGTAATAATAATTCAGGAGTTTATACTTCTACTGTTCCTGCAAGTACGTTAATTGGCTCTGCAACTCAGGTTGGAAATAATGCACAGCGAAAAAACATTTCTAATGGAACATGGTCAGCATTGACTGATGTTGGCGGAGCTCAGGATTTACCTTTTATTATTGATTACTCTGTTCCAAGTTGCTCAGGAACGCCTTCTCCTGGAAGTACAATATCTTCTGTTGGTGCCGGACCTGCTTGTGCATCAATTCCATTTTCTTTATCACTTACCTCTCCAAATTGCGAAAATGGGATTTCTAATCAATGGCAGTTTTCAACAAATAGTGGAATAACTTGGACTAATATTAGTGGAGCTACTTTAAGCAATCTTAGAACTAATTTTTCTACTGCCGGAGTTCCTTCTTCTGCCACAACTGTTTTATTTAGAGATTCTTTAAGGTGTTCAAATAGCGGTCTCATAGGATATTCTACACCAGTATCAATAACGCAATCAAGTTTTTTTAATTGTTATTGTGTCCCCGGATCGACAAACTGTGCAGCGTTAGACGACATCTTAAATGTAACTTTTGGTGGAATAAATAAAACATCAACAACTGCTTCTGATTGTGTTACAGGTGGATATGTTGATTATACAGGTTCTGTAGCTTCAGGTAATGTTTATTCTGGAATTTCTAATCCAATGAGTGTTACGGTAAATGGTGGTGGTACAGAATTTGTTGGTGTTTGGATTGATTACAACCAAAATGGAGTATTTGAAAGTAGTGAATTTACTTTGTTGGGTACTGGAGCTTCTAACTCTACCCCAATTGTTATTTCAGGTAATATTAATATTCCTATTACAGCTTTGCCAGGAAAAACGCGGATGAGAGTAAGGTCTAAATTTGGTACAACCCTTTCAGCAACAGATGTATGTGCTGCGTATACTTATGGTCAAACAGAAGATTATTTTGTAAGTATTACCCCTGCTCAAAATTGCAATGGGGTTCCTACTACTGGTACAATCATATCAACTCCATCAACAGTTTGTCCTTCTACACCGTTCACGCTTTCTTTGGGAAATTATACAACATTGGCAAGTTTAATTGGAGTTACTTATCAATGGTATTCTTCGCCAGATGGAGTTGCTAATAATTATTCAATTATAAATGGCGCAACTGGTATATCTTATTCAGGAACACAAGCAACTGCTACTTACTATAAAGTTATTGCTACTTGTACTATTGGTGGAAGTACGAGTACCTCTGTTTTATTAGTAAATATGAATGCTATTATAAATTGTTATTGTACACCAGGTACTACCAATAGTAACGATAATGACATTGCAACCAATCTAACTTACTCAGGTATAAATAATAGCACTTCTAATTCTCCAAACAATGGCTATAGCGACTATACTTCAACGGTAGCTCCTGCAGTCGCATACCGAACTGCAACTGCACCAATTAGCGTTACTATTCCTTCCGGGTTTTCGGAGAATGCAGCAATTTGGATAGATTATGATCATAACGGATTATTTGATGCAAGTGAGTTTAAATTCCTTGGAAGTACAACTTCTGCTGGCGGTATCATTAATAATACTATTACTATTCCAGCTTCAGCAACTCTTGGTATAACAAGAATGAGGCTAAGAGTTAGATATGCAACTCAATTGATTTCAACTGATGTTTGTAATGGCTATAGTTTTGGTGAAACTGAAGACTATTTAGTTGATATAAGAGATTTAGTAGGTTGTTCAGGAGCTCCTAATTTAGGCACATTAAATTCAAACTATGCTTCATTATGTAATGGAGAAAATGTTACTATAACATCAAGTAATGCTTCGACTTTATTAGGTTCTCTTGGATTAAGTTTACAATGGTACTCTTCTGCTAATGGTGTGAGTGGCTGGAATATTGTAAATGGACAAACAACACCAACTTTAACGCAAACTGTAAGCAGTACAATTTACTATCAACTTGTTGGTACATGTGTTTCAAACACCACTACGTCATCAGCAATTATGATTTCATTATCGCCATCAACAACATGTTATTGTGCGTCTAATGCTACAGCTTCAAATAGTTCTGATATAACCAATGTTACAGTTGGTACTTTAAATAATACTTCTGATTGTTCGAGTGTAGCGCCTGGTATTGGAACTAACCCCAACAGGTATTCGAATTATACAAGTGGAGTAGGAGCTCCTGCTGCAGCTGTAATTTATTCTGGGACTACAAATTCATTTTCTGTTTCAGTGGGTAATTGTACAACATCTAGTACCGCTAATGCTGTAGCTATTTGGATAGATTTAAATAAAAATGGTGCTTTTGAAGATGCAACAGAAAGACTATATAGATCTTCTGTAACCAGCTCAACTTCGCCAAGAACAGAAACTGGGTTACTAAATATTCCTGCAACAATTACTGTCGGAGGAACTGATACCATAAGAGGGATCACTAGAATGAGGATTGTAAATAGTAGCCAATCGCTTAGTACATTAAGTGCTTGCGGAACATATCAGTATGGTGAAACAGAAGATTATCTTGTAGATATACAATATGCACCGGTTTGTTCTGCTTCTTTTGTACCAGCTATTGTTTCAAGTTTTGATACTGTTTGTGCTAATATCCCCATAACACTCTCTGTACAAAACTCTACAGGAATTTCAGCACTATCATTCCAATGGCAATCATCTGCGGATGGTTCTTCATGGTCACCTATATCAGGTGCCACAAGTATAAATTTAATTACCAATAATAACGCCACTACTTTTTATCGTGTAGCCAGTTTGTGTTCTGTTTCTTCAACTACTAATTATTCAAATGTTGTAAAAGTTGTTCTAGCAACTTCAGGTTGCTATTGTGCACCTACAACTACTAATGGTACAGTTGATGCGATCACTAATGTAACTTTCGGTGGCATAAATAATACTTCAGTATATACTGCAGGTGGGTTTACTAATTATTCAAGTACTGTTCCTACTGGGACTGGAACTATCGGAGGACGTGATTCGATTTATGTAACGGTAAGTACTGGAAGTGGCGCTCAAGAATATGTAGGCGTATGGATTGATTATAATCAAAATGGTAATTTTGAAACAACAGAATATACCTCAATTGGAAATAACCTTAGTGGAGGAGTCTTCCCTAATGTTATTAATATTCCAACTTCTGCATTGCCAGGTCTTACAAGAATGAGGGTTAGAGTAAGAAAGACAACTGCTTTAGCAAACACTGATGCTTGTACAATTTATGCTAATGGCGAAACAGAAGATTATCAAATTAATTTGATTGCTTGCTCTCCTGTAACTTTTGATGTGTCTCCAGTTAATACTTCAGCTGTATGTGGCAATAATATATATTTTGCAGTGAAAGTAATATCAGTAAGCACGCCAACGTATAAATGGCAATTAAGAACTTCCCCAACAGGATCTTGGAGTTTGGTAAGTAACGGTGCAAATTATAGTGGCGCAACTTCAGATACTTTAAGGTTGTTAAATGTGCCACTATCTTTTAATAATTATGAATATAGAGCAGTTGTTAACGGGAATTGTATTCTTGCAGACACGTCTGTTTCAGGCAAGGTTTCTCTAAGCCCAACTGTTTCAACATCAATTACTACACAACCTTCAAATGTATCTGTTAGTTGTGGGGCATCTGCTACTGCTAGCTTTAGTTTTGTTGTTGTAACTGGATCTAACCCAGTATATCAATGGCAGACAAGAGTAAATGCTACTTCACCATGGTCTAATGTTGTCAATAATACGACCTTTTCAGGCGCGAATTTAGCTACATTGAATTTGTCATCAGGGATTACTAATGCGCTAAATGGCTATCAATTTCGTGCTTATGTATCAGCAGATTGTTCTTTCCCAGATACAACTTCTATTGTTACATTAACTGTAAATCCTCTTTCACTAACACTAATTTTAACTACTCCTTCTACAACTGTTTGTAATGGAAGTAATGTAACTTTTACAGCTACGCCAAATCCGAATACTGGTTTAATTTCACCAGTTTATAAATATTATATAGCCAACATTACAACTTGTAATGCAACTACAATACTTGGAAGTACTACGATTCCTACCACAAATACAAGACAATTAGTTGTAGGAATGACAGTAGTTATTACTAGTGGTCGAGGGTCATTTGCCACAGGGACAACGATTACTTCAATTACTCCAGGAGTTTCATTTACTGTATCACAGGCTCCGGTTGCGATATTGGCAAATGGTACAGTAATTGCAGGTTTATTAGGACAAGGGTCTTCAACATTCACTACAACCAATATTGCTGCTGGGAATCTAATAAAATGTACAATAACAGTTAATGATGCCTGTGCAGTTCCGCAAACAGCTACAAGTAATATTTTAACCATGGCGGTTACGCCTAACACAAATGACAGTTTAACTATACTCTCATCCGCTACTACAATTTGTAATGGCGATAATGTTACATTTACTGCAAGCGCCTACAATCCTGGCTCAAATCCAACATATGAATTTATGGTTGGAGCTACCTCTGTTCAAGGTCCTTCTTCTTCTAATGTCTATCTTAATTTAGGCACCATTACTAATAATCAGGCTGTTACTTGTAAACTAGTACCAAGTTCAGATATTACTTGTCCTTCTGCTAGCCCTGCAATAAGCAATGCAATTACAATGACAGTTAATGCTTCTTATCCTGTATCTGTAAGTCTTGCAGCTAGCCCAGGTGTTAATGTTTGTCTGTCAACACCGGTAACTTTTACTGCTACAGCAACTAATCCAGGAGTATCGCCTGTCTATGTTTTTTATAAAAACAATATTCAAGTTCAATCAAGTAGTAGTAATGTTTATAATACTTCTTCACTTGCTGATAATGATTCTATATACTGTAAATTAACTTCCAGCATAACAACTTGTGCACCTGGAAACCCAGCCACTTCAAACAAATTAAAAGTTAGTATTACAGCACAAACAGCGAGTGTAATAGTGGTTACTACTCCTGTAAATGCTTGTGCTGGAGATTCTGTTACTTATACAGCAAGACCTACAAACGGAGGATCTTTGCCTACCTATCAATTTTATGTAAATGGAAGTCCTGTAGGTAATATTGATTCCACTTACAAATATGTTCCAGCAAGTAATGATAGCATTAAGGTTGAAATGACCTCTAGTTTAGGTTGTGCACTACCCAAGCCTGCGATTGGAGGAATAAGACAATTACTTTTTGATAAACCAACAGCATCAATTGGGTTTTCTACATTAACATGTTCAACAAATGCTGCTACATTAGATGCGGGTGCATCACCAGGATCAGGAACTATTACCGGTTATTTATGGTATTCAGGCGCTTCTATAACAGGCCCATGGACAAGTACTGGTGCTACGGGTGCAACTTATTTTAGTGGCACGGCTGGTAACTATAGAGTAGCTGTTACCAATTCTATTGGATGTACATCGAATTCAACAGGATACAATTTATCTTTCCCGATTTCACTTGCTGCAATGCAAGGCGCTTACACCATAGGCGCTATAACGGCAACGGCTAGTGGAGCTAATTCAGGAACAACAATCAATGTGTCAAGCACAGCCAATTTAGCTGTTGGTGCAATTGTTTCAGTAGTAAGTGGTACAGGTGCTTTTGCTGCAAATACTATTATCACAAGTATTACAAATAGTACCAGCTTTGTAGTAAATGTAACACCTTCAACTAATCTTGCTGCAGGAGCACTTATTGCAGGGGCTACTTGTAGTAATTATATTAGTTTTAAAACAGCATTTACTGATTTGAATGCAAGAGCAGTAACAGCAAGTGGTTGTACCTTTAATGTTTCTGCAGGTTATCAGGAAAATTTAACCGCTAGATTAGATTTAGGATCTGTTGCTTTGAATGCTTCATTAAGTGGAAGAATAGTAGTATTCCAGAAATCAGGCACAGGAGCAAACCCGCAAATTAATGCTTACACTGGAACCGGCTTAACGAGTGCTTCTCCAGATGGGATGATTGCTTTAAATGGGATTGATAATATTACATTTGATGGCATTAATTTGAATGACGCTAATACAGCTTCTGCTACAACAATGATGGAGTATGGGTATGGATTATTTAGACTTTCCACTACAGATGGTGCTCAAAACAATACATTCAAAAATTGCAAAATCAGTCTCAATAAAAATAACAACACATTAGGTGCAGGAACAATGCCTGATGGTTCTATTGGCATACTTTCTATTAATGCTTTGGTTGGAACAGCTACTACTGCTATAACTACCGGTGGTGGCACAATAGGCGCGAATTCAAACAATAAAATTTATAACGACAGTATAATTAATTGTAATTATGGTGTTGTTTTTACTGGTATTGCTGCTACTGGTGGAGGAACAGCTCCGGTAGATGGAGATTTCGGTAATGATATTGGAGGAGCTACAACCGCGACGGGTAATTGGATATTGAATTTTGGTGGTGCCGCAAGTGCAACAGTTGGTGCAGGTGGGGTTCAAGCAAATAATCAATGGGGAATGAATATTTCCAATAATATTCTTAACAATAATGTTACCATAGCAGGAGTTGCTGGTGTTAATCATCCAGCAAAACTTGTCGGCATTTGGGGCAAAGCAGGTACAAGTGCTAATGTTACTATTAATAACAATAGTATAACATTAACTAGTAATGCAGTGAATTTTAATCTTGAGGGAATTAATAACACTATTGGAAATACATTGGCATCCAATACAGTTAATATCAACAACAACAGCCTTGCTTTAACTCTTAATCCTCCTTCTGTTTCTACAGGAAGTCTTTATGGGGTTTATAATGCTACGGTTGCCACAAATGTAAATATGAATGGTAATACTGTACAGAATTGTACCTATACAAGCGCTTCAAATACTGGCTCAGGTGCTTTTTATCCTTTGTATAATTCTACAGCAGGGTGCTTAAATGTAAATATGAATAGTAATACAGTGTCTAACAATAGTATTTATTCAAATTCTACCACAACACCTGTTTCATACATTGGCAGTGCAAATGTAAATGCTACACCAAGTCCTACAGTATCCATTTCTAATAATACCATTACAAACAATACCAGAAATGTTGGTAGCACTGCAACTAGAGTAAGTATGCTTTATATTGCAAATTGCACATCAGGAACAGCTGCAGTAAGTACTAATAATATTGCTAATAATAATTTTTACGTTACTACCACTACTACAAATACGCTCACTCTTGATAATATATTCATTGGAGCAGATTCACTATCAAATGTTACTTCTAATACACTATCAAATAACGGGATTTATAACACAGTTAATTCAGCTACAGGTGTATTGACTGTATATGGAATTTCATGTACAGGGAATACAGTATCCACTTTAAGTAATATCGTAAATGAGAATATTTCCAATAATACTATTAATAAATTGTTTGTTAGTACAAGCAATAGCTCTTCTTCAACAGGGGCTCATGTTATTTACGGTATATTTTCTCAAGGAGGACCAGCTTCTAAAGGGGGGAAATCTATTTTTAATAATCAAATAGATAATTTATTTACTTATTCAAATTATAACGGCAAGATCTACGGAATATCCAATGCATATGGTCTTACTGTGAATATTTATAAAAATAAGATTAGTTCGCTTTGGCCAGGCCAAAGTGCAACTACAAATATTTCATTTGCGGAAGGTATTTACATAAATAGTAATAGTCTTTCTACTGGATATAGTACAACAACAACTCTTTATAACAATATGGTAGCCTTGGATTATACTGGTACTCCTTCTGTTTTAGGTGCAAGTTCAGGTGTTGTAAATAATTCTACAACTGATGCATTAAGAGGTATAGATATTTTTTCTACTGCTGTAAATTCAACCATTAGATTGTATCACAATACTGTAAGATTAGCAGGTACAGGAGTAGGTAATTTTAACTCAAGTGCACTTTATCAAACTGCAAACGGGAATGTTGCATATAAAGGAACATTGGATATGCGCAACAATATTTTTGTAAATGAATGTACTCCTGTTGGAAACGGTATTTCAGTTGCATATAAAAGATCTTCTAATATTGCATCGCCAGGACAAGATTCAACTCTTAATAATAATAATGTTTTTTACGCGGGGGCTTCATCTCCATTTAGATACTTGCATTATGATGGAGTTGCCAAAGATTCTACTATTACTCAGCTAAAAACTACATTTGGTCCAACAAGAGATTCTGCATCAAGATCATTTCTTCCTGTTTTTGTATCCAACATCGATTTACATATTCAATCTTGTGCTCAAATTAATACTGACAGTATTGAAAGTAAGGGGGTGCAAATTTTAACACCAGTAATTGATAAAGATATTGATGATGAAACCAGAACTCTAGCAACACCTGATATTGGTGCAGATGAATTTACCGGAACAAGCTTTGGCGGAAGAGTGACCAATAATATTTCCATCTGTTCTGGTAGCAATAGTGGTGTGCTCAACTTAGTAGGTACATCAGGAACTGTTTCTGTTACAGAATGGCAATCTTCCACTGATAGTCTTTCCTGGTCATCGGTATCAAGTTCTGCAGGTTTAACAAGTTATACATCTGGTAACCTTACTCAAACTACCTGGTTTAGAGCAGTAGTTTTAAGTACTACATGTAATAATAATTCTGCTAATTCATTACCCGTAAAAGTTACGGTTAACACTTCCCCTGTAATTAGCCTTACATCTGGCGGAGCTTCAATTACAACAGCTGATGTTTGTAAAGGTGCTAGCTTACAATTGTATGGTAGTGGTACTGCAGCATTTGCAAATCCGTGGGGTTCTGCAACTACAGGTATTGCTACAGTATCAACAACAGGGCTATCTGTAGGTGTAAGTGTAGGAGGCCCGGTAAATATTACCTATACTAATACAAATGGTTGTTCCTCAACTGTACAATTAACAGTTAATGATAATCCTATTATTTCAGGAACGAATACTTTATGTGTTGGCAGTAGTAATGTTACACTAACGGCAACGGGTGGTAGTCCAAGTCCGTCTCCATGGGCAAGTTCAGCAAATATTGTTGCTACAATTTCAACAGCTGGTGTAATAAGTGGAGTAGCAGCCGGATCAACTAATATTACTTATACTAATAGTGGAGGTTGTTCGTCATTAGTTTATCCAATAACTGTTTTAGCGAAACCAACGATTACAGGGTCTCCATCATTATGTGCCGGTAGCTCCATTACGCTAACCGGTTCTCCAACTGCTGCAGCAATTAATCCATGGGTTTCAGATAATGCAAACGTAACCATAAATGGTTCAGGTTTTGTTACCGCAGGAAATAGTGCTGGTTCATCAAATATTACTTATACCAATTCTAATGGATGTGCTTCCTTACCTTATTCCATTACAGTGAATGCTGCGCCTACAGTTAGTCTCTCTGCTGGAGGATCCTCTATTACAACTGCAAATGTTTGTAAGTCTTCCACTTTGCAATTGTTTGGTACTGCTACAGCTGGGCCATCACCATGGGCAAGCTCTAATAATAGTATTGCAACGATTACGACTGGTGGATTAATTACACCTGTAGTTACAGGAACATGTAGCATTACTTATACTAATAACAATACTTGCACAAAGACCATTACTTTCAAAGTGGACACGATTCCTGCGGGACCAATAAGTGTTACAAATGCAATACGTTGTGGCACAGGTTCTGTAATATTGTCTGCAGTAGCACCAACAGGTTTACTTATTGATTGGTTTGCTAATGCTTCAGGCGGGTCGGCATTATCTGGTGGTATATCATTCTATGCTACACCATCAATAAGTACAACGACAATTTATTATGCACAAACTAGAAATTCGACAACAGGTTGTGCATCTGCTACTCCAAGAACACCAGTTACTGCCTCCATCGGTATTTTAGGAACTTGGCTTGGGGTAACTAATAATTGGAGTGATGCATCTAATTGGTGTAATGGTGTTCCTCCGACAAGTTCAGATAATGTTGTTATCCCTAGTGGATTAACTACATATCCTACTATAACAAATAATGCCACATGTAATGATATTAATATACAAAATGGAGCATCTTTGACAGTAAGTGGTAGTGGTAAATTAAGTATATATGGGGCGATTTCTTCTAATCCTGCAACTGTAAATGTATCTGACGGAACATTAGAATTTGCCGGAGGCGCTGCTCAAACAATCCTTCCAGGATTATTTGTATCAAGTAGTATCAAGAATTTGATTATTAATAATACAACCGTTAATTTATCTGGAGCTTTAACACTTACTGGTAAATTATCATTTGCAGGAAATAACAGAAGGTTTGTCACAAATAACAACTTAGTTTTAAAATCTGATTCAGCTACGACTGCAAGTGTTGGCAATATTGAAAAAGATGCCAATACTAATGCTGCCATAACTGGTAATACTATTACAGGTAAAGTTTCAGTGGAAAGATATATTTCTGGGGCTAAAAAAGCATGGAGATTATTATCTTCTCCAACAGTACATTTAGCACAAACTATCAAGCAATCATGGATGGAGAATGGTAGTGCAAATAATAACCCTGTTTCAGGATATGGAATACAAACAACAAGCAATCTCCCTGGAGCAATTTCTTTAGGGTTTGATACAATTTCTCCTGCAGGGCCAAGTATTAAAATTTACAATTCTGCTGCCAATTTATGGGATGGAATTGCCACGACAAATGTAAATTTCCTTCCAGGAACAGCCTACATGACTTTCATTAGAGGAGATCGTTCTGTTACTAGATATAATCAACCATCAAAGCCGACCAGGATAAGAGAAAAAGACTCATTAAATATGAATGATTTTACAGTAAGTAGTCTTGGTTCGGCAGGAGGTCAATTCGCATCTGTAGGAAATCCATATGCTTCTGCAATTTCATTAGCAAATATTACAAGAACAAATTTGGATAGTACCTATTATTTATGGGACCCTAAGTTAGGCGCAGCTGCTGACTATGGTGGCTTCCAAACTATATCTGTTGTTAATGGAGTTGCGACTGTTACTCCTGCTGGGGGTAGTTATAACTCAGGAAATAAATATGTGGAATCAGGACAAGGATTTTTTGTACGTACAACTACAAATATTGGGGCAATTACATTTAAAGAGTCTAATAAAGTTGATGGCAGTTATCTTGTGGCAAGACCTCCTGTATCTTCATTCAGATCATTCAGAACTAATATTTTAAGAGTTCAAAATGGGGAACCTAATTTGGTTGATGGTGTTGTAAATGTTTATGATTTATCTTTTTCAAATAATATTGATGCATCAGATGCCATTAAATTTAAAAATTCAATGGAGAATATTTCTATTATTTCAGCTTCAAATGATTTGCTTTCAATTGACAGAAGATCTGGTATTAATAATAATGATACCATCTTCTTTAAATTAAATCAGTTAAGATTAAGTAGGTATCAATTTGAGTTTACTCCAGAATATTTAGATGATTTAGGACTAGAAGCCTATTTAGAAGATAATTACTTTAATACAAAAACTCCACTCTCTTTAAATACAACATCAACTATTGATTTTGATATTACGAATGATGCAGGATCCTACAACCCTGATCGGTTTAGAATTGTATTCAAAGTATTAAGACCCGTTCCGGTTACTTTCGTAGATGTAAAAGCAGTTAAACAAGAAAAGAATGTATTGATATCTTGGAGAGTCGATAATGAAATAAATATCAATAAGTATGTTGTTGAAAAGTCAAATGATGGAGTCCATTTTATAGCAATTGGAAATAAATCTGCTACTGGTTCTTCAACTTATACCTTCTTGGATGAACAAGCCATTGATGGAGTAAATTACTATCGTATTCGCAGCGAAGGGCTAGGAGGCGATATTAATTATAGTAAAGTAGTTGAGGTGATATTTGAATCAACTCCTTCAATTTCTATTTATCCAAATCCAGTTAAAGAGGACAGAACAATTCATTTAAAATTACATAAAGTACAGAAAGGTATAATCCAGATTAGAATGATTAATCATCTAGGACAAAAGGTAATGTTAAAGACCATTACTCATAATGGTGGAAATCAAGAATATGTAATCTCTATCAATAAATCAATAATACATGGGTATTACACATTAGAAGTAATTGATGGACAAAATTTAAAAACAATTTTGAAATTGTTTTTATAATTCAATAAAACAGATTAATTTTGCACATAATGAATTATAAAATGAATAAACAGTATAAAATCATTCTTCTGTTCGCAGTTTTAATGATAATTTTAGTTGTTGCACCATCATACTCTTTTGCACAGATTGTAGATCCAGGTTGTGATCCTGCTGACCCTAGTTGCCCAATTGACGGGGGAGTTAGTTTATTAATCGCTGCAGGAATTGGCTTAGGAGCTAAAAGAGCTATGCATAAAAAAAAATAAAATAAATTTCACTATAATTTTACAGCTCTCTATATCAGAGAGCTTTTTTATTGCCCAAATAAATTCCAGTTTTACTACAAATTTGTCAAAATCCCAATAACTTTTGATTTAGTTGTATATTCAATACTGCTTGGAGTGTATATGTATTAAAAATTGACTTAAAGTGCAAATATGTCGCAATCCTGACCTAATTACTGACATACTTTACCCGAAATCATGCCAACTATTCCTTTTGTTAATTTTGGTACAATATTCGCCTACTTTTACATACTTGAAACTATTCAAGATCATTCATTTTTTTAATCAAAATAAAACATAGACTTATGGCTAAAAAGTTAAACATTACTCCATTACACGACAGAGTAATAGTGAAACCTGCTGCGGCTGAAGAAAAAACTGCCGGCGGAATTATCATACCAGATACTGCTAAAGAAAAACCACAACGTGGAACAATTTTGGCTGCTGGTCCGGGTAAAAAGGATGAACCTGTAACTGTAAAACCAGGAGATACCGTATTGTACGGCAAATATGCTGGAACAGAAATTTCAATTGAAGGCATGGATTATTTAATCATGCGTGAAAGCGATATTTTGGCAATTGTGTAAAAGATTGGCTGATGTCAAATTTTTAAATTTTCAATTTTGAATTCTTAATAAATCAATTTCAAAAAAAGTAAAACAAGAATGTATGTCTAAAATGATATTCTTCGATATCGAAGCGAGAAATAAAATGAAAAAAGGCGTTGATACGCTTGCAAATGCAGTAAAAGTAACCCTTGGGCCAAAAGGTCGCAATGTGGTTATTGAGAAAAAATTTGGCGCACCACAAGTAACAAAAGATGGTGTAACTGTTGCTAAAGAAATTGAATTGGAAGACCCAATTGAAAATATGGGTGCACAAATGGTTAAAGAAGTTGCATCAAAAACTGCAGATATTGCTGGAGATGGAACTACAACTGCTACTGTATTAGCTCAATCAATTATTGGAGAAGGGTTGAAAATGGTAGCTGCTGGTGCTAACCCAATGGATTTGAAACGTGGTATTGATAAAGCCGTTTCATTGGTTGTAGAAAATTTAAAGAGCCAGTCTCAGGCAGTAGGGAATGACAGTAAAAAAATACAACAAGTTGCCACCATTTCAGCAAATAATGATGAAACAATCGGTAAATTAATTGCTGAAGCATTTGCTAAAGTAGGTAAAGAAGGGGTGATTACTGTAGAAGAAGCTAAAGGAACGGATACTACTGTTGATGTAGTTGAAGGTATGCAATTTGATCGTGGTTATGTATCGCCTTACTTTGTTACTAACAGTGAAAAAATGGAAGTTGAATTGCAAAGTCCTTACATTCTTATCTATGACAAGAAGATTTCTGCAATGAAAGACATCCTTCATATTTTAGAAAAAGTAGCTCAAACTGGTCGTCCTTTGTTAATTATTGCAGAAGATTTGGAAGGAGAGGCATTGGCAACATTAGTTGTAAATAAATTACGTGGCACTATTAAGGTGGCTGCTGTTAAAGCTCCTGGCTTTGGAGATAGAAGAAAAGAAATGTTACAGGATATCGCCATTCTAACTGCGGGTATTGTTGTCAGTGAGGAACAAGGATATAAATTAGAAAATGCTGATTTGACCTATTTAGGACAAGCGGCATCAGTTGTAATAAATAAAGATAACACTACAGTTGTTGGTGGAAAAGGAAAGAAAACTGACATCACAGCAAGAGTAAATCAAATAAAGGCACAAGTTGAAAATACAACCAGTGATTACGATCGTGAAAAATTACAAGAACGTTTGGCTAAACTTGCTGGCGGTGTTGCAGTTTTGTATGTAGGTGCAGCTACTGAAGTAGAGATGAAAGAGAAAAAAGACAGAGTAGATGATGCTTTACATGCAACACGTGCTGCTGTTGAAGAGGGGATTGTTCCAGGTGGTGGAGTTGCTTATATTCGTGCTGTTGCCAGCTTGGATGCAAAAGTAAAAGGTCAAATACCTGATGAGCAAACTGGGATGCAAATTGTTCGCCGTGCTTTGGAAGAGCCAATGCGTACATTGACTGCTAATGCGGGTATAGATGGTTCAATTGTTGTTCAACGTATTAAAGAAGGCAAAGGTGATTTTGGATTTAATGCTAGAACTGAAACTTACGAAAATCTATTTAAAGCTGGGGTAATAGATCCTACTAAAGTAAGTCGTGTTGCATTGGAAAATGCAGCATCAATTGCTGGAATGTTATTAACTACAGAATGCGTAATAGCTGATAAACCTAAGAAGGAAGAAGCGCATATGCATGGTGGTGGTGCTCCTGATATGGGAGGAATGGGCTACTAATCTTAATAGAATAAACTTGAATCAAATCCCTGTTGAATTTCAGCAGGGATTTTTTTATTTTTTCTAATTCCTTTTTTGATTGAAGTAGTAATTTCCTTTAATAAATTATGGAGTATCTATGTATGATTTACTGCCATACTCTAAACGAATGGAATCAATGAGCCTGGACGTATCAGAGATAGGTGAGGTGATAGGGAATCCTATTTTAAAATTAATTGAATCTGAGGTATAAGAGGTGAAAGCAACTGAAGGTTTTTGTGATAATAACTTCAAAAGATTTTTCTGAGCCGTTTCTTTATTCTTGAATTCGTTAATGACTATTCTTAAATGTAGACTGTCTTTTATTGGTTGCTGATTCGAAACTAAAGAGTCTTTTTTGTTGATATTATAAAATATAGGTTGTGATGTTTCTTTATTAGAAAAAAATTGGAAGAAAAAAACAATAATTAATATAACAACCAAACTGATTAATACAAATGGAGCTACCCAATTCTTTAAAGATTTCTTTCTGATTGGAGAGGCAAAGCTTATTAACTTCTCAGACTGTTCAGTATAGGAATTGGCATTTAGCGAACTATCCATTTTTAAGGCTACCAATGCCCCTTGAACAAATGTGTATTCATTGTTTTGATTTTTCTGTAAAGCACCTAAATCTTTAAAGAATAATGTTTTGCCTATATTCAAAAACTGTTTACCAAGAATAGAATAAGATTCAAGATCAGAGGCTGCTAACGGTCTTATTTTACCCGTTTGACTCATGATATAATTTATAAGGTCATCATCCTGTTCTGTCTTAAGATCAAATTTAAAATGTATAGTACCTTCTGGAAAAAAAACTTGAGTACTCTCTTCTCCTGCCTCATTTGAATCTGAAACAAAAGTAAACTCTCCAATGTCCTGAAGTTTGACTTTTTTATTTTTAAATAGATATTGAACAATAAGTTGTTCAATTTTCATTTGAATGATTTGTTGCATAACTACATGCAATATATAGATTAATAATGTACATTGAGTTTGAATTAATTAATTTTTGAAACATGTTATCTGAAAAAGAGGAAAATTTCATTATTTATTGGGAAAGCGTAAGAGTGGAGTACAGTAATTGGAAAAGCAAAATTATTCGTGGGTTACCAATGGCTATTGTATTTACTTTACCAGTTTTATTTTCTGTTTCAGCTGTATATTTTTTTTCTCCAGAATGGTATACCAAAATTGCAGAGAGTGTAAATGGCTCAATATTTGCAATACTCATAGCACTTTTAATCAGTGTTCTATTTTTTTCTGCATTTAGAATGCATTTTAAATGGGAAATGAATGAGCAAATTTATATGGAGTTGAAAATAAAAAAAAATCAACATAACTTACAAAATTAATAAGTTACTATATTTAGTTAATAAATCAAACCATCTGACTTGAATCAGGAATCTATTTCCATATTTGATATTTTCAAAATCGGTATTGGACCAAGTAGTAGTCATACATTAGGACCATGGAGGGCCGCTCAAAAATTCACTAATTTTTTAAAAGAAAATAATTTTCTACAACAAGTTGAAAGTGTGGAGGTGTTATTATACGGATCATTGGCAAAAACAGGATTAGGTCATGGCACAGGTATTGCCATTCAATTAGGTCTTAGCGGAGAAGATCCTATTACATTGAATCTTAATCATCTAAATTCAAAGATTGAAGATATTAGTAAAATGAAAAAGATTTTACTTGCAGGGATTCATGAAATAGATTTTATTGCTGCTGAAGATATTGAATTTCTATACCAGGAGTCATTGCCATATCACCCAAATGCACTTACTTTTTTAGCTTCATTACATAATGGTAATCATCAGGCAAAAACATACTATTCTGTTGGTGGTGGTTTTGTTGAAGAAGAAGGAGAGTTAAAAAAAAATCAGCATCAAATCATTTTACCCTTCCCTATACAAAAAGCAGCTGATCTTTTACATTGGTGTCGCAGTACAGGCATGTCTATTAGCGAAATAGTTATGGAAAATGAAAATGCATGGAGGACAGAATCCTTAACTAAAAATGGCATATTAAATATCTGGGAAGTGATGAGTGCTTCTATTTATAAAGGTTGTCATACTAAAGGATATCTGCCAGGCGGATTGAATGTAACCAGAAGAGCATTTGAAATGAACAAAAAAATAGTAGATGATTCCATTTATCATAACAATGAAGAGTGGTTGCGAAAAATCAAGTCTAAGGGGAATGAATTTAATTATATATTGGATTGTGTAAGTTGTTTTGCACTCGCTGTAAATGAAGAAAATGCATCATTTGGAAGGGTAGTAACTGCTCCTACTAACGGTGCAGCAGGAGTGATACCGGCAGTGTTGCAATATTTCATTGCATTTTGTGATGGGGATAGCGAGGAAAAAATAATACAATTTTTATTAGTGGCATCTGAGATTGGGAGCATATTTAAAAAAGGGGCTACTATTTCTGCAGCAATGGGAGGTTGTCAGGCAGAGATTGGCGTTAGTAGTGCGATGGCAGCTGCAGCATTAACAGAATGCATGGGTGGTACTCAGCGCCAAGCAATGATGGCTGCTGAAATTGCTATGGAGCATCACTTAGGTATGACTTGCGACCCTATCGGTGGTCTCGTGCAAATCCCATGTATTGAACGTAATGCTATGGGATCAATTAAAGCAATAACTGCCAGCCAGTTAGCTTTGCAAAGTGCTCCAGATTATGCAAAAGTTAGTTTAGATGGAATTGTGAAAACAATGTGGGACACTGCATTGGATATGAATAGCAAATATAAAGAGACTTCAGAAGGTGGGCTAGCTGTAAATATTCCATTAGGGTTGAGCGAGTGCTAAATTATAGTCCATACTTTCTTTTTACATCTCTGTCTGCTTCTCGTTCTTTTATAGTATTTCTTTTATCAAAATGTTTTTTCCCTTTTCCTAATCCAATTTCAATTTTAGCCAACCCTTTTTCACTAAAGAAAATTCTAGTAGGAATAATACTATATCCTTTTTCTGTTATCTTAGAAGACAATTTCCTAAGTTCTCTTTTGGTTAATAGTAACTTTCTTTCTTGCAAAGGTTCATGATTCGTTATTGTTCCAAATGCGTAAGCTGAGATATGCAAACTCTTTACAAAGAGTTCCTCTTGATGAAAAACACAATAGCTATCATTGAAACTAACTTTTCCTGCTCTTAATGATTTCACTTCTGAACCAGATAAGACAATCCCTGCTGAGTAGGTAGTTTCGAAATAATATTCAAAATGAGATTTCCTATTAATGAATTCCAATGATTTTTTTTGTAAAGTTAAGGGCTGGGGAAATTGGATTTGAAATGATTTTTATAAATAGTTTAATCTAGAATTCATCCTAATATGAATGCAGTAAACAGTTTAAAAAAGAAAACCAGGGTAGAAACCCCGGTTCGTTTTTAATCCGTACCCTATGAAAACTAGGACAAAAGTATATTTACTATTTGGTATTGTCAAATTAAAAGTTAATTTTTTATGAAATCTAAGGAACTGTAGACGTCGTACTACAATAATAATAATAAATTATAATATATGTAATAACAAGTTATTTGAATTAGCTTTTGAATAAAATCAACAAATTGGAGATTTTATTTTTCAATTGGTTACGATGGATGATTAAATCTAGAAATCCATGTTCTAATAGGAATTCGCTACGTTGAAAGCCTGGGGGTAGATCTCGTTTAATTGTTTCTTTTATAACTCTTGGTCCAGCAAATCCAATTAGTGCGCCAGGTTCACCGCAAATAATATCACCAAGCATGGCAAATGATGCAGTTGTACCACCAAAAGTAGGATCAGTACAAAGGGATATATACGGTATTTTAGCTTCACTCAATTGGGTAAGTTTTCCTGATGTTTTGGCTAATTGCATCAAAGAAAAAGCACTTTCCATCATTCTAGCGCCTCCACTTTTATTGATTATCATTAAAGGGATTTTATTTTTGATACAATAATCACATGCTCTTGATATTTTTTCCCCCATTACACTGCCTAGGCTTCCGCCAATAAACTCGAAGTCCATACATGCGACTACCAAATCTTGGCTATTTATTTTTCCATGTGCCATTGTAATAGAGTCGTGAATGTCATTTTTTGCATAAGTTTCTTCCAACCTTTTTTGATAAGGCTTTAAATCAACAAACCCTAAATAATCTTTTGATACTATATTGGAAAACAATTCTTTATACTCATTATTATCAAATAAAATTTCAAAATAATCTTCGCTTCCAATTCGATGATGATAGTCGCATTTTGAGCAAACGTATTTTAGTTCAGACAATTCTTCTATTGTACAAATATGATTACAAGAGGGGCATTTGGCCCACAAACCATCTGGTGCATCTTTTTTATCCTTAGTTGAGGTTAGAATACCTTGTTTCTTACGTTTAAACCAGTTGCTTTTTTCAGCATCCGCTAATGTTTCATCTCCTCCAAGTCTTGCATCGATATCTTCTTCAATTCTCATTTCAGATTATTTTTTGTTAGATAATGTACATGCTAAAATAAACAATTAAGCAATTGTAATAGATTGATCCAAGTATACATCTTGTATTGCATTTAATAATTCTACACCTTCGTTTACTGGACGCTGAAATGCTTTACGGCCACTAATCAATCCCATACCACCAGCTCTTTTATTAATTACTGCTGTTGTTAATGCTTCGCTTAAATCAGAAGCACCTTTGCTTTCGCCACCACTGTTTATTAATCCGATTCTACCCATATAACAATTAGCTACTTGATATCTTGCCAAATCAATAGGATGATCAGTTGTTAATTTACTATAAACCAATGGAGATGTTTTACCATGTTTTGTTGCATTATAGCCACCATTATTAGTGGGTAATTTTTGTTTGATAATATCAGCCTGAAGGGTAACTCCCAAGTGATTGGCTTGTCCGGTTAAGTCTGCAGCTGCATGATAATCAATACCATCTACTTTAAATGCATTGTTTCTCAAATAACACCAAAGTACAGTAGCCATTCCTAATTCGTGTGCCATTTCAAATGCCGTAGCTACTTCTTGTAATTGTCTTGTGCTCTGCTCGCTTCCCCAATAAATTGTCGCGCCAACAGCAGTAGCACCCATATTCCATGCAGATTTTATTTGTCCAAACATGACCTGGTCAAACTTATTTGGACAGCTCAAAAATTCATTGTGGTTGATCTTTACCATCATTGGAATCTTGTGGGCATATTTTCTACTAACAATGCCAAGCACTCCAAATGTTGATGCAACTGCATTACAACCTCCTTCAATAGCAAGTTTTACGATATTTTCAGGATCAAAATAAATAGGATTGGGAGCAAATGAAGCACCTGCGCTATGTTCAATCCCTTGATCAACGGGTAAAATAGAAACATAACCTGTACCGCCAAGTCGACCATGTTTTAATATCCCATTAATACTATTCAAAGTCTGGTTATTGCGATTGCTGTTGATCCAAACATTTTCCAAATGATTAGCAGAGGGAAGGTGTATTTGATCTTTGCTGATTGTCTTGCATTCATGATTTAACAAGTAATCAGCATCGTTGCCTAATATTTTAATAATATTTGCTGCCATAATTTTTATTTTGTGCAAAAATAAGGAACTCCATGATTTTAAGAAAAGATACTTTATTTACATTGAATTTGAGCTTAATGTATTGAAATAATCTACAGATTTCAATAGCCTGCTGCCATACCAGCTAAATAATTCTCCGTTTACTAAGATGATTTTACAATTTGGTAGTTGTGATTGCAATTCTTTAAGATGCTTTTCTTTAAATGGATATGGCTCACTGGCGAGCAGTACTATTTCACATCCACTTTCTTGTATTTGCTTGATACTCACTTCAGGGTATCTTTTTTGGTCTTTAAAAACATTTTGAAACCCTGCTTTATTGAGCATATCATTAATGAAAGTGTCACTTCCAATAGTCATATATGGGTTCTTCCAAATCAAATAAACAGCGCGTTTATTTTTATTTATTATGGATAATTTTTGTTCGAAATCTATTCTTATTTTATCTGCTAAATTATTAGCCTTAGTTGTTCTATTTGTGAGTACTCCAATATTATTTATCATATTTAAAGCGCCTTCAAAGTTTTTGACGTCCGTAATCCAAATAGGGTAGTATTGTGCAAGTGCTTCAATTTGTTCTTTTACATTCTCTTCTTTATTAGCAATAATCAAATCAGGATATAACTCATGAATTCTTTTTTGATTAATTAGTTTTGTGCCGCCTATTTTTATTTTGTTTTGATGCCATTCCTTTGGATGAATGCAAAATTTTGTTATCCCAATGGTTTCTTTATCTAATTCAAGAAAGTGGAGCAACTCTGTTTGCGAAGGAACTAATGAAACGATTCTCTTTGGAATTAAATCAAGTTCATCAACTGTTGATAATATCATGTAATAAAAATAATGATAAAAAGAAAAACTCCCACTTTATTTGCTTTTGCATATAAAAGTGGGAGTTAATTTTTTTAAACCTTTTACTCAATTTGGTTTTTCAGGTCTGGATTTTACTTTATTGGAAGTAAAATGGTATTCCTGTTTTGAGTAACCATTTCAAAAGAAATGGAATTGGTTTTGTTTTCTACAGG
>CAIKYB010000023.1 GCA_903831575.1 uncultured Bacteroidota bacterium | reverse complement strand
GAAAAAAGGTAAAAAATAGAATCAATATAATAGAATAGAACAAATAGGATATCTCTTTTTTTTTTTGGCAAAAAAGAAAATCTCCGCCTACTATATGCCAGACATTTTTATAATTTCATGTGGTTTTATTCTTTTTATAATAGTAGGAATATTTTGTTATAATATTAAAATAATATCTATCTAAAAACAATTTATTTTTGATATATAATATTATAAAACAACTTAAAGAAATACATTTCAATTTTTTTTTATAGAGTAAAAAAATTGAATTACTTAAAATTTATTTTTTATTTAATACCAAAACCAAGAGGAAAACCAATCAGCCCAACTTTGAATTTCTTCATTATAATCATCTACAGTATAATTAGTTCCATTAAAATCTGTATAATTAAAGTCAGTATAATTAAAATCATCAAAAGTTATATTACTTAAATTACCTCTTAAATAATGCATTATAATATAAACAAACATTTTATTTTTATATTATAGTTAATACGGTTATAGTAGTTAGGCTTCTCTCAACATGCCATTTACAATAAGTCTTTTAACAATCAAATCTTCATCTGTTTCTTCTTTTTCATCTACATCATATCCAGCCATTTTTAAATAATATTTTTCCATAGCACTTCTTTCACTAGGATTCTCAAACAAATATTCATACTTTGTAGGCTGTATCATCTTCTGTGTTTTTTGTAAATAAAATTCTGCCAACTGTTCTTCATTATAAATTAATTTATTCCAATCTAATTTAAATCCAGACTCTTCTTCAGGAGTATATAAAAGCATATTCCAGTCCATTTTCCAAGTAGCCATATCACAGTCATCCATATATTTTCTTTCTAAATCTTTGTTTAAATTATCAATCTCTATAATTTTTTCTTCTTCCATTTATATATATATGCAACATAATAAAAATAATACAATTAATCTTTATTTAAATTCCAAACAAGCATTAAAGCAATTACAAGGAACTAGCAATTGTATTTTTGATTTTGCTTCTTTACCAATAGATGATGGTGAAATATTTGTTAGTATTCAGTCAGCCCAAATCCCTGGAACATTTTATAATGTAGATGATATTAATAATCTATTTAACTATTCTGTAGGAGCAACAAATTATCAGATACTTATACCACAAGCAAATTATAATGTAAATAGTTTATTAATTTATTTACAAAGCATAATGACAGCACAAGGATTTACAATTACATTTGATTCAACAACTAACAAATATACTTTTATAAATACAACTTCTTTTATTTTTAAATCTAGTTCAAACTGTTTTGAGATTTTGGGATTCACAGAAGGACAGCAGTTCTCTAGTGTAGCCAATATACTTACAAGTAATCTAGTTGTTAATTTTTTTACAATCAGAAATATATTAATTGAAATAAGTAATTTAATAACATATAATAAAACCAGTAATCCAGCAGAAAATAATCCATCTATTCTAGTAAGCATACCAATTACAACAAGTCAAAACTCTGTATTATCATATGTTAATGCTTTTGGAGTATATGAAAAAATAGCATCTGTAGCGAACTTTGCTTCATTACAAGTTAGGCTATTAGACCAAGATTTAGACCTATTAGATTTGAACGGTGGAAATTGGTCTATCACGCTACAATTAAATTATTAATAATTATAATATTTTTATCTCAATAAATATTATAAATGGTCTCACTAGGAAAAAAGATTTCAGGCGGTATCCGTTCTTTGGGTAAAAAAGTAAGTGGAACAACCTCTACTATTGGTAAGAAAATACAAGGAGTTGAGAAGCAAGTTCAAAGGGGAATTTCAAAAGGAATAGATGTAGGACAAAATGTTTTACAAAAAACAGAAAGAGGAATTGAAATGGCTTCAAAAAAGATTGGGTCTGTCAAACAAGGTTTGCTTACAGGTGCCAGAGTTATTGATGCTTTACAATCAACTGGATTAGCAGGAACTATCCCTGGACTCTCATTAGGTCTAGGCGCAGTTAGTGCTGGACTTAAAGGTGGAGCTAGTGGTCTCAAGCAATTACAAAATGTGGGACACGATGCACGCATGGCAACTGGTAAGGCTAGAAACCAATTATCAACTGTAGGACAAAACGTGAGTGGAAAAGTGAGCCAAGTTGCTGGCAGAGCAAGTTCTCAAGTTGAAAAAGTAGGACAACGTGCAAAGGAATTAGAGAAGCAAGCCCAAGCAGATTTATCAACTGTTAGAGGAGCCTTTTCAGAATAAATAATATTTAAAAATAAAATATTAAGCAATAGTATAATGGACCCACGTAGTATGATAAAGCATTCTGGATTGGCTGGAATTAAACGTGCAACAATAATGCCTATGCCTCCCATGATGACAAAACCAAAAATGGAAGTTAAAGAAACAATCAATAAATTAAAAACTATTTATAAGCCAAAATAAATAATATATTAAAACTACTTAAAGAACAATTTTGCTCTTTAATTGATGAACCAAGATTGATACTTTAAATTGTTTAAACTTTATGGATTAAACAATTTATTTTCTGCCCCTATTATAAATGGCAGATACTTTAGAAACCGATAATAACGACAAAAATCCTTTACTCAAGCCAAAGAAATCCAGACCTCCTCCAAGCGAAAAACAAAAAGAGAATTTTAAAAAGATGGCCGAGAAACGAGCAGAAAATATTAAGAAGCGCAAAGAAGAAAAATTAATTGAAGCACAAAAGGCACTTTTGGAGAAAAATGGAATTTCTATAGCCGCTCCAAAAAAAGAAAAACTTAAGGAGAATAAGCCAACTATTCAATTTGATTCAGAAGAATCACAAGAAGAAGAAGAAGTAGAAGAAGAAGAAATTATACCTCCTCCTCCAAAAGCCACTCCAAAGGCCACGCCAAAATCAAGACCTCCGTTAAAAAAACAAGCAAAAATGAAACAAATAATAGAAGAAAGCGAAACTGATTACTCTAGCGATAGTTCAGAAGAAGTGATTGT
>CAIKYB010000022.1 GCA_903831575.1 uncultured Bacteroidota bacterium | reverse complement strand
TTGAAAAAGTAATAATTGAATTACAACAAAAAGGGATAAACGACGTTCAAATTCAAATTATCCAATCGTATTTAAATGTTAGCGGCAGTAATCAGGAAAAGCTTCAATTTGTAGAAGAAATTTTAGAAAAAAACAGTCAGGCTACTGAAGGCGTTGCAGAATTAAAATTCATTATTGAAAATGCATCGAAAGTTAATATTGACATAGATTTTACTTTGGCAAGGGGATTGAATTATTATACCGGTGCTATTTTTGAAGTGAAAGCTCCTCCTGCTGTTCAAATGGGAAGTATTGGTGGTGGTGGCAGATACGATAATTTGACTGGTTTATTTGGCGTTCCTAATATTCCAGGTGTTGGAATTAGTTTTGGAGTAGACAGAATTTATGATGTCATAGAAGAATTACAACTTTTCCCTAAAGATTTACAAGTAAGTACAAAGGCCTTGTTTTTTAATATGGGCGAAAAAGAAAGTCTGGCGGCTTATGAGGTGATGCAACTACTTCGCCATTCAGGTATTGCCTGTGAAATGTTTCATGAGCCTGCTAAAATGGATAAGCAATTCAAATATGCAGAAAAGAAAAATATTGCTTACGCCATCATCATTGGAAGTAAAGAAATGGCAGAAAACAATTGCATCGTCAAAAATTTAGCTACTGGGGTACAGGAAAATATGGCTATTGATAAATTGAAAGTGGCATTACAGCTAAACTAAATTCCTTCGAAAATAATCGCAGCACCCTGGCCAACGCCAACGCACATTGTAGCTAAACCGTATTTGCTTTTTCTTCTTTTCATTTCATGAATTAAAGTTGTGGCAATTCTTACACCGCTACAACCCAATGGATGTCCAAGTGCAATAGCCCCTCCATTAACATTTACTTTTTCAAGATCTAATCCTAAGTCATGAATACAAGCAATACTTTGAGATGCAAATGCCTCATTTAATTCAATTAAATCCAGTTCACTAACTGAGATGCCTGCACGCTTCAGCGCTTTATTGGTAGCAGGTAGGGGGCCAATTCCCATAACAGCTGGTTCTACACCGGCAACCGCCATGCTTTTTATTTTAGCCAATGGTTTCAATCCGAATTTTTTTACAGCTGCTTCGCTTGCTAAAAGCATTGCTGCAGCACCATCATTTATGCCACTACTATTCCCTGCTGTTACGGTTCCGTCTTTAATGAATGCAGGTTTTAATTGAGTTAATTTTTCAAGATTGGATAACCTTGGATGCTCGTCTTTATCAAAATCAAATGATTCCTTTCCTATCTGAACCTGAACAGGAATAATTTCGTCCTTAAATTTTTGTTCTTTATGCGCCTTGTCATATTTCTGTTGACTTTCTAATGCAAATTCATCCTGAGCATGCCTGCTGATGTTCCATTGCTTTGCAACATTTTCCGCAGTTTCTCCCATAGAATAAGGAAAGTAATCTTCTGCTAGTTTTTTATTGATAAAGCGCCAGCCCATTGTTGTGTCATAAATTTGTGCATTTCTATCAAATGCACTTGTTGATTTTGGCATTACAAATGGAGCCCTGCTCATGCTTTCTACACCGCAGGCAATCATTAGTTGTGCATCACCGCATGCAATTGTTCTCGCACTATCCATTATGGCCTGTAGTCCACTTGCGCAAAGTCTGTTAACTGTATTCCCTGCAATAGTTGTTGGTAATCCAGCAATCAATGAAGCCATACGAGCCACATTTCGATTGTCTTCTCCTGATTGGTTTGCAGCTCCTGCAATAACATCTTCAATTGCATTAACATCAATATTATTGTTTCTGTTAACCAAAGATTTAATAACAATCGCTAATAAATCGTCAGGTCTGATTCCAGACAAGGAACCGCCATATCTTCCAATTGGCGTTCTAACAGCATCGATAATGTATACAGTTTCCATAATCATTAGTTTTTATTAGAAGAAATCAAATGTATACAAAGATAATGGCTTTCTAATATCTTGCTTTTCTCTTCTATTGGCTTGACTTTTTTCAAATTCAGGTTGATTATCTTTGCGAAATGACCATAAATAAAAACATAAGAGAATTAACATTGCCAGAGTTGAAGGATTATTTTGAATCTATTGGAGATAAAAAATTCCGTGCGATACAGGCTTATGAATGGTTATGGAAAAAAAATATCCGTGATTTTGATGAAATGAGCAATCTTTCACTTGAACTCAGAAAAAAATTAGCCGCTGATTTTGAAATGAATGTCATTAAAGTTGATGCGACACAACATAGTACTGATGGAACTTTGAAATCCAGATTTAGAACCTATGATAACCATTTGATAGAAGGTGTTTTAATTCCAACTGAAAAAAGAAATACAGCGTGTGTATCTTCTCAGATTGGATGTAGCCTTACCTGTAAGTTTTGTGCAACAGGGAAAATGGAGCGCAAACGAAATTTAACTTTCGATGAAATTTATGACCAGGTAGCAATTTTAAATGAGCAAAGTGAAAAAGTTTACGGCAAAAAATTAAGCAATATTGTTTATATGGGAATGGGAGAGCCCTTACTCAATTATAAAAATGTATTGAAATCGATTGACAGGATAACGGCATCGGATAGTATGAATATGAGTCCTAAACGTATTACCGTTTCCACAGCAGGTGTGGCTAAAATGATCAAACAATTGGGTGATGATAAAGTGAAATTCAATTTAGCATTATCCTTACACGCGCCTACAGATAAGAAGCGAAATGAAATCATGCCAATTAATGAAACTAATACCATTGATTTGCTGATTGAATCATTGAACTATTTTTATGACCATACTAAAAATGATATTACGCTGGAGTATATCTTATTTAAAGATAAAAATGACAGTATAGAAGATGCGGAAGACTTGATTAAGATTTACAGAAAAATACCAACGCATTTGGTAAATGTTATTGAATATAATCCTATTGCCGGAGCTGAATTTGTGAAACCAGAGGATGATAAAACTCAGGCATTTACGGATTATTTGGCAAAATATCGTGTCAATGTTAGGGTAAGACGCAGCAGAGGTAAAGATATTGATGCAGCATGCGGACAATTGGCTAATAAAGATAAATCGGCTAAATAATTTTATTTTTAACGAAAATCAAAATCTAATTAAACGAAACAAATAAAGCGGCGTCTTAGGACGCACAAAAAATAAAGACCATGAACAGATTAACACAACTACTTATTATCTTTTCATTTTTATTGTCTTCCGCTTTTGCTCAGGATAAATGTAAAATGAAAAAAGGAAATCCTGAATGTCATAAACAAGAAGGAATGAATCGAATGCCTCATGAAATGGGCAAAATATTGAACTTTACCAAAGAACAAAAAGCTGCATTTAAATCTATTAAAGAAGCAACAAAACAAAAAATGGATTTGCTGGAACAACAACAATCTATTACTGTAAAAGAATACAACGATCGTAAAACTGTAATAAGAAAAGAGGCAAAGATTAAAAGAGAATCATTGTTGACAAAAGAGCAAATGGAAAAAGTAGCTTCTTTTAAAAAAGAACAAGAGTCAAAGAAAAAGGAAATGTTTGAAAAACGTTTGGAGAATATGAGTATAACATTAGCTCTCACAGACGAACAAATCAAACAGATAAGAATGCTTCACGAGAAATCAAAAATGGAAGCAGAGAAAATAAGAAACAATGAAAAATGGAATGACCAGGAAAAGCGTATGCAAATGAAGGTGCTTAAGAAAAACAATGAAGCGTATAGAAATAAGATTCTAACTGAAGAACAACGAAATAAAGCAGCACAAATGAGGAAATTGAAAAACGAAAATCAACAAGACGGTCATAATTAATTGCAAGTCATTTATTATTTAAAAGCGTATCAAATCGATGCGCTTTTTTTATGTAAAAATTGGAAAATCTCCAAAATTTTTCGGTATAAGTACACTTGGCATAAGCATATTCTTCTCTATCATCATGAAAAACTGTATCTTCGCCAATCATTACTGTTGCAAAACAGCATAAATCTCCACTAATATGAGTCAAGCTCCGTTTCAGAAATTCGTTGTCAAAAAAAAGAACAGCGCCGTAAAAGAAGAATTTCGTCAAGAAAAAAAGAAAATCAGAAAAGAACGTACAGACTATTTTGATAAAGTTAAGGAAGAAAAATATCAGGCCAGAATGGCTAAAAAAAATGCAGCAGCAAATCCATCACAAGCGAAACCTGCTCATGTTCCCAAGTCAACGCAGAAGTCATCTATTCCAAAGCCGGTTATTGCTAATCAGGGTGTAAATAGTGTAATGCCACTTAATAAATATTTAGCTCACTGTGGTGTCTGTTCGAGAAGAGATGCAGTAGCGCTTATCATAGAAGGCAAAGTGAAAATTAATGGCGAGGTTGCAAAAGAGCCTGGTTATAAGGTACAGCCGACTGATGAAATTCTTTTCAATAATAAAAAACTATTTGTTACCAAGAATTTACAATATATTCTTTTGAATAAACCCAAAGATTATATTACAACAACAGAGGATCCTCAGGGAAGGAAAACGGTGTTGCAATTGATACAAAAAGCTACAGATGAAAGAGTTTATCCAATTGGCAGATTAGACAGAAATACTTCCGGCGTACTATTATTTACGAATGATGGAGATCTTACCCAGAAACTATCTCATCCTAGTTTTGAAATAAAAAAAATATACGAAGTTAAACTTGATAAAATACTTAACAAAGCCGACTTTGAAAAGATATTGAATGGGTTGACTTTGGAAGATGGTCAAGTGAATGTAGATAGTTTGGCTTATGCAGATTCAAAAGATAAATCAATCATTGGTATTGAAATACATAGCGGACGTAATCGTATTGTCCGACGCATATTCGAGCATCTCGGATATGATGTAAAAGCGCTTGACAGAGTGATGTATGCGGGATTGACAAAGAAAAATGTGGAGCGTGGCAAATGGCGTTATTTAAGCGAAAAAGAAATCCGTTTGCTTAAATACATGAATGCATCTAAAAAGAAATCCTAAATCATTTTTTACAGTGGCGAAAATTCAACTGGAAATAGTTTTTGAAAACGATTCGTTTATTGCAATAAACAAACCTGCAGGGATGCTCAGTATTCCTGATCGTGAGCAATCTGAAAAATCTTTGAAGGATGTATTGATTGAAAAGTATGGCCAGATTTTTACGGTACATCGTTTAGATAAAGATACAAGCGGCATGATTTTATTCGCTAAGAATGACGTCATGCATAAATACCTTTCTTTACTTTTTGAAGAAAGAAAAATTGATAAATATTATTTAGGAATTGTTATTGGAATGCCAACAGAACCATCTGGTTTGATAGAAGCACCTATTGCAGAACATGCTATTCATAAAGGGCTAATGACTGTGCATCGCAATGGAAAACCTTCTTCAACAGCTTATGAAGTACTGGATTCCAACAAGCATTATTCCTTGGTTTCTTTTCAATTGCATACAGGAAGAACACACCAGATCCGTGTGCATTCCAAAAATATCGGCTATCCCTTAGCGTGTGATCCTTTGTATGGAGATGGTAAGCCTGTCTTGCTGTCGAAAATAAAAAAGAAATTCAAATTAAGTAAACATGATGAGGAGGAAAGACCCATGATAAACCGTTTGGCTTTGCATTCTTACAAATTAATTTTTGATGATCAGGATGGCAAACACCATGAGTTAGTCGCTGAGATGCCCAAAGAATTCCGGGCGTTAATGCAGCAGTTGAAGAAGATTGGGTAAGTCGTTGATTGGTGAATTGGTTTACTAGTTTGTTGGTTTAATATGTAAGGGGTAATTATTCATAATCAACAAATCTCTACTCAACCAATCAACTAACCAATCCCTTAATCATAAATCTCCAGCAACCCATCCGGCAATTCCACAAAAATCTTTTTATTTTTCTTGTCGATTTTAATTAAGCTTGCTTCATGGATGGGAATGAGCGCCTCTTTGCCGTTATACATTATGGTACATAAAATTTGATGAGGCTGTTCGATAACTTCAATTATTTCTCCTAAATCTTTATCCTCATCAATGATGGAAAAACCTAGAAAAGCTATTGGTGCTGATTTTTGGGTGTGTTTGTTGAAATCGGCTTCTTCCAGCCAAACTTCTTTAGGAGTCAATATTCTTGCGGCTTCTTTGGTGTTAATACCCTCCAACTTTACATAAGTTTCGGTATCGCTTTTTATGGAAGTGCTCTCTATAAAATAGGGCATGAAATTATCTTTCTGCGCTTCTATAAAAACGGCCTCTAATCCCTTTAAGGTCGTTTTTTTTCCAAGGCTATGCTGTAATACCAATTCTCCGGATAGTCCGAAGCTGGCAGCAAATTTCCCTATTTTAAAATATTGAGACATAATGAAGTTGAAAGCGAGGTAAGGAATTTAAACTAATCTTTTAACTGCGCACAATTTCTACATCTTGGCTCGTAGATATCTTTTTCACCAAGAAGCACTTGTCCGCCATCTGCAGTTTTTCGATAACTGATATTTGCAATATTTCCGCATTTCATACAGATCGCATGCAACTTGCTGATATAATCTGCTATTGATAATAGGTTAGGCATCTGCCCAAATGGGTTGCCTTGATAATCCATATCCAATCCCGCTACAATAACCCTGATGCCTTTTAGGGCTAGCGCTTCGCATACAAGAGTGATATCGCTGTCAAAAAATTGTGCTTCATCAATCCCTACTACATCTACATCTACAGCAAGTTCAAGTATTTTTTGGGAGCTCGCTACCGGGGTGGAATGGATAGCGTTTGTGTCGTGACTTACAATTTTAGTCTCATGATAACGTGTGTCTATGATTGGTTTGAAAATCTCTACTTTTAGGTTGGCAATTTTGACTCTTTTCAATCTTCTGATTAATTCTTCGGTTTTTCCACTAAACATACTGCCGCAGATTACCTCAATCCATCCTTTTTTTTCGCCTTTGTAATTTGGTTCAATAAACATTAAATGATTTATTTAAAATTGTGTTTGTAACTTTAACCCTAGTTCATGCAAAGATTATTGTTTCTGTTCAATGAGCAAAACAAAATTTTTCATAATCATTATTTAGTTATCCTCAAATTATCTGATATGGAACGCGTGGAAACGCTCTGTGATAGACTTAAGGAACAAATAGCAAAAGGGTTAAGTATAGATGAACTTTTGTTAACCGTTCAAATGCTGAATGCTGAATTGCTTCACTTAAAAGCAAATGCCCCATCTATGGATGTTAAACATTCGGTGGCCATTGACATGCCTACAATAATGGTTGAAATGGAAAAAAATCCAGCAGCGTTAATTTTGCCAGAAAAACCGTCAATTATTGAGTTTGAAAGTATCCCTGCAGAAAACAACGAGCCACAAGAGAATCAGAATGAAGAGATTCCACAGATATTAGCAGATGAAGAACAGATCGAAGACAATATTAAAGAACAAGAAATAGAACAAAAGGTATTGATCACTTTGGAATTGGATGAGTCTGCAGTGGAAGAAGAATTGGAACAAATTAAAAAAAGCGCCGAAGCTAAAAATGCGGCAGGATCGAACAATAAACCAATGTTGCTTTTTGATCCGATTGAAGATATTCCTACGTTGACTCATCAAAGAATAGATTCCTTAACAACAAATACTGACCTTAATCAAAATCAACAACCTAATAGTTTTGAATCTATTAATGACCGATTGAAAATAGAAAATAAAGAAGTAAGCGAAGAATTGAATCAGGAAGTTATCAAGGATTTAAAAAAAGCAATTTCTATTAATGACCGTTATTTGTTCATCAATGAATTATTTCAGGGGGATGAAGTGATGTACGATAGAAGCATAAAAACCATTAATGCTTTTAGTATTTATGCCGAGGCTGAATATTGGATAAGAAGAGAACTGAAATTAAAATTAGGATGGGATGAAAAAAAGCAAGCGGTGAAACAATTCAATCAATTGATCAAAAGGCGCTTTGCTATGATGTGATTCATAATCTTTTGTGTGGCACCTCTATTTGAATACACGTATTTCTTTGCAAAATCACTTGCCTGCTCTAAAAGAATTTTATCGTTAAATAAGTCATCCAGTTTATTTTCAAGTGCAAGTGCATTGTCAATTGAAAACGCCGCTCCATTTTTGATTAATGCTTTCGCCTCAGCAAATTTTTCATATTCCGGTCCAAAAATAACTGGCTTTCCATAAACTGCAGCTTCTAATGTGTTGTGAATACCACTGCTGTTAAACCCTCCGCCAACATAGGTTACAGTAGCATAACGGTATAATTTTGAAAGCAATCCAATGGAATCTATAATCAGTACATTGCAATCGACAGCATCTTTATGCTGCTTTATTAAATCAGAATAAAAAATAGAGTTTTTGAAAGTGGTTTTCAAATCTTTCAAATTAGATTCGCTTATTTCATGCGGCGCTATAATAAATTTATACTTATTTCTTGTTCTGGTATAATGTACCAATTCAGCTTCATCATCTTCCCATGTGCTGCCTGCAATCAGCGTCTTCTGGTTATTGATAAATGTAGCAATGCCCGGAACTTCTTCTTTTTTTTCTGCTAAATCTATCACTCGATCAAAACGCGTATCGCCAGAGACGCTAATATTTTTATTCAAATTAATTCCAGCTAAAAGCGCAACAGAATTTTCATTTTGAAGAAATAAATGATGAAACGAGGAGAGCATTTTTTTCCATACATTACCATACCATTTAAAAAATGGCTGTGCGGGTCTGAAGATTCCAGAAATTAATAACACAGGGATTTCTCTCTTTTTTAATTCAAACAAATAATTAAACCAATATTCATATTTTACCCAAACTACAAGGGCAGGATTAATGATATCAATTAATTTTTTTGCATGTTGAGTTGTGTCTAATGGGAGGTAAATTATTTTCTCCGCTCCAGGATAATTTTTTCTTACTTCAAATCCACTTGGGGAGAAGAAACTTATTACTATTGGATAATTCGGATACTCTTTTTTCAGCGCTTCTATAACAGGTCTTCCTTGTTCAAATTCTCCTAAACTTGAGCAATGCATCCAAATGCTCTGGTGATCAAATTTAAAATCTGGGAAATCATTTCTGCCTTGTACCCATTTCTTCGCCTTTTTATTAAAAAAAGAGACTATGTATATCGCTTTCCCATAAACAAGAATGAAAAAATTATATATTAAGCTGCTCAATTTTTTTAATTTGCCTCAAAAATACAGCGTTTATTCGTTAATCAATTGGGTTTATTTGTAATAAAATTAACCCTCAAATCTTATCTTTGCATGCCTGTCAGGATTCGGCAGGATCAAACCCACAAACAAATATGAGACCTTTGCAAATGGTAGATACGAAGACACAGTATCTCAAGATAAAACAAGAAGTAGATGCTGCCGTTATTTCCGTAATGGAAAGCTCGCAGTTTATCGGCGGAAAAGTGCTGAATGATTTTGCAATACATCTTGCTGAATATAATGGCAGCAAGCATGTGATTCCATGTGCCAATGGTACAGATGCCCTTCAGATTGCTATGATGGCACTTGGCTTGAAAGCTGGTGATGAGGTTATTACACCATCATTTACCTATATCGCTACTGTTGAAGTGGCTGCCTTATTGGGAATAAAACCAATTTTTGTTGAGGTAGATAAACAAACTTTCTGTTTGGATCCAAAGGCAGTTGAACAAGCGATTACTCCTAAAACCAAAGCTATTATTCCTGTTCATTTGTATGGTCAAGCAGCTAATATGGAGGCGATTATGGATATTGCTAATCGGCACCAACTTTTTGTAATTGAAGATAATGCTCAGGCAATAGGGAATGACTATACTTTTTCTAATGGCACAATCAAGAAAACTGGTAGCATCGGGCATATTGGTTGCACATCATTTTATCCTTCCAAAAATCTCGGTGCGTTTGGAGATGGCGGCGCTATTTTTACTGATGATGATGCTTTGGCTGATCAACTTCGCATGATTGCTTCTCATGGACAAAGCAAGAGATATTATCATGATGTTGTTGGATGTAATTCCAGGCTCGACGCTTTACAAGCTGCGATACTTGATATTAAGCTGACTCATTTGGATGAGTATATTGTTGCCCGTCGAAAAGCCGCTGATTTTTATGATAAGGCATTCAGCGGGCATGCTAAAATAGAAGTGCCATTCAGAGATAACAATAATAAACATGTTTTTCATCAATATACTTTAATTATTAATGATGCAAACAGAGATGAGTTGAGCCAGTTTTTAACTGAACAAGGCGTTCCTAATATGATTTATTATCCTGTGCCCGCTCATCGCCAAAAAATGTTTGATGCATTTGGAGGAAGTGATTTTAATCTTCCAACAACTGACTGGCTTACAGAAAGAGTAATCTCTTTGCCAATACACACAGAATTGGATGAGGAACAACAACAATTCATTTGCAATAAAGTATTATCTTTCTTGGAATAGATTATTCAAATAAAAACACAAACTGATGAAGATTGCAGTTATCGGAACAGGGTATGTTGGATTAGTAACAGGAACTTGTTTCGCTGAAACGGGAAATAATGTTATTTGTGTGGACATCGACAAGAATAAAGTAGACAAATTATCAAGCGGACAAATTACCATATTTGAACCCGGATTGGAGAAATTATTTCTTCGCAATCAAAAAGAAGGAAGATTGCATTTTACAACTTCATTGGAACAAGCCATTGAAAATGCGGTAATTATCTTTCTTGCTTTACCTACTCCGCCAGGAGAAGATGGAAGTGCAGATCTATCTTATATTTTAGGTGTTGCAAAACAGTTAGGCAAATTATTAAAGCCTTCCGATTATAAAGTTATTGTTGATAAAAGTACAGTTCCTGTAGGCACGGCTGAAAAAGTCAATGCTGCTATATTGTCGTCTGCCGCAACCAATATCGAGCAATCATTTGATGTGGTGAGTAATCCTGAGTTTTTACGGGAAGGGGTAGCTGTAGATGATTTTATGAAGCCAGATAGAGTGGTTATTGGAACAACATCAGAAAAGGCAATGAAGATCATGAATGATTTGTATGCGCCGTTTGTACGCCAGGGTAATCCATTGATTTTTATGGATGAGAAATCTGCAGAGCTAACCAAATATGCTGCTAATTCTTTTCTTGCTGTGAAAATAACCTTCATGAATGAAATTGCACAGCTTTGCGAAAGACTGGGTGCAGATGTAGATATGGTTCGCAGAGGAATTGGAAGTGATGAGAGAATTGGAAGAAGATTTTTATTTCCAGGTATTGGATATGGTGGAAGTTGTTTTCCTAAAGATGTACAAGCTTTAGTAAAATCTTCAGACGAAGTGAAGTATGATTTTAAAATTTTAGATGCAGTGATGGAAGTAAACGAATTGCAGAAACTACATCTGATTCCGAAAATTGAAAGTTATTTTAATGGCGATTTGAAAGGGAAGCATCTTGCAATATGGGGCCTTGCTTTCAAACCCAATACAGATGATATCAGAGAAGCTCCGGCTTTTTATATGATTGAGTCATTGTTGAAAAGCGGTGCTACTGTTTCAGCATTTGATCCGGAAGCCATGCAGAATTCCAAACAGGTACTGGGAGATAGTATTCAATTTGCTGAAAATCAATATGACAGTTTGAAAAATGCTGATGCTTTAATCATTGCAACAGAATGGAATGAATTTAGAGCACCTGATTTTGAAAAAGTTTCTGGCTTACTTAAAAATAAAGCCATTTTTGATGGCAGAAATTTATTTGATCTTCAACAAATGAATGATCTAGGCTATCATTATGAAAGCGTAGGCAGAAAAAAAATTGCTCAACCATAAATTAAAATATTTTCAAGTGAGAAAAAAAAGAATTTTAATTACGGGTGCTGCTGGATTTCTGGGATCACATTTGTGCGACAGATTTATACGAGAGGGTTTCGAAGTACTAGGCATGGACAATCTTATTACGGGAGATTTAAAAAACATTGAGCATCTTTTTAAATTGAAAGAGTTTGTGTTTTACAATCATGATGTGTCAGAATTTATTCATGTTCCCGGGGAGTTGGATTATATTCTTCATTTTGCATCACCGGCGAGCCCGATTGATTATCTTAAAATACCTATTCAAACATTGAAAGTGGGTTCCTTGGGAACGCACAATTGTTTGGGTTTAGCCTTGGCAAAAAATGCCCGCATTCTGGTTGCAAGTACAAGTGAAGTTTATGGTGATCCTTTGGTACATCCACAAACAGAAGAATATTGGGGGAATGTAAATCCAGTGGGTCCAAGAGGTGTATATGATGAAGCCAAGCGTTTTCAGGAAGCGATTACAATGGCCTATCACAATTTTCATCATGTTGAAACAAGAATTATTCGCATTTTCAATACTTATGGTCCTCGCATGAGATTAAATGACGGCAGAGCATTACCAGCATTTATTGGCCAGGCTTTAAGAGGAGAAGATCTGACTGTATTTGGAGATGGAAGTCAAACAAGAAGTTTTTGTTATGTAGATGATCTTGTAGAAGGAATATACAGATTGCTTTTGAGCGATTACGCGTTGCCGGTAAATATTGGAAATCCGGATGAGATTTCCTTGAAGGATTTTGCAGAAGAGATACTAAAGTTAACCGGAGCCAATCAGAAGATTGTGTACAAGCCATTGCCAGAGGATGATCCAAAGCAACGGAAGCCAGATATTACAAAAGCGAAAGAGCTATTGGGATGGGAACCAAAGGTTGACCGCGCAGAAGGATTGAAAATTACTTATGATTATTTTAAAGGGTTATCAACAGAAGATTTGAATAAGCAACCATTGGAATTCATTAGTAGAAAATATTGATGTAAAAAAATGAGCATGATGTATCAAGATTTATTAGACAAAAAAAAATCCTTAGCTGTTATTGGGTTAGGTTATGTAGGTCTTCCTATTGCACTTGAATTTGCAAAAAAAATAAAAGTTATTGGATTTGATATTAATGCTGAAAGAGTAGAAATGATGCGTAAAGGAATAGATCCTAGTCAGGAACTGGAGTCAAGTGCTTTTGAAAATTGCGACATTAGTTTTACAAATGATTTATCCGTTTTAAAATCAGCTAACTTCTTTATCGTTGCTGTCCCTACACCTGTAGATGATCATAATGTACCTGATTTGGTTCCTGTACAAAGAGCAAGTGAAACAATTGGGAAAGTAATTAAGATAGGTGATTATGTTGTTTTTGAAAGTACCGTTTATCCAGGATGTACTGAAGAAGATTGTGTTCCCATTATAGAAAAAATATCAGGATTGAAAATGATAACAGATTATAAAATCGGTTATTCACCAGAGCGCATTAATCCAGGAGATAAACTACACACGATTAGTACAATTATTAAAGTAGTAAGCGGATGTTGCGATGAAAGTTTAGAAACCATTGCCAAAGTATATGCCTTGGTGGTTAAGGCAGGGGTGCATAAAGCATCTTCTATAAAAGTTGCAGAAGCAGCAAAAATTATTGAAAATACTCAACGCGATTTAAATATTGCTTTGATGAATGAGCTTTCTATCATCTTCGATAAAATGAATATTAACACGTACGAAGTGTTGGAGGCAGCTGGTACTAAATGGAACTTTTTAAAATTTCAACCTGGATTGGTGGGTGGTCATTGTATTGGTGTTGATCCTTATTATTTAACACATAAGTCTAAAAAACTAGGTTACGAAAGCCAAGTGATTTTAGCAGGAAGGGTTATTAATGATGGGATGGCAGAATATGTAGCAAAAAAGGTTTTGCAATATATTATACAGAACAACGGCGATGTTAAAAAAAGTAAAGTCTTGGTAATGGGTGCCACTTTTAAAGAAAATGTAAGCGACATCAGAAACAGTAAAGTGGCAGATGTAGTTAAAGAATTGAAATCCTTTTCCTTAAATGTTCATGTATCTGATCCAAATGCAGATAGCAAAGAGTTAATGCACGAATACGGATTTGATTTGATCAGCCAGATTGCTGATGATTATGATGCTGTAATTGTAACTGTTCCACATGATGAATATAAAAATCTGGATGATGCTTATTTTGTTTCTATAACAAAAGAAAAAGCCATTATTGCAGATTTAAAAGGAACTTATCGCGGGAAGATTAAAAATAGAATCTACTGGAGTTTATAATAAATCATTTTTCACCAACATTATTTAATGTCTGATCATATTTTTCATAAAATCAATTTAGCTGACTATAATTTTTTAGTTACCGGTGGTGCAGGATTTATAGGGAGTCATATTGCCGAATATTTATTGAAAAATGGCGCGAAGAAAGTGAGGGTTTTAGATAATATGGTAAATGGTTTCGAAAATAATTTAGCTGTGCTCAGCGCCTACGATTCTTTCGAATTTATGGAAGGAGATATCAGAAATCTGGAAACCTGCATGAAAGCAACTGAGGGAATTGATTATGTAAGTCACCAGGCTGCATTAGGTTCTGTGCCAAGGTCAATTAAAGAGCCAGTGTATTTCAATGAAGTAAACGTAAGCGGTTTTGTAAACATGTTAAATGCCGCAATCGAAAATAAAGTCAAATCCTTCGTATATGCATCATCGTCATCTGTATATGGTGACGAGCCTACGCTTCCTAAAATAGAGAGCAAAATCGGGAATTGCTTATCTCCTTATGCCGCAACAAAAAAAACGAATGAATTGTATGCCCAGGTTTTTGCAGATGTTTATGGATTGAAACTAATGGGATTTCGGTATTTTAATATTTTTGGCCCACGTCAAGATCCGGATGGGCCTTATGCGGCTGTTATACCTTTGTTTGTAAAAGGAATAATGAAAAATACAGCTGTTTATATTAATGGTGATGGCGAGCAAACAAGAGATTTTACCTACGTTGATAACGCCGTTCAAATAAATATCAAAGGAATGCTTTCCGAAAATAGGGATGCATTTAATAAAGTATATAATGTTGCCATAGGCGAATTTTATTCAGTAAATCAATTATATAATTCTTGCGCGTTGCACTTAAATAGTGAGTGGAAGCCTATTCATCGTGCACCACGCGCTGGAGACATTAGAAATTCATTGGCCGATATATCTTTGGCTAAATCATTGTTGAATTATGAGCCAGTCAAAAAATTTGAACAAGGATTAATGGAAACCGTAAATTATTTTAAAGAAGTATATTCATAATTATTTTTATGCCATTTATTAAAACAGATTTTCCTGGGTTGTTGATTTTTGAACCTAAAGTTTTTGAAGACAGTCGTGGTTATTTTTTCGAAAGCTATAATCAAAACACATGCGCAGAATCAGATATGCATACAAAATTTGTTCAGGATAATCAGGCAAAATCTATATATGGCGTTGTAAGAGGCATGCATTATCAATTGAATCCTTCAGCTCAAACGAAATTTATAAGAGTATTAAGCGGAACCATTTTAGATGTGGTTTTAGATATCAGAAAGGGGTCGCCAACTTTTGGACAACATTTTTCTATTCAACTTTCTGGTGACAATAAAAGACAATTGTATATCCCACATGGTTTTGCGCATGGCTATGCTGTATTGAGCGAAACGGCCGAAGTGTTTTATAAATGTGATTCTTTTTATGATAAAAATTTAGAGGGGGGTATTCAATTTTACGATCCGGCATTGAATATCGATTGGATGATTCCTGCTGACAAACAAATCATCTCAGATAAAGACAAATTGCATCCAACATTTGAGCATTGTGTCAATAATTTCATTTTTACTCAATCTTGAAACTATGACAAATCATAAAAAAATATTAGTTACAGGAGCCAATGGGCAGTTGGGTAATGAATGCCGCAAATTAGCAGCAAAAATTACTGATAATACATTTGTATTTACTGATGTGAACGAACTTTCTATTACTGATGCTCAAGCTATTGAAAATATTTTTTCAAAAAATAATTTTGATTATTGTATAAATGCCGCTGCTTATACCGCAGTAGATGCTGCAGAAAAAGATGATGCAACTGCACTTGCCATAAATGCAACGGCTGTTGGTTATCTTGCCGCCGCTTGTAAAAAATACCATTGTCAGTTGATACACATTTCAACTGATTATGTTTTTGACGGGGAAAATAAAAATGGTTACAACGAAGAAGATCAAACTGCTCCGATCAATGTGTATGGCACAACAAAACTTGAAGGAGAAAAATTAGCCATGCAGTTAGACCCTAAATCTATAGTGATTCGAACTTCCTGGGTTTACAGCTACTTTGGAAAGAATTTCGTGAAGACCATGATGAAGTTGATGCAAGAAAGGCCGGAGATAAGTGTAGTTGATGACCAGATAGGGAAACCTACTTATGCTGCTGATTTAGCAACCGCAATTTTTAAAATAATTTTTGATTACGAAAGTCCACAGCCTGGCATGTATCATTTTGCCAATGAAGGCGTTATTTCATGGTTTGAATTTGCAAACGCAATAAACGAAATTGGCGGATACCATTGTAAAATACATCCAATTCCATCTAGCGCGTATCCTGTTCCTGCCAAACGGCCTCATTATTCTATATTAAATGCCAGCAAAATAAAAGATACTTTTTCGCTTAATATTCCACAATGGAAATATAGTTTACAACAATGTATGTCGTTGTTGAAAGAACTATAACATTCCTTTAAAATTCCTACATGAGTTTATTTACAACGCCAAGTCGTATTATCGTCACCTGCAGTAATCGATTGTCTCTTTATTTACAACAGGAAGTTATAGATCTTGGTTTTACTCCAGTGAGAATTTTTAAAACTGGAGTAGAACTATTTGGTAGCATGAATGATTGTATCAAGCTTAATATCAACCTCAGAACTGCGAGTCAGGTTTTGTTTTCATTAAAAGAATTTACTGCATATAATGCGAATGATTTGTATAAAGAATTAGTAAATATTGAATGGGAAAAAATAATTCCTGCAAATGAATATTTTTCTATAAGCAGTAATGTAAGTAATGAAACTATTACTAATAATTTGTTTGCCAATGTAAAAGTGAAGGATGCGATTGCGGATAGGTTCAGAGAAAAAACTGGTCAACGACCAGATTCAGGACCAGAGCTTAATGCAGTAGTTATACATTTATATTGGAAGGAAAGTATAGCGGAAATATTTATTGATACCAGTGGAGAAACCCTGTCAAAGCATGGGTATAGAAAAATCCCTGGTAAAGCACCGATGCTGGAGTCCTTAGCAGCAGCTAATTTATTGGCTTTAAAGTGGGATCGGAAATCTGCCTTTATCAATCCTATGTGTGGTTCGGGAACAATTGCAATAGAAGCGGCATTGCTGGCCACGAATCGAATGCCTGGCTTATATAGAAATAATTATTCGTTCATGCATTTGTGTGAGTATGATGAATCTGTTTATTTTCAGTTATATAAAGAAATGGAATCTAAAGTGGTTTCTCAACTTGATATAAAAATAATCATGTCTGATATTAGTGAAGATGCCGTAAATATTTCTAAAGTAAATGCTGGTATTGCCGGCGTTGAAGATTTAATTACGTTTGAAGTATGTGATTTTGCAGAAACAACAATACCTGAAGATAATCCTGGTGTGATTTATTTTAATCCAGAGTACGGAGATCGTTTGGGCGATGAAATAGAATTACAGGAAACCTATGGTAGAATGGGAGATTTTCTAAAACAAAAATGTAAAGGTTATTGGGGATATATTTTCACCGGTAACTTAGAACTTGCAAAAAAAATCGGATTAAAACCTAAGAGAAGGATAGAGTTTTATACTGGAAAAATTGATTGCCGTTTATTTGAGTATGAATTGTATGCGGGGAGTAAAGAGGTGAAAGGTTAGTGGATTGGTTGGTTTGTTGATTAGGGGGATTTGTTGATAAGATGATTTTGTAGCCCACGGTTTAAACCGTGGGCTAATTATTTTAAATGATATGTTTAACAATTAGAAACCCATCTTCGCCTTCAAATTAGCATCAATGGCATCTAAAAATTCTTCTGTGTATAAATAATGTGCTCCATGAGAAACTTTATTGCCATGAATACATACGGCTAAGTCTTTTGTCATTTTCCCGCTTTCAACTGTTTCAATACAAACTGCTTCAAGTGCATTACAAAAATCGATTAACTCCTGGTTGTTATCCAATTTTCCACGGAAGGCCAAACCTCTTGTCCATGCAAATATTGATGCGATTGGATTGGTGCTGGTTGGTTTTCCTGCCTGATGATCACGATAGTGACGAGTTACAGTTCCATGAGCAGCTTCTGATTCCATTGTTTTTCCATCAGGAGTAACTAATACAGAAGTCATTAAACCTAATGAACCAAATCCTTGAGCTACAGTATCTGATTGTACATCGCCATCATAATTTTTACAAGCCCAAACAAAATTACCATTCCATTTTAAAGCGCTGGCCACCATGTCATCAATCAACCGATGTTCGTAAGTAATACCTGCAGTTTCATAAGCAGCTTTGAATTCATTCTGATAGACTTCTTCAAAAATGTCTTTGAATCGGCCATCGTATTTTTTTAAAATGGTGTTTTTTGTAGAAAGATATAAAGGCCATTTTTTACTTAAAGCCATATTGAAACAACTTCTTGCAAATCCATAAATACTTTCATCAGTATTATACATGGCCATTGCTACACCATCTCCTTTATAATTATAGACTTCAAATACTTGTGCTTCACCACCACCTTCAGGAGTGAAAGTCATGGTTAATTTCCCTTTCCCTTTGATAACGGTATCGGTTGCACGATATTGATCGCCAAATGCATGGCGACCCACAATGATTGGAGCAGTCCAGTTGGTTACCAAGCGAGGAACATTTTTCATTACAATAGGCTCTCTAAAAACGGTACCATCTAAGATGTTACGTATCGTTCCATTTGGACTCTTCCACATTTGCTTTAAATTGAATTCTTTTACACGAGCTTCATCAGGCGTAATAGTAGCGCATTTAATTCCCACTCCACAAGCCTTGATAGCATTAGCCGCATCAATAGTTATCTGGTCATCAGTTTGATCACGATATTCCATACCCAAATCAAAATATTGAATAGGTACTTCCAAATAAGGAAGAATCAATTTGTCTTTGATAAACTTCCAGATGATGCGAGTCATCTCATCACCGTCTAATTCTACAACGGGGTTTGCTACTTTAATTTTTGACATAGTGCTTAATTTTTGGACTGCAAAGGTAAGTCAAATCTGCGTTTTTGTAAAGTGAAAATCAAGTATTATAAAAGAAAAAAGGCCTTCCCTAAGGAAAGCCTTTAAAGTATAGGAAACATCTTTGTTTATTGACTTCTTCTGATTCGGAAGTTGCAGGTTATAGTATATTGAATTAATCCAGGTGCAGACCCGGTAAGTGTTCCTGCAAAATTTCCTGCAATAAACTGCCCAATAGCTCCATATTCTGTAATGTTTACATTGATAGGAGAGTTGATGGTTGTAGTATCTTGAATTTGACTTGTATAGAAGTTATTAAGAACTTGTGTGCTTCCAACGCCTATCCCATTAGAAGTAAAAGTATAATTTACTGAACCAGAGCCGGATGTTCTGCCCATATTATAAATACTTATCGTTGATGGTGCTACTTGCGGATTAACATACATTAAAAAGCTATCTGCAGGAGCAGTCATTGAATAGGTCGTTCCATCTACACTATAATTAATGTACTGATTAATAGAAATGCCACAAGCCTGAAGATTTTGGATGCTGTTGTTTCCTGAATTGATTGTGTATGGAAGTGGTGTACTTTGTTGTGCGGAAGTTGCATCTTCGGCAATGAAAGATACAGAAGTGCTGCCACTGCATAGCATTGTTGAAAAGTTATATTGTCCAAGATTATCTAATGTATATCTATAATTGTAATATCCATTCTGCATAACAAGGTATCCATTGGTTACAGGAAGTCCATTGCAATCAGTAACGGTGCCGCTTACATTGGCAGTTGCTGGTCCGGTTATTACAATATTTCCCAGATTGATTGGAGTAGTAGTTGCGGTGAATTGTTGTGAATAGCCTTGTTGTGTGCTATTCCAGTAATAACAAGTAGATCCATAAATCTCAAGAGAATAAAGGGTGTTTGGCGTTACAAATACAGCCACATGCCCTGTAGCATCTGTATATCCTCCAATATGAGACCATGATGATGGCGTTAATGGTCTGATTTCTACATGCGCATTGGCAACAGGATTTCCCGCACTGTCAATAACGTTGAAGGTTAGTGGCACAATAGCGTTTGGTAAATCGCAATTCCAAAAAGAGAAATGACTCACATCGCCTACATAAGTAGATCCAACCTTTGTAGCTGTTCCATCTTCAATCCATAATCCTTTATTTTCATCAAAATACCAAAGCGGAATAGTAGTTGGCGCAGTGGCCATTAATGCTGAAGGTAATGGGAATGTCAATGTCGCTTTTTTGTTGGGAGCAATTTGCAACAATTCACCAGCAGGACTTGTTAATTCAATTGCACACATGCCATAAGTAGTTAGACCTTTAAGCAAACCATTTTTGTCAATGCCTCTCAAATCCCCTGGCATAATTTCGGTCAAATCATTTGCTGTTGGGTTTATCCAAAATGCCGCAACGTTGATTGTTCCGGAATAGGGTGCATTTGTTGCAGCATAGACAACCGCTGTACTTGGAAGAAAAACGCTTAATCCATTAGACAATGTTACATTCCCGCCTGATAGTGCATTTATGCTGCCAGATGTTGTTTTAGGAATTAATTTTATTCTGAAAAAGCTGGCTTTACCTGTTTCAGCCTGGTAGGTTTTAATGCCATTGAAATAGCCGCTCTTTTCAACAGTAACAACAGCAGTAGCCTTAATTACATTGATATCGTTGAATTCAAAATAGCCATATTTATCAGTCGTAGTTGATGTATTACCAAATCTTACAACTGCACCATTTACAGCTGCATCATTTTCATTTGTTACAAATCCAGAAACTGACGAATTTATTCTTGTTGTCAAATCCGGTGGTAAGGAAGGGTCAACAACTGATGTATCATTGTTGTTGTCAATATTTTCGTTTATTTCTTTTTGACATGATGTTATACTGAAAATTGTAATTACAGCAATTATTAACATCGATTTTTTGGTAAAAAAATTAGACATAGTTATATATTTTTTTGTAAAAAAACAGGTAGTAAATATAATGAAAATTTATAAAAATACCCTTTAGTATTAAAATTTCTTTAATTGTTAGATATTGTCAATACTACAATTAATCCATTCTGAGTCAAACCTAACACTGCTGAACTTCTTATAAAAATTTATCGCCGGGTCATTCCAATCTAAAACTTGCCAATTGATTCCTTTGAATTTCATCTCTTTAGATAGGTGTATCAATTCATGGAACAACATTGTTCCAATTCCCTTGTCTCTGTATTGCTCTGTAACAATAATATCTTCTAAATACATTTTTTGTCCTTTCCAGGTGCTATATCTGATGTAATACAGGGCAAAACCTACAATTTCTTTTGAGTTATTCTCATGGGTCAGTTCGGCTACATAAGACCACCAAACTGGGTTTTTCCCAAATCCACTTTCAACAAAATGATTAAAATCTACGGCAACTTGTTCGGTTGCTTTTTCATATACAGCCAATTCTTGAATGAGTTCCATCATTCGTTCGCAATCCCGCTGGACAGCTTTACGGATAATAATGTTCATGAAATTTATGGTAAAATTAATTGTGATCAATCATCGTGTATTCCACACCGTAAGATCCATCCGCAACATTTCCTCCTGTTCCATTACTATTCGGCTGGTATTCTTTTCTGAAAAACTTTTTATAAACCATGCCAATACCTTGAGCATATTTCTCTTGTGCAAAAACAATTTCACTATAGGCATCAGGATTATCTGGCAATCCATCGCTCTCATTTCTTTGATTTATAGTTAATGTGTTGGCTAGAGTATAATTCCCTACAACTTCCTGTCCGCCAACATTAGAGTAAGTGTAATCCCAATTATCGAGATAATTATAAGATGGGTTATTGATGATAAAATTGCTCAGATAGCAATTGCCTTTCCATGACTTATCATTTTGAATAGGCGCCGTCATTTTGATGTATTTCAGATTGTCTTCAACAAATTCTATATTCATACCTGTATTCAACACCATGAAAGTTGATTCTGGTCTCCAGGCATCTTGTTGGTTTTTCCGAATCAATCTGAATACGCGATAAGCAGGCCTGCCATTATTGTCTGTAATTAAGGAATCTACTTGATACTTTAGCTCATTGGTAATGACAGAGTCTCTGGTCCCAAAAGAAATATAAACTAAGGAATCCAGTTGGTACGTGATATACTTTCCTGTTTGTAATGGATAATAATCGTTAAGAGTTTGAGTAGAAAAAGTATCGCTTGATTTTTTACAAGAAATTAATAATAGCATGCTGCAAATAAAATAGAGAAAGCCGCATGTAAAACTTACTTTTTTATTTTTCATTTTATTTTTCATTTCGTTGAATGATACCACCGCCAATAACATCGTCACCTTCATAAAATACCGCACTTTGACCGGGAGCGACGCCTTTTACATTATCGTAAAATACAACTTTTATACCATTGTCTGTTTGTTGTAATTTACTCAATGCTCCTTTGTCTTTATACCTGATTTTAGTAACAGCTTCCATGCCTTCAGTTAAACTATCGTATTTAATCCAGTTAATTTTAGTTACTAATAATTCTGTTTTATTGAGATCATTTTCTGTTCCAAGTACAACTGTATTTGTTTCAGGAATAATTTCTGTTACAAATGCAGGCGCACCTAATGCAATGTCAAGTCCTTTTCGTTGTCCGATAGTATAGAAAGGGTAGCCTTTATGTTGCCCCAGGATTTTTCCTGTTTGATCTATAAAATTTCCCCCATTAACTTTTTCTTCTAAACCTTCAACTCTTCGTTTTAGAAATCCTCTGTAATCGTTATCTGGAACAAAGCAAATTTCATAACTCTCATTCTTTTTTGCTAATTCTGGATAACCAAAATCATGAGCCATTTGTCTGATTTCAGTTTTGCGATAAGTACCTAAAGGAAGCAAAGTTCTGCTCAAGAGATCCTGTTGCAATCCCCACAGCGCATAGCTTTGATCCTTTGTATCATCTTTTCCTTTGCTGATAAAATATCTCCCATTGGTATGTTGATGAATTTGGGCGTAATGACCTGTTGCAATAAAGTCGCATCCCATGGCATCTGCACGTTTCAGCAGCGCACGCCATTTAATATGCGTGTTGCACATCACACAAGGGTTGGGGGTTCTTCCGGCAATATATTCCTCTACAAAATTTTCAATTACAAAATCTCCAAACTCTTCCCGGATATCTAAAATAAAATGAGGGAAACCATGCTCTACTGCAGCTTGGCGGGCATCATTGAAACTATCAAGGTTACAGCAGCCAGTTTCTTTTTTATTAGTGTTTCCCACACTGGTGGCATAATCCCATGTTTTCATGGTAATACCAATGACTTCATAACCTTCCTTATGAAGCATCAAAGCCGCTACAGTACTGTCTATACCGCCACTCATTGCCATTAATACTTTTCCTTTTGTGCTCATCTTTTAAATAATAGGCAAATATACAGATTGGCACTCAGAGCTTGGAATTCATTATTATTGAATTTATCTGGTATTTGCAATCAATTTTTTACTTTTTACTTTTAATTTTTCACTTATTTTGCAGTCATGCAACAATATTTAGATTTATTAAGACATATAAAAGAAAAGGGAACTGATAAAAGTGATCGCACTGGCACAGGAACCCGAAGTGTATTTGGATATCAAATGAGATTTAATTTAGCGGATGGATTTCCAATGGTAACCACAAAAAAGACTCATTTAAAAAGTATTATTTACGAGTTGCTATGGTTTTTAAAAGGAGAAACCAATATTGCTTATCTAAAAGAAAATAATGTTTCCATCTGGAATGAGTGGGCAGATGAAAATGGTGATTTGGGGCCTGTTTATGGAAAACAATGGCGCAGTTGGGAAGGCGCAGATGGGGTAGTTGTTGATCAGGTGAAAGATTTAATCCATCAAATCAAAACCAATCCGGATAGCAGAAGATTAATTATTAGTGCATGGAATGTGGCGGATTTGCCAAAGATGAAATTGATGCCCTGTCATTGCTTATTTCAATTTTATGTGGCAGATGGAAAATTGAGTTGTCAGTTGTACCAACGCAGTGCAGATGTGTTTTTGGGTGTTCCTTTTAACATTGCATCTTATGCTTTATTAACCATGATGATTGCGCAAGTTTGTGGTTTGCAATATGGAGATTTTGTTCATTCCTTTGGCGATGTGCATTTATACAACAATCATTTTGAACAAGCAGATTTACAATTGTCGCGTTCCCCCTTTCCATTGCCACAAATGAAAATCAATCCGGAAGTGAAAGATATTTTTGAATTTAAGTTTGAAGATTTTGACTTGCAAAATTATCAGTCTCATTCTGGAATAAAAGCGCCTGTTGCGGTGTAGCGGAAATAAAGTCAACATGTTTTTTGCTGCGAGTAGACAGTAGTGCTTTCGAAATTATTTCTCTTCGGTATCATAACGGTCGACGCGTTCAATACCTGGAAGATTTAGCAACTGGTTTACGAGATTGTCTAATTGTTCTTTATCTTGTACAAACACTTTTACATTCCCTTTAAAAATGCCATCTTTTGCCTCAATAGTCATGGCCGAAATATTTACTTTCAATTCTCCGCTAATCAGGTTGGTGATTTTATGAATGACTCCTACATCGTCCAGTCCGATAATTTTAAGTCCGGTTAAAAAGGAAATTTCTTTATTTTTTGCCCACTTAGTTTTAACTACCCGATGTGCATGATTAGCCAATAGTCTTGTTGCATTTGGGCATGTCGTTCTGTGTATTTTTAATCCTTCTCCGGTCGTCACAAATCCAAACACATCATCCCCTGGAATCGGCTTGCAGCAGTTCGCGAGCGTATACATAATTTTATCGCTGCTCTCTCCAAAAATAACGAGTTCGGTATCTTTTTTAGTTAAGGGTTTGTGATCAAGCGATTCGATTTTTTCTTCTGCTGGCTTTGCAGGTTTTGGTGGAATTAATTTATCGCCATGAACGGTGAATTCTTTTAATTCTTTTAAATCATTTTTCTTGATTGCAATATCATACAATAAATCAAGTGTGCTGTTTACTTTATAAAAGTTAGCCAGCTCTTCAAGATTAGCATGATTAACTACAGCATTGATAGCATTGAATTTTCTTTCCAAAATTCCTTTTCCTAAATCAGCAACTTGTCTCTTTTCTTCTTTTAGGGAATCTTTTATTTTGGATCTTGCTCTGGAGGTGACAACAAAATTTAGCCATTCGTTATTGGGCTTTTGTTTTGCACTTGTGATGATTTCTATTTGATCTCCGCTGCGTAATTTATAACTAATCGGAACAAGTTTATGATTCACTTTCGCCCCAATGCATTTGGTGCCTACTGCGGTATGAACGCCAAAAGCAAAGTCAAGCGCAGTTGCTCCTACGGGCAACATTTTAATATCTCCCTTCGGTGTATATACATAGATTTCTTCTGCTAGAAAAGATGTTTTGAAATCCTGAAGAAAGTCTAAGGAATTTGTTTCTTGATTACTGAGCGCTTCCCTGATTTGGTTGAACCATTTATCAAAATTGCTTTCATCGTCTTTCCCTTCTTTATATTTCCAATGTGCTGCTAAACCTTTTTCCGCAATATCGTTCATCCTTTTTGTCCGAATCTGAACTTCTACCCATCTTCCAAGTGGTCCCATAACGGTAGTGTGTAATGCTTCGTATCCATTGCTTTTAGGGTTGCTTAGCCAATCTCTTAATCTTTCTGGGGAAGGATTGTATTCATCGGTGATAATGCTATATACTTTCCAGCAATCTTCTTTCTCTTTTTCGGGCTCCGCATTCACAATAATTCTGATAGCAAATAAATCATAAACTTCTTCAAACGAGACGCCTTTCTTTTTTATTTTTGACCAGATGGAATGAATGCTTTTTGGTCGACCATAAATTTCAAAGTCTAACCCGGTATGTTGTAGTTTTTCTTTTAATGGTCTTATAAAGTCGTTGATGTAACGAGTACGTTCTCGCTTTGTTTCATGTAATTTTTGGGCAATGAATTTATAAGTATCCGGCTCCATGTACTTCATGGATAAATCTTCCATTTCAGTTTTGATGATGTATAGTCCCATTCTGTGTGCCAGTGGAGCATAAACATAAACGGTTTCGGAGGAAATTTTCAGCTGTTTCTCACGTTTTACACTATCGAGTGTTCGCATGTTGTGCAAGCGATCAGCCAATTTAATCAGAATTACCCTTGGGTCATCTGTAAGCGTGAGTAGTATTTTTTTGAAATTCTCTGCTTGTTTGCTAGTATTGGCATCCATCACATTTGAAATCTTGGTGAGGCCATCTACAATTTTCGTGATTTCCGATCCGAATTCTCTTTGTATATCTTCTAATGTAATATCGGTATCTTCTACTGTGTCGTGAAGTAAGGCGCAAATACAACTCCTGATTCCCAATCCGATTTCTTCGACACAAATTTTTGCAACAGCAATAGGATGAAGAATATAAGGTTCCCCACTTTTACGACGCATCGTTTTGTGAGCGTCTGCGGCCATCTCAAAAGCAGTTCTAATGAGGTCTTTATCTCCCGGCTTCATTTTCTCCTTTAAGAGTTTCAAAAGGCCTCTATATTCTCTAAGGATTTCCTTTTTTTCTTCTTCTTCGGAAAGATGGTAATTAGATATGGTATCTTTTGTTGACATTTTTCTGGTACGAATTTACTTTAAAAATCTCATGAGTTCAACCCGGATTTTGCCGTTGTAATTATAGTGAGAGGAACAAAGGCAATAAAGACGAGTAGTTGAGCCGATTTTTTGGTCGAAAACATAGTAAACAATGGTAAGAAAATACCAAACAAACGCTTGTCTTTGCAGTATTTTTTTCTTGTAATAGATTTCAATAGCAAAATCCGGGTTCAAAATGAATAAAGGTTGAGGTTGTGATAAATCCCTTTTTTTAGCTCCTTTACATAGCAGAATCTTTATATTACCCTTCCCAGCAATAATATACTTCTAGAATAATCCTCTTTTTTTAAAGAAAATCCTTAGTTTTGCCCCCCGTTTATAGTTGTTCTGCTTTTGATCAATTATAATCAATGCGGATGTGGCGAAATTGGCAGACGCACCAGACTTAGGATCTGGCGCCGCGAGGCATGTAGGTTCGACCCCTATCATCCGCACAGTGTTAAGTTGATAAGTAGTAAGCTTGAAATGTTGGCAATCTTCTTGCAGACATCATACTGAAGACTTATCAACTTATTTTATTTACAAACGTTTCAATTTTAAAAAAAATGTCTACAGTAGTGAGAGAAAACATCGGTTTATTAACTGATAAATTAACGGTAAAAGTTACAAAGGATGAATATTTTCCTTCTTTTGAAAAAAAACTGAAAGAGTATAGCAAAACTGCGAATATTCCTGGATTCAGAAAAGGGATGGTTCCAACGGGTATGATTAAAAAAATGTACGGTCCCTCTATTTTTAATGAGGAAGTACTAAAGTCTGTAGAGAAAAAATTGTATGCCTATTTAAATGATGAGAAGCCTGAGATTTTTGCTCAACCTCTTCCGCTTGAAAGTGAATTCAGTAAAATGGATATCAACAATCCTACCGATTATGATTTTGCTTTTGAAATTGGCTTAAAACCTGTTTTTGAATTACCGAATTTTAGTAAAGAATCACTTACTAATCATAAAGTGGATGTTTCAGACGACATGATTAATGAAGAGATAAGCCGTATGCAAATCAAAGGCGGAAAAATGACCGAGCCTGAAGTAATAGATAATGAAGAGAATGTATTGAATGTATTATTTACTGAGTGTGATAAAGGCGCTCAGGCTATTGAAGGCGGTAAGAGTAAAGAAAACTCAGTATTGCTAAAATATTTTACCCCGAAAATGCAAAAGGAATTGATGGGTAAAAAAATGAATGATTCCATCGTATTTCAATTGAATAAAACATTTGAAGGAGACAAACTGGAAATGATGTTGCATGATTTAGGTTTTGATAAACAAGATGCTGATGCAGCTTCAAAATTCTTTAAGCTTGATATCGTTAAAATTGGTTTGATTGAAAAACGTGAATTGAATGAAGAATTCTTCAATGAAGTTTATCCTGGAAAAGGAATCACAACAGAAGACGAATTTCGTGCTATTCTAAAAGACGATGTTGCCAAATATTGGGAATCTCAAAGTCGCAATCAACTTCATGATCAATTGTATCATCTTTTATTAGATAAGACCAAGATGGAATTTCCTGATGCGTTTCTTAAAAGATGGTTGCAGTCTGGAGGAGAAAAGCCTAAAACAGCTGAAGAGGCGGAAGTAGAATTTCCTACTTTTAGCAACCAGTTGAAATGGACCTTAATCAGCGATAAAATTATTATCGACAATAAACTTGAAGTGACTCAAGATGATTTAAGAGCTCATATGAAAGAAGAAGTCATGCGCTATTTTGCTCAAATGAATATGGGAGAAGACATGAGCTGGCTAGATAGTTATCTCGACAGAATGTTGAAAGATGAAAAACAAGTAGATGCAACTTACCGTAGATTGATTACAGAAAGACTTTTTGATTATTTAGAAAATCAAGTAAAGACGAAAGATAAAAAAGTCACTACTGAAGAATTAACTGCGATGCAGCATAATCATCAGCATTAATTTTAAAGAGTAGCGAGCTATTACCTCTTATTTTACTAATTTGAATCCTGTTCCATTGATGACGAGTATTAACATTTATTTTATGGAACTATAAGATAACAGCTATACATTTGGCATACTAAAATTTATTCTATGCGAAAGTTATTTATTTCATTACTTTTTTTGCTTTGCGCACAGCTATTAATGGCCCAGGATGTGTCGTCTGCAGACAATCAAAATCCAAATTACAAAGTGAGTCTTGTAAAATACCAAACAACTCAGGAAAATTTGTCTGGCAATATGAATACTACTGTTCAAAATACATACAAAGCGTATGATTGGACTGAAGCAAAAGAAGCTCAGAAAAAAGATAGAATTGCAAGAAGGCAAGAGAGGGCTTTAGCCAGAATCAACAACAGATCTTATTTCCCCGATTATTTATTTTGGTCACCTAATTGTATTTATAACAGATACTAATTTCTCCTTACATTTCATCAAATAATTTTTTATATGAAAAGATTAAATCTAATAGTAGTAATTTTTATTTCTTTAACTATTCTATCTTGCTCACACCAAGTAACTAGAATTGAACCTACTGCAACTCCTGATATTAATGGTTCATGGAATAATACAGATAGTAGAATGACTGCGGAGGCAATGATTATGCAATGCTTAGGGGAAGCTTGGTTGTCAAATTATTCAGCCAGCAAAGGAAAACCAGTTGTAATTGTAGGGGTGGTTACTAATAAAAGTCATGAACATATAGAAGCAGAAACTTTTATTAAAGATATGGAAAGGGCTTTTATCAATACTACAAAAGTAGGGTTAGTGCAAAGCGGTAAAAAAAGAGAAGAACTAAGAGCTGAGAAAGCAGACCAGCAAAGCAATGCAACGATAAGTTCTATGAAGAAATTTGGTTTAGAAAATGGGGCAGACTTTATACTTCAAGGATCCATCAATTCAATTGTTGATGCATATAAAAGAAAAAAGACGGTCACTTATCAAATTAATCTGGAGCTAACAAACATCGAAACCAATGAAGTGGTTTGGATAGGAGAAAAGAAAATCTCCAAAATGGTAAAAAATTAGTCTCTTCTTTAAGAATGATAGGTAGTTTTCATGTCAGACTCTCGAAATAAAATAAAATCACTTAATCATTGGGCGTTGATAGTTTTCCTATCGATGCCTTTTTTTTATTCTTGTAGTTCATACCAAACAAAGATGGATGTTTACTATGGTCATCTAAAAGCCCATCAATATGAAAAAGCCTTAAAGAGTATGGAGGCAAATAAATTCCTTAATCATCCTCGAAATATTTTATTAAAAGATTTGGAAAGAGGAAGATTGCAAATGCTCAATAATAATCCCAAAAAGAGTAATGAATTTTTTAATGCTGCTGATGCGATTCTAGAATCGAATTATAAAACAGCAAAAGATGTTGCAGTTAGTAATTTGACCAATCCCATGATGGAAAATTATCGTGGCGAAGATTTCGAAAAATTGATGGTGAATTATTTTAAGGCAATTAATTATGTGGATCTGGGAGAAACAGCCGATGCTTTGGTAGAGGCCAGGAGAATGACATTGGCAACAAATCGCTTATCAGAAAAATATAAGAATAAAGAAAGCAGGTATAGTAATGATCCTTTTATATTAAATGTTCAGGGCATGCTCTATGAAATGTCTGAAGATTGGAACAATGCTTTTATTTCTTATCGTAATGCTGCGGATGTTTATCTGGCTGCTGGTTCAGTATATTATGGCGTGGCTATTCCTCCTCAATTACAACAAGATTTGTTGTATTCTTCTGCTATGATGGGTTTTACAGCCGAACAATTAAAATACGAAGAATTGTTTCAGGTCAAATTAACCAGACAAAAAAATGACGCTGGCGAATTGATTCTTTTTTTGGAAGAGGGCAATGCACCTGTAAAGGAAGATAATAGCATCATGATTACAAATGTTGGAGGCATTGGAGGGTTTCAATATTTGAATCCATATGGCTCTTATGTTTCCATTCCTTTTGATCACCGTGTTTATGGTATTTCAGATGAGAGGTTGAGCAGCATCAGAACTTTTAAAATTTCACTTCCGAGTTATAAAATAGTATTTAATAAATCAGCTGCTTCTGCTATTAATGTTAATGGTGCGGAATACCCAATGCAACTTTCTCAGGATTTCAATACGCTTGCTGTCAGTGTTTTAAAGGAAAGGTATTTATCAGAGATGGCAAAAGCAATGGCTCGTTTTTTAGTAAAAAAACTGGTTGAAGTAGGTGCAGAAAAAGTAGCAGTAACTATTGCTGAAAATAAAAACTCAAAAGCAAAAGAAAGTAATACAAATGAAGCGGAAAGAAAGAAAAATCAAGAAAGGGCTGAAAATATTGGTAAGGCGATAGGATTTCTTGTCAATATGGCTAATTCCATAACCGAAAAAGCTGATACAAGATCCTGGTTGAGTCTGCCGGCATATATCAGCTATATTAGGCTTCCTTTGAAAAGCGGTGAAAATAGTATTAGTTTAAATTATAAGGGTATAAAAAAATCAATACTTATTCAAGGGAATAAAGGTCTACAAATTAAAAGTATTGTAGTAGAGTAATTTAGTAAATCACCACCGCTTCATAATATAATTAGAGCGTATTGCTAATTACAATTTTATTTCTTCATCAGTATTGTCAAAGAAACGGAATTCTGTAAGGTGGTAACTGTTATTGGCCTTGACTTTAATATGCTGTTTGTATTTCCAACACCATTTAATTCTTCTTGATAGTAGTCCGCAAGTAAGATAAGAATACAAAATTGGATGAACCATAATTGTTAATCCTTTGTGTTTTTGCATGATTAAATAGTTCAGGTTTTTGGCAATTTCCTCCTCCATAATTAAGGTAGATGAAACCGTTCCAGAGCCATTACAACTTGGGCACAATTCACTTGTATTGATATTCATTTCAGGCTTCATGCGCTGCCTTGTGATTTGCATCAACCCAAATTTAGTAATGGGAAGTACGGAGTGTTTAGCCCTGTCGCTTCTCATTAATTCTTCCATTGCATCCGCTAACTTCTTTTTATTGTCCATTAGCTTCATGTCAATAAAATCAATCACGATAATGCCGCCAAGATCACGCAGTCTGAGTTGTCTTGCGACTTCTGCAGCAGCTTCTAAATTGGTTTCCAGCGCGTTTTCCTCTTGGTTATTACTCACGCTTTTGTATCCACTATTGACATCAACAACATGCAAGGCTTCTGTGTGTTCAATGATAAGATAGGCACCACTTGGCAAATTAACAGTCTTTCCAAAAGATGCTTTAATTTGCTTGGTCACACCGTAAGTATCAAATAGAGAATTAGCATTATTATGATGAGAAAGTATGTCTAATTTATCCGCTGCAATGCGTTGAAGGTAACTTTTGGTTTCATTGAAAATAGCTTTATCGTTAACGACAATACGATTAAAGTCAGCACTTAATAAATCTCTCAGAATACTGTTTGTTTTACCTTGTTCACTGAGAATTCGGGTAGGAGCAACAGCTGAACTTAAATTGGCTTGAATAGATTTCCAAGTAGCTTCTAAGCTTAATAAGTCTTCATGTAGTTCTGCAGTACTTTTTCCTTCAGCGGCTGTTCTAACAATTACTCCAAGATTTTTAGGCTTTACCGCTTCAATGATCTTATGTAAACGCTTACGTTCATCAGAGGAATGAATTTTTCTTGAAACAGCAACTATATCGTTAAAAGGAGTAACTACAACAAATCTTCCAGGTAAGGAAACTTCACAAGTAAGGCGAGGGCCTTTTGCTGCAATGGGTTCTTTAAGAATTTGGACTAAAATATTCGGCTTCCCTGTAAGTACATCATTAATCTTCCCCGTTTTAATAATTTCTGGCTCTACCTTGAATTTTGAAAAATCAAAGGAGTCTCCTTTTTTTTGATTAATGGAAAGGGTAGTGAATTTTAGGATAGAACGAATATAGGGACTTAAGTCAGTGTAATGAAGAAAGGCATCTTTATCAAAGCCTACGTCAACGAAAGCCGCATTTAAACCAGGGATTAGTTTTTTTACTTTTCCGAGGTACATGTCTCCCAGAGCGAAGTTTGCATCAACTTTTTCATTGTGCAACTCCACTAATTTCTTGTCTTCCAACAATGCAATCTCCACACCTTGTGGGGTTACATTAATGATTAATTCCTTGGTCAAATGTTTTATTTTTAAGACCCTTATGCATCACGGCAGTAGTAACTTGCAGTACAAATTTTGTAATTTATACTATAGCAAATCATTGTGAGCAGGTAAGAAGCACACATTCACCAAAAAGAAAAAACAGCAATTGGTTGACGTATAATTTTAAAAAAACTATACGCATGACAAAAGCATTTCAAAATGAATTGAAATTATCTTTTCTTATGACGATTCTTTCTTAAACGTTTTTTACGCTTATGAGTAGCGATTTTATGACGTTTTCTTTTTTTACCACAAGGCATAACCTAGTCTTTTTTGTTTATAAATATTGTTAATTCTTTTTGTTTTCTAGAAATAGCGTCTTTAATCTTTCGTCTATTTCTTTTGAATATGCCGCATCATTTGCAAGACGTTTGCTAATGTTATACCATTTAACAGCAGCATCCATATTTCCTAGAGCAGCATAAGTGTCAGCTAAAAATGCGATAGCTTCTAAATTATTAGGCTCTTGTGCCACTACTTTTGTCAATCTTGCAACAGCTTTATCAAATTGTCCAGAAACATACCCACCTACTCCTAGGACTAATTGTGCTTTCATATTTGTCGAATCCCTTCTCACTACTCCCAGCAGCTCTTGTATGCCCTTCATTGTTTCTTGCGGGTTTCCATTTCTGCCCTTACCATAGACATAGCAACTTGCTAACCCTATTTTCAAATCTTCATTTTCAGGATTTATTGCAATCGCTTTTTCAAAAAGTGAAATTGCTTCTGCTGATTCCCATTCCAACTTAGCTAAATTTTGTTCTCCTCTTAAGGAGTTTAAAAATAATTGGGCTGCGAAGGTGAGGTTTTTTTCTGAATTGTCCAACTTTGATGATTCGCTAATAAAATAGGCATAGATTTCTGGAGATGAAATACTATCATTCCAAAAGTTCGCAGCTTGCATGTAGGCCTCAGTCTTGAGCTTATTATCGCCCTGATTAAACTTGTTTTCGATTTGTGTAAAGAAATTCGCTTGAGTGGGGGTGAGAAGTAGCTTTTGATTTTGGATAAAAGACTGAATATCAAATGCTTGAACTTTTTTATCTGTTGCGATTGGTTCTGATTTTTTTTCAGAAATTGTTTTTCCAAGAAAAAAAAGAAGTAATACAAAAATGAGGCCGACACCGGCGAGAAATAGTTGTTTTTTCACTGTATAAAATTATTTCTACCAATATTAATTGGTTTGGCAGTGCGCAAAGGTAGATTAATCTTCATTATCTTCCTTTAATTCAGGGGCTTCTTTGATATGAGGAGATGATTTGATTTCATGTACAAATTCTTTTGCAGGCTTGAATGCAGGAATAAAATGTTCTGGAATGGCTACGGAAATATTTTTTTTAATATTACGACCTATTTTAGCAGCTCTTTTTTTGATGATAAAACTTCCAAACCCTCTAATATAAAGGTTTTCGCCTCCGGCCATTGATGATTTTATTTCTCTGAACATGGTTTCTAATGTAACCAGTACATCAACTTTTGGAATACCGGTTTTTTCTGAAATCTTGTTTATTAGATCTGCTTTTCTCATATGCGAAAAAATTTAATAGTAAGTTATATTATATTTTCGAGAAAACCAAAATAAGATCATGATTATCAATAGGTTTGTTAGAAATTTGTTCCTCAATGGTATTGAAATTTCTTAAAGAGTATACTTTTTTTACAAAAAACCTTATGGATTGGAATGATAAATCTAATTCAAGAAAGATGCCATGGAAATATGAAAAAGATCCGTATAAAATTTGGCTAAGTGAAATTATACTTCAACAAACAAGAGTAGAGCAAGGGTGGGATTACTATAATAGATTTGTAAAAAAGTTCCCAACGGTTCAAGCATTAGCAAATGCTAACGAATCAGAAGTGTTTAAACTTTGGGAAGGGTTGGGTTATTACAATAGATGTAAGAATTTAATCGCTACATCAAAAAATATTGCACATGATTTAGATGGAATATTTCCCAGCACCTACGACACACTGCTCGCGCTGAAAGGCATTGGTCCTTATACTGCAGCAGCTATTGCATCATTTGCCTATAATTTGCCCCATGCTGTTGTGGATGGAAATGTTACCAGAGTCTTATCCAGATTTTTTGGAATTTATACACCAATAGATTCCACTAATGGGAAAAAAGAATTTTCAGTATTGGCTCAAACTTTATTAGATAAAAAATTTCCAGGAATTTACAACCAATCTATCATGGATTTTGGTGCAACTATCTGCAAGCCAAAATTGCCATTATGCAAACTTTGTGCGTTGTCAAAGAATTGCGTTGCTTATAAAGAAAATAAGGTGAATGAGCTTCCTATTAAATCGAAATCAATAATAGTAAAAGAAAGATGGTTCTATTATTTGGTTGCGAGTTATAAAGATAAAACCTATATCAGAAAGCGAGTGCAACAAGATATTTGGCAAAATTTGTATGAATTTATTTTGATTGAAGAGGATTCTTTTTGCGCAATAGAAGATGTCATTAAATCGAAAAAATACAAAGCGATTGTTACATCAAAAGCAGAAATTATAAAGTGTTCAGCGTTGTGTAAACAAAAATTAACCCATCAAACGATTCATTGCATCTTTATTCATTTAAAACTACATCAACCACTTAAAATGGCGCATCTCGAACTTAAAGATAATCAAGGAATGAAAAAAATACCTTTTCCTCGTCTGATTACCAACTATTTGAATGTAGAAATTCTTTAGTGATTTTAAATTGTATCTTTAAATTTGGTATGAATTTCTAGGAACATTATTAATTGATATTTATTATGAGAGGTCTAAATAGAGTGACGCTGATTGGGAATTTGGGCAAAGATCCGGATATGCAATTTTTGGAAGGCAATGTTGCGGTAGCTAAATTTTCTTTAGCAACTTCTGAAACTTTTAAAGATAAAACAGGGAAATTAATTTCTCAAACAGAATGGCATTCGATTGTTTTATGGAGAGGCTTGGCGGAAATGGCTCAAAAATATTTACACAAAGGAAGTCTTGTTTACATTGAAGGTCGATTGAAAAACAGAAGCTGGGAGGATAAAGAGGGTGTCAAAAAATTTGCTACAGATATAGTTGCCGACAATTTAATTTTGTTGGATAAAAATGAGGAGGGTAGTCAAAAAAGGATAATTAAAAAAGAGCAAAATTTAAGCGATTTTTCCTCTGATAATGAAGAAGAAACTAAAGGATTGCCTTTCTGATTTATTGTTGAGATTATTACATTAATCGCAATTGTTAACATAAATATTAGATTTTGGAGTACCATTCGGGTTTATTTGTACCATTTCCTAATTTTCATCTATTGTCGATATCGACTGCAGCCTCTACAGTTTTGGTGGTAGCCATAATTTTTTTGTATTTAATTTCTTTTTTTCTTGCAGGAAGTGAAGTTGCTTTTTTTTCTTTGACTTCAAAAGACATCAATATTTTAAAAACAAGAAAGCAGCCTTCTTTCAGGAGGATTGTTAATTTATTAGAACAGCCTAAAATTTTATTTGCGTCTATTTTAATTACCAACAGTTTTGTAAATATTGGCATTATTCTCATTTTAAATTTATTGATAAATGGATGGATTTCGGAACCTTTATTTCATTCCGCATTAGCCAATTTTTCTATAAAAGTTGGGATAGTTTCTTTCTTTATTATCTTATTTGCAGAAGTACTTCCAAAAGTATGGGCTACACATCATAAAGTGTGGTTTGCTTCGACATCATCTTTAATTGTAGAAATATTTTATAGTATATTCTATCGATTAAGTAAGCGATTTGTCAGGTATAGTGATCATGTTGAAAAAAGAGGGTTGTATAAAAATACTTCAGGAGTGGATGCTAATAATAATTTAGATGATGCTATTGATTTGCTGCCAGAAAATGAAGCCAGTATGGAGGAAAAACAGATTTTGAAAGGCATACGAAAATTTGGTGGCACATCAGTTAAACAAATAATGCGTACACGCTTAGATGTTAGCGGGATTGATTACTCGGTTTCTATTCAAGAGATTAAAAAACAGGCAGAGGATTTACATTACTCACGTTTGCCTGTATATAAATCTAATCTAGATGAAATTATAGGGGTATTGCACATGAAAGATTTGTTGCCTTATTTAGATGAAACAGGAAATTATGATTGGCACCCATTAATCAGAACGCCTTATTTTGTTCATGAGCAAAAATCGATTGAAGATTTATTGCAAGAATTCAGATCCAAGCGAATTCATTTCGCCATCGTTGTAGATGAGTTTGGTGGAACATCAGGAATAGTTACACTTGAAGATATTTTAGAAGAAGTAATAGGAGAAATTAAAGATGAGTTTGATGATGAAGAAAGCGTTAATAAAAAAATAGATGATTTTAATTATATTTTTGAAGGGAAAACAATGATTAATGATGTTTGTAAGTCCCTTAATATTTCCATAAACTCATTTGATGCAATTCGTGGTGATAGCGATTCTTTGGCTGGACTTGTATTAGAAATTGCAGGAGAATTTCCTCAGATAAATGAAGAGTTTATGCATGATGGTTATAAATTCATTCCATTGGAAATAAATAAAAATAGGATAGATAAAGTGAAGGTGATTATTCAAACTAAATAGTAGTGTAAGAAATGAAATTAAAAATATGTTGTTTATTGGTGTTAATAATAATTGGAGTAGTTTGTTTCTCTTCCTGTAATTCTAATTATACATCAAAAAAGAAAGGCTATTTTAAAATAGCACTTCCTTCTCATGAATATAAAGCTTTCAACGATTCTGCTTTTCCCTATTCTTTCGAGTATCCTGTTTATGCTGATATTATCAAGGATAGCACTTACTTCGACAGTACTCCGGAAAATAATTATTGGATCAATGTTGATTTCCCTACTTTAAATGCAAGAATATTTTTGAGCTATAAAATTATTGGCGGAAAAGCGCCTTATAAAATAAAGCAACCAGATGGTACTTACAAGGATTCCTTTGGTATAAATAAATTCGATTTGATGGTCAATGATGCTTTTAATTTAACGAATAAAAATGATGTACTTGCCAGTTCAATAAATGAAAGTCTCATTAAAACAACAAATGGTATTTCTGGCATTTTCTTCAAAGTTGGGGGTAATGCAGCTACAGCAAAACAATTTTTTCTCAGCGATACGACTACTCATTTTTTAAGAGGAGCATTGTATTTCGACACCACGCCTAATGCCGATTCATTAAGGCCTGTTCAGGACTTTCTTCAAACTGATATAGAGCATTTCATCAATACTTTTAAATGGAAAAAAATCAGTTAGTAAATCGATGATGGTAAAAACTAATTTATTTCTAATAGCTTCTTCTCACATCATTCATTAATCCAACGTATTTTTGCAAAATGATAGCCATTGATAATGTATTAGTAAGCGATAAAATAGTCAGTGAACAATTTGTATGTGACTTGAATAAATGCAAAGGGGCCTGTTGTGTTGATGGAGATGCCGGTGCGCCATTAGACAAAAGTGAGTTAAAACATATTGATGAAGTTTTTGATAAAGTGCTGCCTTATTTAAATGAAACAAGTAAAAGAGAAATAGAAAAACAAGGACGATTTGTATATGATAGAGAGTATGGCTGGGTAACCCCCACCATAAATAGCCAGATTTGTGTGTATGGTATAGTTGATAAAAATGGAATTGTGAAATGCGGAATTGAACAGGCTTATCTAGACGGAAAAATAAAATGGAAAAAGCCAATAAGTTGTCATCTTTTTCCAGTGATAGTTAAAAAAAGTTCGGATGGTATTACAGAATATGCCAATTACGAACCAAGAGAAGATAATTGCAAAGCCGCATGTTCTCTGGGGAAGCAATTAAAAGTGCCCGTATATCAATTTTTAAAAGAGCCATTAGTAAGAAAATTTGGGGAAGATTTTTATCAGGCACTTGAAGCAACCGCAGCACATTTGAATTCAAAAAAATAAATAATCAATTCATTTTTTTTAAAATCCATTAATGAAAAAAATAGCTATTCCATTTGTACAATTATTTTCTTTATTGTTTTTGTTTTCTTGCTCAGTTAATAAAGCAAAAATTGACAATGACTTAAAAGAATACTTCAGTGCTAATAAAGTTGAAGGAACTTTTTCCATGCTCAATAATGCTGACGGAGAAATTACGGTGTACAATATGTCGATGGATACGGTTAGGGTTAGTCCTTTTTCAACTTTCAATATTTTAAATGCATTGATTGCTTTAGAAAATGGAGTGGTTACAGATCTTGATATGAATTTGAAAATATCTGACAGCTCCAATGAAAAGGGAATGAACATCACACAAGCCTTCAAATCTGATTTTACGCCATTTTTTCAGAAAATCTCAAAGCAAACCGGAAAAGCAGCTATGCAAAAATGGGTGGATAGCATTTCTTATGGAAATAAAAATATTGCCGATAGTCTTCATTCCTTCTGGGTTGATAATAAAATAAAAATTTCTCCAGATGAACAATTAGGTTTTTTAAAGCGTTTGTATTTTGATCAATTGCCTTTTAGAAAGTCTGTTCAGTTACAAGTTAGGGATATGATGGTTCAGGAAGATAATAGCGCTTATAAATGGAGTTATGTTATGGGGAATGGGAAAGATGAAAATGATCAGTTTGTTTCTTGGCTAATTGGTTGGGTAGAAGAAAATAGACATGTTTATTTTTTCACAACTTTAATAAAGTCTACAGAAAAGAAACAGCAACAAGATCAGGTTGTGCTGAAGATTTCAAAAGATATTTTAACCCATTATGATTTTTTTAAAGGGAAAAAATAACATTCGTAAATAAATTTTATGCAGTCCTATTGTACATCATTAACAAACTATAAACGTCTCCAAACAAGAGTTGTAAAAGTGGGGAATCTTTTATTGGGTGGAAATCATCCAATAAGTGTTCAGACAATGACTACAACTGACACTATGGATACCATGGCTACAGTAGAACAAACGATACGTTGTATTAAAGCAGGTGCTGCTTTAGTTCGCATTACAGCACCTTCCAAAAACGAGGCAGAGAATTTACAAGCGATAAAAGATGAATTAAGAAAAAGGGGTTACGATACACCGTTAGTTGCGGATATTCATTTTACACCAAATGCTGCAGAGATTGCCGCAAGAATTGTGGAGAAAGTAAGGGTTAATCCGGGCAATTATGTTGACAAGAAAAAGTTTGAACAAATTGAATATACCGACGCTGAATATCTGGAGGAGATAGATCGCATCAGAGAAAAATTTACACCATTGGTGCTGATTTGCAAAGAGTATGGAACTGCCATGCGCATTGGTACCAATCATGGTAGTTTGAGTGATCGTATCATGAGCCGTTACGGAGATACAGCAATTGGTATGGTTGAAAGTGCCATGGAGTTTTTACGGATTGCCCGTAATGAGGATTTTCACAATATTGTGTTGAGTATGAAGAGCAGTAATCCACAAGTGATGGTTCAGGCCTATCGATTACTGATCAACCATATGATGAATGAATTTGGAGAATGTTATCCGCTTCATTTAGGCGTTACAGAAGCTGGTGATGGTGAAGATGGCCGTATCAAATCTGCTATTGGAATTGGAACTCTTTTAGAAGATGGCATTGGTGATACGGTTCGTGTATCCTTAACCGAAGATCCTGAGTTTGAAATACCTGTTTGTATGGATTTGGTGAAAAGATATTCAAGTCCAGCCGTTTCGTCCATCGTTCCTGAAATGAATAAGTTGTCTTACGATTCTTTTAATTACAAGAGAAGAGAAAGTATTGAAATAGGGAATATTGGGGCTAAACAGGTGCCCGTTGTAATAGCAGATCTCAGCAAATATGAACAGTTTTCTCCTGAAGATCTTACTGGTATTGGATATCAATATAATGAAAAAACAGACAAATGGCATATTGCTGACGCAGCAGCAGATTATTTGTATTGTAAAAATGAGCCTGCATTTAAATTGCCAGGAACTTTAAAAGTTATTCTTGATGCTGCTACTTGGGCGATTGCTTTGGATAAAGAAAAGTGTTTCCCCATTTTTGGAGATCAGCAATATTTGAATAATGAGTTCAGTAAATCTGACTCCTTAAATTTTGTAATGATTGATTGTTTTTCTAATCTTGAATCAGTTGCAATTTCAGCCAAAGTTTTAGCAAAAATAAAAAATGATCACACCGCGGTTCTTTGTTTAAGTTCGGAAAATAAAAATGCTGTTCAGTCAATAAGAAGAATGTTTGTTGAATTGGCTTTAAATAATATACAAAATCCCGTTGTAATAATCTGTGATAGTAATGACGAAACTAATGACCAGTCTTTAATTCATTATGCTGTTGAAACAGGGGCATTGTTGATTGATGGGTTGGGTGATGGGATTTGTTTGGGCTATCACTATACTGATATCAATAAATTATCTCCCTTGCAGCAATTGAATTCCATTGCATTTGGGATACTACAGGCAACGCGTACACGAATTTCTAAAACAGAATACATCAGTTGTCCAAGTTGTGGGCGAACGCTCTTTGATTTGCAAGAAACCACAGCAAAAATAAGAGCCGTTACCAATCATTTGAAAGGTGTAAAAATTGCCATCATGGGATGTATTGTAAATGGTCCAGGTGAGATGGCTGATGCAGATTTTGGATACGTAGGAAGTGGTGTAGGAAAAATTACTTTATATAAAGGAAAAGAAGTGGTAAAGCGAAATGTTAATAGCGAGGTAGCTGTAGAAGAATTGATACTGTTATTAAAAGAAAATGGAGCGTGGGTTGAGGTTTCAGACAATAATTTAAAATAAGAAAACCTGATTGATGAAGACTGATTTTTTAGTAATAGGAACGGGTATTGCAGGGCTGACTTATGCATTAAAAGTTGCACAAGCTTGTCCTGATAAGTCTGTGGTTATTTTAACGAAAACACATAGCGATGAGACTAATACTAAATATGCTCAGGGTGGAATTGCTGGTGTTATGAATGTTAATGAAGATAGTTTTTCCAAACATATTGAAGACACGTTGATTGCAGGTGACGGTTTATGTAATTCAACCATTGTAGATGTTGTGGTGAAAGAGGGTGTAGAAAGAATAGAAGAAATCATTAGCTGGGGAGCGCAATTTGATAAGCAGCCTGATGGCGATTTTAAATTGGGTAAAGAAGGAGGGCATAGTGAATCCAGGATATTGCATCACAAAGATGTGACTGGAAGAGAAATGGAAAGAGCCTTATTGGAAGCCATAAAAAAATGTAATAACATACATCTTGTTAGTCATTGTTTTGTTCTTGATATCATTACGCAGCATCATATTGGCTATCTCGTTACGAAGTCAACTCCTGATACAGAATGTTATGGTGTGTATGTTTTAAATCTTCATACCAACAAGATTGAAAAAATAATTTCAAGAATAACTTTACTGGCAACAGGGGGCAATGGGCAGATCTATCGAACTACTACAAATCCTTCCATTGCAACAGGAGATGGTGTTGCCATGGTATATAGAGCCAAAGGAAGAATTGAAAATATGGAGTTTATTCAGTTTCATCCTACGGCATTGTACGAGTCAAGTGTTAAAGGGCATTCTTTTTTAATAACGGAAGCGGTTAGAGGAGAAGGTGCTGTTTTGTGTAATCAGGATGGTGTGGGATTTATGGAAAAGTATGATTCTCGTAAAGATTTAGCTCCTCGTGATATCGTTGCAAGGGCCATAGATAATGAAATGAAAATCAACGGAACTGAATTTGTATATCTTGATTGTCGTCATTTAAATCTCGAAAAATTCAAGGAGCATTTTCCTAATATTTATGAAAAATGTTTAAGTGTTGGTATTGATGTACATAAAGATTTAATTCCTGTTGCTCCGGCAGCACATTATAGTTGCGGTGGGGTAAAGACTGATGAGTGGGGGCAAACTTCAATCAAGCATTTATTTGCATCTGGGGAATGTGCTAGTACAGGGTTGCATGGGGCCAACAGATTGGCGAGTAATTCTCTGTTAGAAGCGATGGTGTTTTCTCATCGAAGTTTTTTGGCTTCTGTTCGCGAAATTGACAACACGCCTTCTAAAAATAATATTCCTGATTGGGATGCTGCAGGAACAACTGCACCAAAAGAGATGATTTTAATAACACAAAGTGTAAAAGAATTGAAATTATTGATGACGGATTATGTAGGGATTGTTCGAAATAATGAGCGGTTGCAAAGAGCTAGCAGAAGGCTGGATTTATTACATCAAGAGACAGAAGCATTGTACCAGAAGACCGAAGTATCTCCTCAATTATGTGAATTAAGGAACATGATTACAACTGCCTATCTTATTGTTAAAAGTGCTGAATTAAGAAAAGAAAGCAGGGGACTTCATTTTAATACTGATTATCCAAAACGTGATATTATCTTACAAAATACAATTTTATAACAAAGATGGTTTTGATAAATTTGACAGTTGTCTTTTACTTTAAACATGATTATGTATTACCTTATTTATAGTTTACTTTATTTGTTCTCCTTATTGCCTTTTTTTATTTTATATAAAATAAGTGACTTTTCTTTTTTCATTATGTACTACATTGTCAGGTACAGAAAAGATATTATTTTCAATAATTTAAACATTGCATTTCCAGAAAAATCAACTGTAGAAAAAACAACAATCGCAAAAAAGTTCTACAAAAACATTACTGATACATTTATTGAAACAATCAAATTACTTAGTCTATCTGAAAAAAGATTTTTACAGATGGCCGAAATGGATTTAGATGAAGCCATTATATTAGCTCAAAAAGGCAAGAGTATTCAGTTCCATGGGGGTCATCAATTTAATTGGGAGCTGGCTAATCTATTGATAGCTAAAAAAATGAGTATTCCATTTATTGGCGTTTATGTGAAAATAAGTAACAAACCCCTCAATAGATTATTTTACGATTTAAGATCCAAAACAGGAACCATTCTTGTTGCAACAAATGAATTCAAGTCGAGGATGCACGATCTATTAAAAAGTCAGTATTCGATAGGGTTGGCGGCTGATCAGAATGCTGCAAATCCGTCAAAAGCTTTTTGGTTAAATTTTTTCAATAGGCCTGTGCCTTTTGTTACAGGTCCGGATAAAGCTGCTATCAAAAATAAAACAGCAGTTATTTTCGTGAAATTATTAAAAGTAAAAAGAGGTAAATATAAATTCATTTCTCAAGTTGTAACGGAAGATGCTTCAACATTAAAGGAAGGTCAACTCACGTTGCTCTACAGAGACTTTTTAGAAGAAACGATACGAAGTCAGCCAGACAATTACTTATGGAGCCATCGCAGGTGGAGATGGGAATATCAGGAAGGTTACAAGCAAATATGGATTGATAAAGTTCAACCAGAAATAAAAAAGAGTTGATTCGTCAATTTTCCACAATTGTTGCTTTTTCCTGCTCTTTTATTTTGCCCCACCCACCCATTACATTGCGAAGATTATTTATGCCTTCACGTTTCAGTAATGAAGCAGCAATAACACTTCTATAGCCGCCAGCGCAATGGATGTATAAATTCTGGCTATCCTCGAATTGAGACAATTGAACAAGGTCTGTCATTTCATGAAGAGGAAGATTTAGGGCATTTTCCAGATGACCTGCTGCATATTCATTTTCTTTTCTGACATCTAAAACCAACAAGCTAGGGTCGTGTGGAATATCCATAATGAGTTCATCCGCTTCAACATCTATAATTAAGTCAATAGGTTCATTTGCATTTTTCCATGTTTCAAATCCTCCGTTAAGACAACCCTGCATTTTATCAAATCCCACTCTGGAAAGTCGAATAACACTTTCCTCTTCTTTTCCTGGTTCAGTTACCAATAAGATGCTCTTATCGAAAGGTAAAATTGCGCCTGCCCATTCAGCAAAGCGTCCTTCCAAGCCGATTGATATAGAGCCGGGGATGAATCCTTCTGTAAATGTAGTAGCAAGTCTTGTGTCTAAAATAATAGTATCATCATTAATGGCATTTTTGAATTCATTTAATGATAGTAATTGAGTTCCCTTTTGGGAAATATTTTTTATGTTGTCGTATCCTTCCTGGTTTATTTTTGCGTTGATTGCAAAATAAACGGGAGCATTTTGAAGCCCGGAAGTAACTGCAGTTACAAATTCCTCTTTGCTTTGGGGCTGCAATGCATAATTGTTTTTTTTCTCTTCGCCTATTGTACTATAGGTATTGGGGCCTAAATTCTTTCCACAGCTGCTTCCGGGGCCATGTGCAGGGTAGACAAGAATATCATCATGGAGTGGCAATATTTTTGATTGAATGGTTTCATACATAATTCCTGCAAGATCTTCGCTGCTCATATCCCCACTGCTTAAATCAGGTCTACCTACATCTCCAACAAATAAAGTATCTCCTGTGAAAATAGCATGCGGGTTATTGTTTTCATCTTTCAATAAGAAGCAGGTACTCTCAAGGGTATGACCGGGTGTATGTATAACCTCTATCGATAATTTCCCAATTTTTATGATTTCACCATCTTTTGCTGAATGTATTTTGTAGGTTGTTTTGGCGCCAGGCCCATAAATTATTGGCGCATTAGTTTGCTTGCTTAAGTCTAAATGTCCTGAAACAAAATCGGCATGAAAATGAGTTTCAAAAATATATTTTATACTAGCATTCCTTTGATTTGCAAAATCGAGATAACTATCGATATCTCTGAGAGGATCAATAATAGCAACTTCTCCTTCGCTTTCAATGTAATACGCGGCTTCGCTAAGGCAGTTTGTATAAAATTGTTTGATATACATGGCAAAAAATTAAGGAACAAAGTTAAAAAAAAAACGGTTGCTTTTGGCAACCGTTTGAATCTTTCGAGAATAATCATTAATCAACTAATTCATGAATAAATTTATTGATTTCTTCAATTCTTTTATGGTTTACAGTATAGTAAATAAATTTCCCATCACGTTGAGTAATAACGATATCAGCTCTTCTTAAAATAGCCAAATGTTGAGAGGCTACAGATTGCTCTAGACGAAGCTTTACATAAATTTCAGTTACAGTTATTTTCTTCTCTGTATCGATAAGGTTTAATATCTGTTGACGAAGTTTGTGGTTCAATGCTCTTAATACAAGAGCTGCTTTTTTTAAGGTGTTAAGATTTACTTTTAGGGAGTGATTTGCAAGACTTAGAGAGTCGCCATTGTTTTCAGATGGCTGATTTGGAACGATCATAGTTTTTGATTTTTAAGGTTTATTTAGATTTTAACTGAGTGCAAATATATAAAAATCAATTTAGAATAAAAATAATCTAATTCTAATATTTTTTTAATAAAAAATTAACTTTTATTTAGCTGAAGTAGAAAACGCTTGAAAGTCTTTCAAATAAAAGGGTTCTGTATTTCTTAAATCATCAAAAACCCCTTGAATGTATTTAATTTCTGACAACTCCGCCATTGATGAAATCATATCCTTTTCAGCTAGGAAATGGGCATTATTATTATTAAAAATATCCTGAAATTTCCTAGCTCCACTTCCTGTAAAATAAATGGCTTTTTGTGCTATAACATTGTTGAAACTGTCATTATTCAATACCATTGCAGATGGGGCATTGAGTTCCTGAAGCTTCAAGTTGTACATAATAGTAAAAACTTCCATTCTTCTGGCATCTATCATTGGGCAGATGATGGCATCACCTGTATTGATTTGTTTCAAAGCGTCATTTGCTGATATGATAAAAGCGTCAATTGTTATCAAGGGTTTTTGTAAAGCAAAACACAGGCCTATTGCTGAAGACATTCCTACTCTTAATCCGGTATAAGACCCCGGTCCTTTATTGACCGCAATGGCGGAAAGCAGATTGATCTTTATTGATAAATCATTACAAAGCTGGGCAATAGCTTTGTGTAAGAATGAGGCATGATCTTTTTGAATATTATTTTCAGCAGCGAGCAGAATCTTCCCGTCTTCAGCAATACTTACTCTTGCCGTTTCTTGCGCTGTATCTATATTTAGAATTAAACTCATGATTGTAAAGCTTCAGCTTCTAATAATTTTGAAGGGGTATATCTTTTATCAAGAAGTGACAGTTTTTTTAAAAGGGAGTAAACGTTTTTTTGACCAATCTCCTTTGCCCATTCAAACGGACCTTTTGGATAATTTGTTCCTAGTTTCAGTGCGGTGTCAATTTCCTCTTCAGTACTTATCTGTTCTTCTTTTGCGAAATAGGCTTCATTGATTATCATGGCTATTATTCTTGCAGATACAAATCCAGGCTCATCAGGGAACAATGAAAATGATTTTTCCAAGAGTGTTAATATTGCTTCATGATCTTTACTCAACTGTCCTGATATTTCCCAGCAACTTCTTTTTAAAAAACCTTGCCAACCATTGATTCTAACGATATTTTTTGTGTGGTTATTTTCTTTTAATGTTTGTGAGACACTGTTTACAAAAACAGGCAAATTTGTTGAGGAATAATTTTTTTCGCCTGCGTCTTCATTTAAGTTAATTAATGCATCAACTTCAATTGCCTGGAGTAATGAATCAATAGAAGCAACTCTTAACCAAACAATCTGATTAGGTAATTCAGTTAACTCTTGATAAGTATTTTCATTCGACAACACAGCAATTTTCATTCTTTGGAAATTTTAGCAAAAATAGGTTGTCGAATAAGATATATTTGTATCCGAATTAAAAAAATGGGAATAATGGACAAAAAAGTTATAAATATTGAAACAGCCCCAGCGCCAATAGGGCCTTATAATCAGGCTATCAAAACAGGCAACTTGTTATTTATCTCCGGGCAAATAGCCTTGGTGCCAGGGCAGGATATCTTATCAAATGGAACTATTGAAGAAGAAACCCATCAAGTCATGAAGAATTTGTCTGCCATTCTTAATTCAGAAGGTGCTGATTTTTCAAATGTGGTTAAAACAACAATTTTTTTATCAGAGATGGTCCATTTTACCACTGTAAATGAAGTATATGGTCAATATTTTTCTTCAGCTTATCCTGCCAGAGAGACGGTTGCGGTAAAGGGATTACCTAGAAATGTAAATGTAGAAATCAGCATGATTGCTGCTTTATAATATGATTATCATTACAGCGCCCGTTCATCCAATTTTACTTGATACCTTAAAAGACAAAGGCTATCCATTTGTTTATTTACCGCAACTCGATTATAATGGGCTGCTCGTGGAAATACCTTCTGCAACAGGATTAATTGTAGCAACCCATATAAAAATTGACAGGAAAATGATTGATTTGGGAAGTCAGTTGAAATGGATTGGTCGCCTTGGAAGTGGAATGGAGCATATTGATGTAGCTTATGCAAATGGGAAAAATATTATTTGCGAAAGTAGTCCAGAAGGGAACAGGAATGCAGTAGCGGAACATACCTTGGGTTTGTTATTGAATTTGCTTAGGAACATCAATAAAAGTGCAAATGAATTAAAAAAGAGTCTTTGGCTTAGAGAAGAAAACCGAGGATTTGAATTAGCAGGAAAAGTTGTAGGTATTATTGGGTTTGGGAATACGGGTTCAGCCTTCGCTAAATTATTGTCTTCATTTGATGTGACTATATTGGCTTATGATAAATATAAAGTTGGTTTTGGAAATGAGAAGGTGAAAGAGTCTTCGGAGGAAGAAATTTACAAACAGGCGGATGTGATTAGTTTTCATGTGCCATTAAATGCAGAAACGCAACATATGGCTGATAGTCATTTTTTCGAAGCCCTTTCCCGAAAACCACTTTTAATAAACTCCTCTAGAGGGAAAATAATAGAGACAAATTCTTTGATTTATGCCATAAAATCAGCCATGATATCTGGTGCAGCTCTTGATGTATTGGAAAATGAAAATTTGACCTCATATTCGGATGAAGAGAGGGATAGTTTAAGTTTTTTGACCAATCAAAACAATGTGATTATTACACCACATATTGCTGGTTATTCTTATGAAGCTACTTATAAAATGAGTTGTATTTTATTAGAAAAACTAGGAATGCTATAGTGATTTCATAATTTCCTTTTTGTATATTTGTAAACTATGCAACGCTTTAGTGAACGAGGGCGTTGTATTTTTTTTATATTAGGTAAATGAATTATTATGGCAGAAACAAATTATGTAACACAAGAGACCTTTGACAAGATGCAAGAGGATTTACATCATTTGAAGGCTGTTGATCGCCCTGCAGCCAGTCGTGCCATTGCTGAGGCCAGAGAGAAAGGTGATTTAAAAGAAAACGCAGAATATGATGCTGCAAAAGAAGCGCAGGGTATGCTTGAAGCTAAGATTAAATATCTTGAAGGGGTTATTGCAACTGCCAGAATATTAGATGAGTCAAATATAGATTTCAGTAGAGTTAGTATTCTTACGAAAGTTACACTAACCAATATGATGACTAATAAAACAGTAACGTATCATATTGTTTCTGAAAATGAAGCGAGTTTAAAGGATGGCAAGATATCTGTTACTTCTCCAATTGGCAGAGGAATATTAGGTAAAGTAGTTGGAGAAATCGCAGAAGTGACTGCGCCTGTAGGAATAATGAAATTCAGGATTGACAATATAACAGTATAGCGTAAACGATTACTAATTTCAAATGAGTATTTTTTCCAAAATAATTGCCGGTGAAATTCCTTCATACAAAATTGCAGAAGATGATAACTTCTATGCTTTTTTGGATGTATTTCCATTAGTAAAAGGGCATGTATTAGTGGTTCCAAAGGTAGAGGTGGATAAAATATTTGATTTGTCAGATGCTTATTTATCATCCATATTAATATTCGCAAAACCAATAGCTAAGGCGATCGAGCTTTCTTTTGATTGTAAACGATGTGGCATAAGTGTTGTAGGTATTGAAGTTCCCCATGCTCATTTGCATTTACTTCCCATAAATAACGCAGATGATTTAAATTTCACTAGAGATAAATTGAGGTTTTCAAGTGAAGAGTTTAAGTCTATTCAGGAAATGATTCTTGCTAATTTGCATTGATTATTTCTTCATTCTTGCCGGATTTTTCGAAATGAAATCCTTCCAACCATTTATTTTCCCTGCTGGAGAAGTTAGTATATTTTTTTCCTGGAAATAGTGACAAACTGCTACTGCCAGAGCATCGGAGGCATCCATATGTTTAGGCGTTTCTGTAAAGGATAATATTTGTTGTAACATTCTCATCACTTGTTGTTTGTCAGCATTCCCATTCCCAGTAATTGATTGTTTGATTTTTTTTGGAGAATATTCACTTATGGGCAGACCAAATTGCATTGCCGCAGCTATTGCTACACCCTGAGCCCTGCCTAGTTTTAGCATGCTTTGAACATTTTTACCAAAGAAAGGAGCTTCGATAGCAAAAGTATCTGCTTTAAAAGTTTTTATCAACCTAGACACTTCGGTGTGGATTTTTTCAAGTCGTTGATAAGCATCATCTTTGGTTGATAATTTCAACACGCCCAAATCAATTAAAGTAATTTGAGAGCCATTAACTTCAATTAAGCCAAATCCCATGATTATTGTTCCTGGATCTATGCCTAAAATTATTTTTGTTTTATTTTGCAAATGGCGACTTATTTTTACTTATAATTATTTTTCTTGAACAAAAGTATAAAATTTATAGTCAACTATGTATTAGGGCCCTTGCTCTTCATAGTAATGACTTACACTTTATATAAACAAATAATCAATCAGCCGGATTTAAACTTAAGATGGAGCCAAATCAAGACGAGCTGGCAAAATCCATTATTCTGGATTGTTTTTGCTTTGATGTTTTTGAATTGGGGTATTGAGGCGTTGAAATTAAAGTATTTATTAAGTCATTTAGAAAAATTAAGTTTTAGCAAATCATTGCAATCTGTTTTTGCCGGGAGTAGCATTACAATGTTGACCCCTAACCGTACCGGTGAGTTTGGAGGAAGAATTTTATTTGTAAGCGAAAAAAATCGCATCAAAGCTATTTCTGCTAATATTATGGGTAGCATTAGTCAATTAGTAGTAACTATATTTTTAGGGATATCGAGTCTTTTTTATTTTTTATTTGTTTTAAAACAGCACCCTATTTCACTCCCTTGGTTTTTTAATCTTACTTTTTTTTATTCAGGACTTGCAATTGCATTTTTTTTGTTGCTTTTTTATTTTAAGGTACATTACTTTATTGTTTTTGTAAATCGGATACCATTTCTAAAAAGATTTGTAAAACATATAGCTGTTGTTGATTCCTATACGAGTAAAGAATTATTAAGCGTTATATCATTATCTTTAATTCGTTATTCAGTTTTTATTTTACAATACCTACTGATGTTGAAAGTGATGCAGGTTAATATTGATGTTAAATTGGCGCTTCTATTATTGATGTTTTTTTATTTTATCATGGCATTAGCGCCAACTATCGGTTTTACTGAGTTGCCTATTAGAGCAACAGTAAGTGTATTAGTTTTGGGAATATATTCTGATAACATATTTGGTATTCAAGTTGCTGCTTTTGCTATTTGGATTATAAATTTGGTGATTCCTGCAATTATTGGCGGTTTATTTATTTCGACAATTAAAATTGTAAAAGAACATGAACACAATTAAACTTTCTTTCCTCTCCATTTTTTTATTGACAGCACCTGCTTCGAAAACCGCTGCAGATTTTTGCGGCGTAAAAAACACATCTTTTTCAGCTGGAGAAGTTGTAAATATGATTGTGTATTACAATGCATTGGGTACATTTGTAGGAGCTGGAGATGCTACATTTACTACTACTTTAGAGCGTTTTAATGGGAAACCAATTTATCATATTGTTGGCGTTGGCAAGACCTATCCCTTTTTTGATAACTTTTTTAAGGTTAGGGATCGTTACGAAACTTATGTAGACACTTCAACATTATTGCCCAATAAATTTATTAGAAATGTAGATGAAGGGGGGCATAAAATTTATAACAATGTTACTTTTAATCAAAATGTGAATACGGCTGTAACTACAAATGGGGTGTTTAAAATTTCTGACTGTATGCAGGATGTTGTAAGTTCCATTTATTATGCAAGAAATATCAACTTCGATAAATATAAACCCGGTGATAAAATTGAATTTGATATGTTTTTAGACGATGAGGTTCATCATTTGTATTTGAGATATATAGGGAAAGAGAAGATAAAAACTAGATATGGAAAATTCAGGGCTATTAAAATAAAACCTTTGTTGGTTAAGGGTACCATTTTTGATGGCGGAGAGAATATGAATGCCTGGATTAGTGACGATCCTAATCACTTATTATTGAGAGCTGAAAGTCCCATTACTGTTGGCAGTATTAAAGTAGATATGATGGGTTATCAGAACTTGAGATATCCTTTGACTTCTTTATTAGATTTCAGATAACAAATTAAAGTTCTTCCAATTTAAAAGTATCCTTTACTTTAATTCCTTTTTCTGTAAGTTGTAAGGTGCAGCACTCATTTGTTGGATCGTGTTCGAAATACAGCACATAATCATTTTCAACAGCTTCTTTTAGGAAGCTTTTCTTTTCATTTAATGTGGTTAACGGAAACATGTCATAAGCCATAACATAAGGGATGGGAATGTGTGCAACAGAAGGCAAAAGGTCAGCCATAAAAACAATCGTCCTCCCTTTATATTGAATTTGAGGAAGCATCATCGCATCTGTGTGGCCAAAAACTTCTCTGGACGTAATACTTGCTGGAAAATCATCTTTATGTGTAGTTGTAAATTTTAATTGTCCACTTTCAAGAATGGGAAGTATATTTTCTTTCAAAAAAGAAGCTTTCTCTCTGTCGTTTGCATGGGTAGCCCATTTCCAATGTTGTTCATTACTCCAGAAAGTAGCATTGCTAAACGCAGGAATTAATTTTTCTCCATCTCTAATGATACTGCCTCCACAATGATCGAAGTGCAGATGTGTTAAGAAAACATCTGTAATATCATTTCTATGGAATCCATGTTTTTCTAATGATTTATCTAATGTGTCATTTCCATGCAAATAATAGTGGCTGAAAAATTTAGCATCTTGTTTTTCACCAATACCATTATCAACCAAAATTAATCGGTTGCCATCCTCAATGAGTAAGCAACGTAATGCCCAGCTGCACATATTGTTTTCATCTGCAGGGTTTAATTTATTCCAGATGCTTTTTGGAACTACCCCAAACATGGCGCCACCATCTAATTTAAAATGACCGGTATTGATGGTATATAATTTCATTTATTTTTTCGTTTTAGATTATTGATAATTCTTTTTGTTTAGACAAAGTAATTTTTAATCCCCAAAGTCCTATGATAAAAAACACCACTAATGTTAAAACTGAATTTCGCTGAGAGCCAGTAATATCCGTTATTACAGCAAAGCTGAACATGCCAATTACGATAGCAATTTTTTCAGTCACATCAAAAAAGCTGAAGAAAGAAGTAGTGCCATTTGTTTTTGGAATTAGCTTACTATAAGTGCTTCTGCTTAAACTTTGAATCCCACCCATAACAAATCCAACCATTGAGGCTAAAAAATAAAACTGTATCGTTCCACCAACTGGAAGTAAATAGCCGCCAATACAAAGTAGGATCCAAAATAGTACACATAGCATTAAGGTTTTGAAATTTCCGATTTTTTCTGACAATTTGGAAATGAGGAATGCTCCTGGAATGGCGATGATTTGAATAATCAAAATGGAAACAATTAAATTGATGGTTGGTATTTGCAATTCACTTTTTCCATATATCGTTGCGGCCAGCATGACTGTTTGCACACCCATATTATAAAAAAAGAAGGCCATGAGAAAGCGCTTTAAAACGGGCAATTGTTTTAACTGCATCCATACTTTATTCAGTTCTCGGTATCCACCAATTAACAAGTTTTTCTTTTTCTCTTTTTGAATCATCATCCGCTTAGGCAATCTGAATAATGCGAATTGCGCAAATCCCCACCACCATATTCCTACGAGGAGAAAAGATACCTGAGATGCTTTCCCAGATGTGATTCCAAATACTTCTGGTTTTAACACCAAAACAAAACAAATGAGTTGAAGGATGATGCTTCCTATATAGCCCATTGCAAATCCTTTTGCACTCACTTTGTCCTGGTCTTCAGGAGCCGCAATTTCGGGTAAATAAGAGTTGTAGAAAACCAAACTTCCCCAGAATCCAACACAAGCGATAATCATACAAATTAGGCCATACAAGATATTAGTCTCGTCGAAAAAATAGAGGGCACTACATGCGATACTTCCCATGCTGCAGAAAAAAAACAAAAATTGCTTTTTATTTCCTTTGTAATCTGCAATAGAAGAAAGTAATGGGCTAATGATGGCTACTATAATAAAGGCAAGCGCTAAAGCATAATTATACAAGGAAGTATTAATAAAAACCTTTCCAAAAATGGTCACCGTATCAATATTATTCTCATTATGATCACTTGTAACTGCAACATAGTAAGCAGGGAATATCGTAGACGTAATAACTAGGTTGTAAACAGAATTCGCCCAATCATACATGGCCCAGCCGGTTATTACTTTTTTTGAAGCTGTTTGCATTTTAGAATTTATAAAATTAAAAAAATACCTTGCTAATTTAGTGAGCCTAAAATATATGATGGGGTTAATTGTTTAGATAGCCATTATAAATCAACAATAATAAAACCAAACCCACAGCAATTCTGTAAATGCCCCAAATTTTAAATCCATGTTTTTGTAGAAACTGAATGAAAAACTTTATGGCTAATAATGCAACAACAAATGCCACGATGTTTCCGATAGCAAGTTGTTTGATGTCATTTGCATTAAATCCTCCATTATCATGATAGAATTTGTACAGTTTGTATACGGTTGCAGCAAGCATCGTAGGCACCGCGAGGAAGAAAGAGAATTCTGCTGCTGCAGCGCGAGTAAGTTTTAAGCTCATGCCTCCAAGAATTGTTGCAGCACTTCTGCTTAACCCTGGAAACAAAATCGCCAGGCATTGAAACAATCCGATTTTTAAAGACGTAATGAAATTTATTTTCTCTTCGGAGTCAACAGTATGTACTTTGAAAACATTTTCAATAAAAAGAAAAACAATTCCTCCTACAATCATGATGACTGCAATAATTAAAGGCTTTTCAAGCAGTAGATCTATTTTTTCATTAAATAATTTCCCAAAGATTAATGCCGGGATAACAGCAACAATTAGTTTAGCATAAAATTGCCAGTTTTTGAATTCGAAAAATTTCTTGCGATACAATACTAAAACAGAAAGGATGGCGCCTAACTGAATGGCAACAGTAAACATTTTTGTATAATCGTCTTTGGTACTAATGCCCAACAGATTTTCGGTGATACGCATGTGAGCTGTTGAAGAAATAGGAAGAAATTCTGTTAGACCTTCTACAACTCCAATGATAATGGATTGAATGCTTGTCATGTGATTTTATTTAAAAAAAATGCGAAGCTTAGAACTTCGCAACTTGTATGGTTTTTAATAATGCTTAATTGTCAACTTTTGGTTTTTTCATTATGGCAACAATTTCGACAATAAAACCAGCAACAATTAAAATAGGAGCAACAGTGATTCTTGTTGGGCTATATACAACATTTGGATCAAATACTTTAGGGTCTGTGCTTTTGCCACCAGCCATTAAAAAAAATCCAATAGCCAGAAGAATTATTCCTGCAATCATAAGAATGTAGTTCTCTCTTGAAAAAAGAACTTGTTTAGGGGCAGTCTCGTTTTTTGTTATTTTAGTAGCCATATTTATAATATTTGGTGTTGCAATATAATGCAAAAAAATGCTTTCTTAATAAAGGTCGTCAAGTTTCATTCGAAGGTATTTTATAACAGCTCGATGCGTACTTGCCAATGAAATGGTTATTCCAAGAATAATAATTAACAAGAATAATAGGATCAATCCACTATTATCATGTAATAATTTAAAGTCAGGCAAAAAGCTTTCTATCAATAAAACTGTTCCCCAAATAGTTACAATGGCAATAATTGAGGCAATGAATCCATTAATAATTGCTCTCTTATTTATGGGTTTTGCAATAAAACTCCTGGTAGCACCCACCATTTGCATGGTTTTTATTAGAAATCGGTTGCTGTACATGGCGAGTCTTATGGTATTGTCAATAGAGAATACAACCAGAATAGTCAAAAGCAATCCTACAATCAAAAAAATAATTCCTGCAATTCTGACATAGGTGCTTACTTTAGCTACTGTTTCTGTTGGGAATTGAAATTCTGATATTACTCCTGGGAAGCTTGATTGAAGGTCAGTGGATAAAACGTTTAGGCTGTCCTCATCCACATGATTTGCTTTCACATAAAAATCAATACTTTCCGGTAGGGGATTGTTTTTCAGGAATTGTTTCCAGGTCGTATCATTTTCAGCATTCCATTTTTGCATGGCCTTTTCCTTTGTTACATATTCTACCTTATTGGTATAAGGCATAGATTTTATGTGGTTTACAAGGCTGTCAATTTTCTTTACAGACGCATCACGGTTTAGGTAGGCATGAACCTGTATATTTTCCTTGAAATAGTCTCCTGTTTTTCTGAGGTTTAAAAAGAACCAGCCAACAATTCCGAAAAAAAAGAGCACGAGTGCAATACCCGTGATTGCGTAACCATAAGAAGGTTTGCTTTTTTTGCTAGATGCTTTTCCTAATTGCGTCATACTATTTTATGATAAGTTGATTACTAATGACATGTAATTTACAAAAGTACAAGATTTTAAGTGCTTTGTTTTACTTTTGTCGGGCGGTTAAAGAGAAAGGTGTTTGAAGGATTGAATTTGGTTGAAAGGTGGTAGAAGGGTTGAAGTTGGTTGAAGGGTTGAAAATGGTTGAAGTTGGGTTAAAATAAAAGGGAAAAACATAAATAATAATCACTAAAAATATAATGGAATACAATTACAACGCTATAGAACAGAAGTGGCAAATGAAATGGAAGGAATCGCATGCGTATAAAGTGAGTAATGAATCCCAAAAGGACCCCTTTTATGTATTAGATATGTTTCCTTATCCCAGTGGAGCGGGCTTGCATGTTGGTCATCCTTTAGGATATATAGCTAGTGATATTTACAGCAGATACAAAAGATTGAAGGGGTATAATGTCCTTCATCCGATGGGATTTGACAGCTTTGGATTACCTGCTGAACAATATGCTATTGAAACAGGGCAACATCCAGCATCAACTACAGAAAAAAATATAGAAACATTTAAAAACCAGTTGGATAAGATTGGGTTTTGCTATGATTGGGAAAGAGAAATAAGGACGAGCAATCCTGATTATTATCGTTGGACACAATGGATTTTTCTTCAAATATTTAAAAGTTGGTTTAATCCATTTACCAAAAAGGCTGAGCCAATTGAAACTTTAATTGAATTTTTTGAAGCAAATGGATCAGATGGCGTTTCGAAGATGACTGCCATTTCTTTTACGCCCGACGAATGGAAGGGTTTTTCATCATCAGCTCAACAAGAAATACTGATGAATTTCAGGTTGGCTTTTTCAGCTTTTGGCGAAGTGAATTGGTGCGAAGTATTGGGAACAGTTTTGGCAAATGATGAAGTTGTCAATGGCGTAAGTGAGCGTGGTGGCCATCCCGTTATTAAAAAGAAAATGCGCCAGTGGTATTTGAGAATTACCGATTATGCAGATAGGTTATTAGAAGGGTTGAATACTGTAGACTTTACTGATTCAATGAAAGAGATGCAGCGGAATTGGATAGGAAAGAGTGAGGGTTGCGAGATGGAGTTTGAGGTGGATGGGGAGAAGAAAATAAAAGTATACACCACCCGTCCCGATACTATTTTCGGAGTAGATTTTTTGGTGTTAGCGCCTGAGCATGAACTCGTAAAAAAAATCACTTCAAAAGAACAAGCAGTTGCTATTGAAGAATATTTAACGTACGTAAAAAGCAGAAGCGATCGGGAACGGATGTCCGAAGTAAAACAAATCTCGGGTTGCTTTACAGGTGCATATGCTTTGAATCCATTTAATGGCAAGCAAATTCCTGTATGGATTGCAGAGTATGTATTGGCGGGATATGGAACAGGAGCTATAATGGCAGTGCCTTGTGGCGATCAGCGTGATTTTTTATTTGCGAAACATTTTAATATTCCTATTACTAATATAATAGGTGATTATTTTAATGGTAATGAAGCTAATTCTACTAAAGAAGCCACACTAATCCAGTCTGATTTTTTGAATGGCATCATAATGAAAGATGCTATTAAATTGGCGATAGAAAAAATTGAAGAGTCGGGAATTGGCAAAAGAAAAGTCAATTATAAAATGCGTGATGCAGGATTTAGCCGCCAGCGTTATTGGGGCGAACCTTTTCCTATAAAGTGGGAAGATGGTCTTGCTATTGCTTTAGCAGAAAATCAATTGCCCTTAGAATTGCCTCATGTTGAAAAGTATGGTCCCGGTCCTGAAGGTGATGGCCCATTGGCAAATATTTCATCCTGGAAAGAAAGCAAATTAGAAACATCTACCATGCCGGGTTATGCTGGATCGTCCTGGTATTTTTTACGTTATATGGATCCTAAAAATGATCAAACTTTTTGTGATAGAAAAGTAAGTGATTATTGGGGACAAGTTGATGTTTATATCGGTGGAACAGAACATGCAGTTGGTCATTTGTTGTACAGTCGCATGTGGACGAAAGTATTGTATGATCTCGGTTTGATAGGATTTGATGAGCCCTTTAAAAAATTGGTTAATCAGGGAATGATTCAAGGCAGCAGTCGTTTTGTTTACAGAATAAATGGAACTAATCAATTTGTTTCTGCCGGTTTAAAAGATAAATACGAAACCAACGAATTGCATGTAGATGTCAATTTTGTAGATGGTGTGGAATTGGATACGAATGCTTTTAAAAACTGGAAACCAGATTATGCCAATGCGGAATTTATTTTAGAAGAAGGAAAATATATCTGTGGAAGCGAGGTAGAGAAAATGTCGAAGTCGAAGTTTAATACAGTGAATCCAGATGAGCTTGTTTTGAAATATGGTGCTGATACTTTTAGAATGTATGAAATGTTTTTGGGTCCAATTGAACAAAGTAAACCTTGGGATACCAAAGGGATTGAAGGCGTTCATCGTTTCTTAAGAAAGTTTTGGCGCTTATTTAATGACGACATTAAAGGAAAAGTTTGGAATGAAGAAAAGCCGAATGATGCTGAATTAAAAGTATTACACAAGAGCATTAAAAAAATAGCAGCTGATACAGAAAATTTTTCTTTCAATACAGCGGTGAGCGCATTTATGGTTTGTGTAAATGAATTGGCAGAATTAAAATGTCATAAAAAAGAAGTGCTTGAAAAAGTATTGATTTTATTAAGTCCATATGCGCCACATATTGCAGAAGAGTTATGGCATCAATTGGGAAACAGCGCCTCAATTTTAGACGCTGTTTATCCTGTTTTTGAAGAAAAATATCTGTTAGAAACAAGCAAAGAATACCCTGTATCAATTAATGGCAAAATGAGAACGTCAATTTCGATTTCATTGGAAGCCTCTACAGATGAAGTAGAGCAAATTGTTTTGTCAAATGAGGTTGTTCAAAAATGGCTGGAAGGTACAGCACCAAAGAAAATTATTTTTGTGAAGGGAAAGATGGTGAATGTGGTGGTTTAAGGGTGGTTGTAAGGGTGGTTGTAAGGTTGTTGAAGAATGGTTGAAATATGGTTGATATATGGTTGATATATGGTTGAAATATGGTTGAAAGAGGATTGAACGGAGCAATGTGTTGAACAAAATGACTTGCTTTTTGTTTAATTGATATTAGGGTTAAATCGTTATTTTTACAATACCCAAATTTTAAGGAATGGATATCAAACCAGGTAAATTATTACAGAAAATCAATAGTCCTGCAGACTTGAAGAAGTTGAAGAAGAGTCAGATGCAGGCGGTCTGTAATGAATTGAGACAATATATTGTAGATGTGGTAAGTGTTTATGGTGGACATTTTGGTGCAAGTCTAGGTGTGGTGGAATTGTCGGTTGCTTTGCATTATGTGTTTGACACTCCTAATGATCAGTTGGTTTGGGATGTAGGGCATCAGGCATACGGGCATAAGATTTTAACTGGTAGAAGAGATAATTTTCCAACGAATAGAAAATACAATGGTTTAAGTGGCTTTCCTAAAAGAAGTGAAAGCGAGTACGATACTTTTGGTGTAGGTCACTCTTCTACATCTATTTCTGCGGCTTTGGGCATGGCAATGGCTTCTCATTACAAAGGAGAAACCAACAAACAACACATTGCCGTTATTGGCGATGGTGCTATGACTGCAGGGTTGGCATTTGAAGCGATGAACCATGCCGGAATAGAAAAGAGTAATGTGTTGATTATTTTGAATGATAATTGCATGAGCATCGATCCTAATGTTGGTGCTTTGAAAGAATATCTTACGGATATTACCACTTCTCATACTTACAATGATCTTCGCGATAATGTATGGAAAATATTGGGGAAATTACCCATAGGAAAAAATTTCAGCAGAGATATGGCAAGTAAGCTGGAAGCAAGTTTGAAAGGAATAGTGAGTAAGAGCAGTAATTTATTTGAAGCATTGCAACTCCGCTATTTCGGTCCAATTGATGGACATAATGTAACTAAGTTAATAGAAACATTAAGTGATTTAAAAGATATTCCCGGCCCTAAATTATTACATATTAAAACGGTTAAGGGTAAGGGTTATGATCTCGCAGAAAAAGACCAAACGAAATGGCATGCACCAGGATTATTTGATAAAGTAACCGGTCAAATTTTTAAGAAAACTTTTGATGCGCCACAACCTCCAAAATACCAGGATGTATTTGGCCATACTATTATAGAGCTTGCAGAGAAGAATCCAAAAATTATGGGAATCACCCCTGCTATGCCAAGTGGTTCTTCCCTAAAATTCATGATGGAGAAAATGCCCGATCGCGCTTTTGACGTGGGTATCTGTGAGCAGCATGCCGTAACCTTAAGCGCAGGTATGGCTACTCAGGGATTAAAAGTTTTCTGTAATATTTATTCTTCGTTTATGCAGCGTGCATACGATATGGTTATACATGATGTTGCTATTCAAAAACTTCCTGTAATATTTTGCTTAGATAGAGCAGGACTTGTTGGTGATGATGGCCCTACGCACCATGGCTGTTATGATATTGCTTATATGCGTTGCATACCCAACATGATTGTAAGTGCGCCAATGAATGAGTCTGAATTAAGGGATTTAATGTACACAGCACAGTTAGATAGCAACGAACTTCCATTTGTAATCAGATATCCAAGAGGAGAGGGAATGCTTGTAGACTGGAAAACAGCAATGAAAGAAATTAAAGTTGGCACCGGAAGAAAATTAAAAGATGGGAAAGATATTGCGATACTTTCATTTGGTCATCCCGGAAATTTTGCTGCTGCGGCTATCCGTGATGTTAAGGCTGAAGGAATTAATCCCGCACATTATGATATGCGATTTGTAAAGCCTTTGGATGAAGAAATGCTACACGAAGTGTTTTCTAAATTCAATAAAATAATTACGGTAGAAGATGGTACTGTTGTAGGTGGATTTGGTTCTGCCATTTTAGAATTCATGAATGAACATGGCTACAAAGCTGATGTAAAAATTATGGGCATTCCCGATAGATTGGTAGAGCATGGAACGCCTAAGCAATTGTATGATGAAATTGGAATTGGCACGAATGGAATTGCAACGATGTTGAGGAAAATGGTTGCGGTGGGTGTGGTTGTTTAAAAGGTTCAATGAGTTCAAGTGGTTGAATGATTTAAGACGCTTTTGCTGGTTTAAGGGTGTTTGACATCAAGTTTCCAGTTCTAGCTTATTTTAGTAATTAGAATAAACTAATACTATTAATTTAAGTTTCATGAAAGAGTATTCAACACTATTTAAAAATTCAAGAACTAGTAAAATGGTTTTTTTATTGAGCATCATTGTGTCAGGATACTGCTGGCTGGGGCAGGTTATAAATTTATATAGCGTTGCTTTAGTTGGAGCAATCTTTGAGATTCTTTGGCTTCCAGCTCTAGTTATGTTAATTGTACTACCAATAATTTCTATGATATTGTTGCTAAAAGAAAAGGTAAACGTTAGATCGCTTTATGTCTATTCCATTCTCTTAGGTGTTGCAACTATTTTGATTATGCTTTTTAACTAGCCCACCGTTTAAACGGTGGGCTAGTTGTTTAAACGAAGGGCAAAATTTTTTTTACATCGGAATCTCAATCGCCAGCAGCTCTGCATCAATGGTAGCTTTAATTGTAAATTGATTGACCTCACTAATACCAAGTGCATCTCTTTTATTTAAAGTGGTTCCATCAATCTCAACGGAACCATTTATTACCACTAAAAAAACACCATTTCCATCAAATGCATTTTTATATTCAATACTCTTTCCTGCAGAGAGATTCGTAAGTGCAAATCTTGCATCCTGGTTTATCCATAAAGCGTTGTCCTCCTCTTTTGGGGATACTATTATTTGCCATTGGTTATTTCTGTCGGCTATCTCGAAGGTGCGTTGATCGTAACGAGGAGTGATGTTTTTTATTTTAGGAAAAAGCCAGATTTGAAATAAGGTTACAGCCTCTGTTGCTGAAGCATTTGCTTCGGAATGTTGAATGCCAGAACCTGCACTCATAATTTGAATATCGCCGGCTTTGATGATTCCTTGTCCTCCGGTATTGTCTTTATGTTGAAGCGCGCCAGTGAAAGGGATGGTTACAATTTCCATATTATCATGAGGATGAGTTGGAAAAGCGCCTCCACCCATGATGAAGTCGTCATTCAGCACACGCAATACACCAAAATGTACTTTGGAAGGGTTGTGATAATTCGAAAAACTGAAATAGTAATTTGGTTTGAGCCAGCCGTAATCGGCACTGCCTCGGTCTTCGGCTTTGAATAGTGTTGTTTTCATAGTTGTAAAGTAAAAAGTCAAAATTAAAAAGTAAAAAAGTTTTCAAAGCTTTCGGATGTTTGGAATCTTCTTGAAAACAACAAACAACAAACAATAAACGACAAACATTTCAACAGTTGTTTTTAATTCAAATGTTCAAAGTCCTCAGCTGTAAGAGGATTATGAACTTCCTCTTGACGATTTTCATTGAATTCTAAAATGAAATTATTTCTGCCTTCACCGGTAATGATTTCAAGATATTTTTGTTGAACGAGCTCCAGTAAATTCAGAAAGATAAAAATAGCGTGAATACGATCTTCGCAAATTTCAAAAATCCGTTCAAAAGATAAAGTTTTTTCTTTAGTAGCGATATCAAGCATATAATCGCGGCACGCTTCCATGGTATAATTATATTGCACAACAGTATGAACGGGTTTGTTGTTTCTTTCCTGTATGCGCTGAATAACTTTCTCAAAAGCTTTCATCAGTTTAAACATCGTAACAGCCTGAATCTCGGTGCCTTCGCCTGCTTCTTCCCCAATCTTTGACAATTCTTTTTGCACATTACCTCGCTTAATCATCAGCATTCTGGTAGCTTCCATTTCCGCCATTTTGAGAGAAGCTTCTTTGAATTTTTTATACTCCAGAATCTTATCCACCAATTCCATTCTTGGATCTATTTCATTTCCATGGGCATCCAGTTCTTTTCTTGGCAACAACATTTTTGCTTTGATCCGCATCAAGGTGCTGATGAAAAGAATGAATTCACTGCTGAGCTCAATGTTGAGTTTTTCAGTTTGATGAATATGATCTAGAAAATCATTGGTGATTCTTGTAATAGGGATATTGTAAATATCCAATTCATCTCTTTCAATGAAGAATAATAATAAATCGAAAGGGCCCTCGAATTGCTCGAGCTTTATCTGATATGTTGGCGTATTGCTCAATATTAAAATATTTTCAAATTAAAAAGATGGTCAAAGGTAAATACTTCAGTTGTTTTACAAATTAAAATTATCCACGGTTACTTCTCAATTCATCTCTGATTTCTTTTAGCAACTGATCTGTTGAAGAAGGCTCAACATTATTGATTTCGGCTCTTTTCTGAAAACGAGTCATCATTTTTACAATTACAAACAGCACAATTGCGATGGTTATAAATTTAATGATAGCAGCAAGGAAATTGCCATATTTTACCATGCCGAAAGTTAGCTTTTCGATTTCACTGACACCGGCGGCGCTCAAAGCAGGAGAAAGCAATAAGGGTGTAACAATATCGTCAACAAGAGAAGAGATGATGTTTCCAAAAGCAGCGCCAATAATGACAGCCACAGCCAATTCTACAATATTTCCTTTTGAAATAAACTGTTTGAATTCTTTGATGATTTTCATATAATTGTTTTCATTTTTAAAGTGATGATTTTAATTTCAAATTTAATAATCCTATAAATAAAAAACGTTTATTCTTTTTAAACCCTCAAATTTGTGTCTTTAATAGTTAACGATGAGTAACAAAGTGCTGAATTGGCTATTGTTTATAGTACTTTCCTTTATTTGGGGAAGCAGTTTTATATTAATGAAAGAGGGCTTGATGTATTTAACTGCTATTCAAGTAGCTTCTGTAAGAATTGTCTCATCGGGCTTGGTTTTATTGCCATTGGCAGTTTACAGCTTTAAGCATATTCCATCGAATAAACTTTTGCTGGTTTTTTTGTCGGGCACATTGGGTAGTTTGTTGCCGGCATACTTGTTTTGTATAGCGGAACAGCGCATTGACAGTGCAGTAGCTGGTGCATTGAATTCGCTTACACCAATTTTTGTGATTGTAACTGGGGCGTTGTTTTTTCAATTCAAGACTTCTGCGAATAAAGTTATCGGCATTTTTATCGCTTTTTTGGGAAGTATCCTGATGTTTATCGCCCAACCCAATCTGGAGATAGGAAATAATATAGGCTATTTGTCTATCCTGTTATTGGCTACTTTTTTTTACGGATTGAATGTCAATTTGGTGCATCGGTATCTAAAGGACGTTTCTTCCTTGCAGATTGTTTCAATGGCATTGACCTTAAATGCTTTTCCCGCATTAGTTGTACTTTATTTTTCCGGCTATTTTTCTTTAAATTTAAATGAGCAAGGCGTTTTGCTATCAACTGGATACGCCTGTTTATTAGGAGTTTTGGGCACTTCCTTTGCGAGTATCTTATTCTACGTCCTTATCAAAAAATCCGGCGCACTATTTTCTTCCATGGTTACTTATGGCATTCCATTTGTGGCTTTATTTTGGGGAATTATTTATCGTGAAAAGATAGGATGGACGCAGATTTTGAGCCTTAGTATCATATTAATTGGGGTATTTATTGCCAATAGAAGCGGTGCTGAAAAGGAACATCAATAATCGTCATCTTTTTTTTGGGTAAAAAAATCCACTTTCAATTTTTAATTACAAGCATCAACCCTTACCTTTGCGCCCAAAATATATACCTCATTCTCTAAATACATTTTATGGCTAATACAGGTAAAGTAAAATCAATTATCGGTGCCGTTGTTGACGTGCAATTTGATAAAGATTCAAAACTCCCGGAAATTTTGAACGCGCTTGAATTGAAGCGTGACAATGGTGATACGCTTGTTCTTGAAGTGCAACAGCATTTGGGAGAAGACAGTGTTCGTACTATTGCGATGGATGGAACGGAAGGTTTGGTTAGGGGAACTGTTGTTACAGATACAGGAAGACCTATTACCATGCCTATTGGCGACGGAATCAAAGGTCGTTTGTTTAATGTAACAGGAGATGCGATTGATGGTTTACCTCAGGTAAGCAAAGTAGGAGGCCGTCCAATACATGCAAAGCCGCCATTATTTGAAAATTTAAGTACCGCATCTGAAATACTTTTTACAGGGATTAAAGTAATTGATTTGATTGAGCCTTATGCAAAAGGTGGAAAAATCGGTTTGTTTGGTGGAGCCGGTGTGGGTAAAACAGTATTGATTCAAGAGCTGATTAATAATATTGCAAAAGCATACAATGGTATTTCTGTATTTGCTGGAGTAGGAGAGAGAACACGTGAAGGAAATGATTTGATGAGAGAGATGATTGAAGCAGGTATCATGAATTATGGAGATGCCTTTAAGCATAGTATGGAAGAAGGTGGATGGGATTTAAGTTCTGTAAATATTGAAGGGTTAAAAGAATCTAAAGCAACTTTCGTTTTTGGACAAATGAACGAGCCGCCAGGAGCAAGAGCTAGAGTGGCATTGAGCGGATTGACTATGGCGGAATATTTCCGTGATGGAGAAGGTGACGGACAAGGAAAAGATATCTTATTCTTCGTAGATAATATCTTCCGTTTTACCCAAGCAGGTTCAGAAGTTTCGGCATTATTGGGTCGTATGCCAAGTGCCGTAGGATATCAGCCAACCTTAGCTACGGAAATGGGATTGATGCAAGAGCGTATTACATCAACTAAAAATGGTTCCATCACTTCGGTTCAGGCGGTTTATGTACCTGCAGATGATTTGACAGATCCAGCTCCTGCTACTACATTTGCTCACTTGGATGCTACAACGGTATTGAGTCGTAAGATTGCAGATTTGGGTATTTATCCTGCGGTAGATCCATTGGATTCTACATCAAGAATTTTGACTCCCCAAATCGTAGGAGAAGAACATTATAATACTGCTAATAAAGTTAAATTGATTTTACAACGTTATAAAGAGTTGCAAGATATTATTGCTATTCTTGGTTTGGATGAATTAAGTGATGAAGATAAATTAGTGGTATCAAGAGCTCGTAAAGTTCAACGTTTCTTGAGTCAGCCTTTCTTTGTGGCAGAGCAATTTACCGGTTTGAAAGGAGTATTAGTTCCAATAGAAGATACGATTCGTGGGTTCAATGCGATTATGGATGGCGAAGTGGATGAGTATCCTGAAGCAGCGTTTAACCTTGTGGGTACTTTGGAAGATGCTATTGAAAAAGGTAAGAAATTGATGGCAGCAGCGATTGCGTAATTTAGTTTAATAGTTGATTGGTTGATTAGTTTATTCTTCAAAAAGCTAAATCTTCAAATTATCTTTTTTGATTTTAAAATTTTGACTTTTCAATTTTACAAAGATGAAATTAGAAATACTAACACCCGAGCAGAAGATTTTCAGCGGCGACGTTTATGGTGTACAGTTACCTGGAATCAGCGGTTTGTTTGAAGTACTCGACAAGCATGCTCCTTTGGTAAGTGCATTGAAATCAGGCACGTTGAAAATATTAAAAGATAAAAACAGCACGTCGTTTTATACTATAAAAAGTGGCTTTGTAGAAGTCTTGAATAACAAAGCAACTGTTTTGGTTGAAGGCGCAGTGGAGAAATAATGCTGTATCATAAATTTTCGAAATCCCGCTTTTTGCGGGATTTTTTTTGACTTTTCATTTGCTCAATCAAGGGGAGTAACCTACGAGAGTTAGATAATTTGTAAATTTTCATTCACCTTTTTGTGATTCGAAGTGCAATGATGCTTATTAAATTAAAAGTATACTATAAAGGTTTTATTTTTGGGTCGATTATGGTGAAC
>CAIKYB010000021.1 GCA_903831575.1 uncultured Bacteroidota bacterium | reverse complement strand
TTTATCCGATATTGCCGAAGTCGTGGGCTATTCACGGCAAAATATCCGAAAACTCATGTTAAATAATCAAGCCTCATTCCCGCCACCGATACACGAAGGCAGTTCAGCCCTGTGGCATCTTGCCAATGTGTTAGACTGGCTAAAAGAACGAAAAGGCTATGCGATTGATGATTCCTTGCGCGATTTAGCCAAAGCCACCATGCAACTGAATCTTGCTAAAGAAGCCTTTAAACTTGATCCTGTGATTAACGCATAGTTAATGCGGTACTATACGATACTTTTCATGAGTAATCATAAGTTAAAGTTAAGTTTAATAGATTGTCTGTTTTAATTAATTTATCAAACTCTTTTTTAATTTCACTATGGTTTTTGTCTCTAGTTGCAAGAGAACTAGCCATATCTCTAGTTATTGAGTAATGCTTTAATAAATCTAATGATTGGCTATCTTGAACAAGAGTTTGATAATCACTAAAATCATTCTCTTCAATAATACGTTTTACGACTTCAAACTTTTCCTTATCTTTCTGTATTTCTCTGAACAAAAACTGCCACTCTTGTGTATAGCCTAGCTCTTCTTCAAATAGCTTTCTATAAACTATATAGTTTTCAGGCATATACAATATTTCGTGAAATTCTTCTAAATTTCGACCAAAAGCTTTTTTAAAAAAGTCACCCTTTTCAGTATTTCTTGATGGCGCGACAATACCTTTTGTTACATTAATAATTGCCTGAATTGCTCTAATAAATTTTCTTTTCCAATGTTTTCCAATGTGATGCCTGCCTTCTGGCTCTAATGGAACATATTTCATAGGAAAAGAATAAATATGTACGTCATACTTTACACTTAATGCTTGGTTAATTTCTAACCTTTTATAAAGTTCATCTGGTGTATCATGAAAGTTATATAAAATATAATTAGATAGCTCTTTTATATCATATTTAGCCGCTAACCTTATAGCTTCTGTATATTGTTCTTTCAAGCCAAAATAGTCAAAAGCTATTCTCAATGGGCGTATAGGAATTTCACTGATTAATTTTACAATGTCTTCCGTAATATATCTACAATCTGTCCCTTGATTAAAATCAACAAACCGCTGCATAGGTTGTTTATACCTATATTTTTCATAAATATCTTTTATTTTAGGATATACAGCGATTAATTGCTCTTTAGTTGTTGTCTCGATTTTTAGAAGGCTATGTTCAACTAAAGCTGAATAATAAAGCTCTCTATTTTGTCCTCTTGTTTTTCTTAGTAAATCGTGAATTAATTTGTAGGTTCGTCTTATGTAAGCTTTGTCATTGAGGCTATCACCTAAATTTTTAATCGCAATATCGAGCTGATTAGGCTGAATATAAGTTGCACCCTTATAAAACCCCAAGTCTTTTATTTCTTGTATGATTTCAGATAAATTTGGAGACGCTAATATATTATTATCCATTAATAATAAGTTTCTTTGATCTCCATAAAGCTCCTTTGCTTTAGTGAATCTATTATTTTCTGGTATTTTAGGGATATAATTAGGCTCTAGTTTTGGTACAGAACAAAAAGGACATTTTCTAGTGCATCCTTTAGTCATTACTCCAAAATACGCACTGTCGGTTGGATATTTATAATCTATTTCATCGAGAATTGAATAATCCAGCGGCAAATCATCAACGATAATATCGTTTTCATCTAAAATTCTAGGCTTATCTAATAAGCCAACTATAGGCATTATGCCCGTTGCTTCTTTAACTCTTTCTGGTAATAATGAAGCCATAATGCCGCCGATTTTAATATCTTTTTCTGGCTCTCTGACTAAATCCTTGACAAATAAGATAGTTTCTATAGATACTTTCCAATCGAAAGTAAATAACGTTGTTACATAAATTCGATCAAATAAGCCATCACCTTTATAGCTTTTCTTTGAAAAATAGTCACGATAATGAAATAACCACTGATTAATTAAAGCATTATTTTCTGAGCTAATTATCTCAGGATCATTTACTATTTCTTTACTTTTCTTTTTTATAAAGCTTCTGATTGCTACTGATTTATCATACCAATCAATTAATGAATCCATATCATTAAGCTTTTTAAAACATTCGTAGTAAAAAAGGTCTAAAACAAAATCATCCATATTACCTTTAAAAAAGGTAACAGTATCACCAAGCATTTTATGATAAGTCGCTATTTTCATTAAGCCTATAGGTGGGTATTTGTTTCTATATTTAGGCTCGATTAACAAAATATTTTTAGCTGTCATATTATGATTTACCTCTGTTAAATTCTTCAATGATTTTTAGACGAATATTTTCTACTAAATCTTTATCTGCTAAGCAATTAGCGACAACATCATAAACTCTTTTAATAAGTTTTCGATCTTCTTTTGATTGTCTTGGTAAAGTATTATCATCAATGAATATAATTTTTGCTTTCTCTGGTTTGGGATTTACATCAGGATTTACAGGTTCAGGTCTTATAACTTTATTTGGGGTAGTAACTTGTTTTAGTATATTTTGATCAACAAGTGCACTGATAACTCTTTCTTTAACTTCATTACCCTTTGAGCTTTCGTAAATTTTCAATATGTCTTTTTTAGCTTTTTCCGATTTTTCTTCTTGTTCTTGTCGTGTTTTTAATAACTCATTTTTTTCATCACGACTTCTATAACCTTTTTTATCTTTTTCCTCAATTTGTTCATTAATTTCACCAAGTTTTGATATATCTCTTAGTGAACTTCTTATTTTTGAGGATAAATGATATGAACTATAAAGCTCCTTAAAATGCTCTTTTAAGTAATGTTCAAATTCCTCTAAATAAGGATTTTCCAGAAAATAGTCACGTCTAGCATTAGGGATTAATTCTGGATGAACAGCGTGAACTTCACCAAAATAATAAAAATTCCCCCTTGGTTCTTTATGAAGTTTTACAAGACAATATTCGTCTCCAATTTGAATATTGTTTTTTCTTAATCTAAATCCTCTCGCAGGATTAACTTTTTCTGGTATTTGTTTTAAAAAACTCCATACCCCATACCATCCCCAAAGCAGTAGTTGACCATC
>CAIKYB010000020.1 GCA_903831575.1 uncultured Bacteroidota bacterium | reverse complement strand
TAATAAAAAAGTAATTTATTTTAATGTACTATTAATTTACCTATCTCAAAATCTGTAAGTTGTTTTATTTTTTTTATGGAATCAATACTTATTAATTAATAAGTATTCAAAATATTTATCATTTACTTGTTTTTATTTTTTGATTAATTCGAATTTGATTTGTGCTGGCTTAAATGGTTGCACCCATTGACATGTTGAATTTTTCTTATTAGTTATTTTTTTATTAGATTTTTATTAACCATTTTATTTTCCCGATTTTCTGCCCCAAATATTTAATGCTGTATATTGCGACGCATTTAAAATCCTGAATTGCTTGTAAGAAAAATCACTTTCCACCGTGCATCATAATCAAGGAGATAAGATGCCCCGATTTTTAAGAACTATATTAATACATTAAATGAAGTACTTTATTCTTGCCTTTACCTTCCTTCTATTTTCTGATGAATTAAGTGCACAGAATTTCTCCAACAAGGGAAAAGATTTTTGGGTGGGCTATGGCTATCATGCGAGAATGAAACAAAACACAAATGGGAGTCTTAATGAACAGGATATGGTCTTGTATTTTGCAACAGAGGGAATCACAACAATTACAGTTACAATACAAATAGGTGCAGGAAATATATGGACTAGATCTTACACAAGCGGTCCAAATCCTACAATTATCACTTCTGACGCAATTCCAAAATCTGGCATTTTTGATGCTCGATTGACCGATGAGTCAACTTTGCCCGAAGAAAAAGGAATTCATATTACATCAGACAAGGATATTGTAGCATATGCTCATGTATATAATAGTAATGTTTCAGGTGCTACCATCTTATTCCCTACAAATACTCTTGGAAAGGAATATTATTCTATCAATTACAAGAATGTTTCAAATGAAGAAGACTCTAATAGTTGGTTTTATATAATTGCTACAGATACAGGGACTACTTCAGTTCAGATTGTTCCAAGTGCCAATACCATTTATCATCAAGCTGGCGACACTTTTGTTGTAAATCTTCAACAAGGAGAGATTTATAATATTATGGGGCAACTTACAACTCACTCCAATCCCTATAACAGTGTTGATTTGACAGGGTCAAGGATAAAAAGTATTGCTTCCGGTACTAGTGGTTGTAAAAGAATTGCAGTATTTTCTGGAAGTGGAAAAATTAGTATTACTTGTTCCAATTCAGCATCTTCATCAGATAATTATATGGTACAATCTTTTCCTAAAGATGCCTGGGGAAAAAAATATCTGACAGCTCCAACCTCAAGTTTGAATCATAATGTTTTTAGAATTTGTGTTCAGGATCCTGCAACTATAGTAACAGTTAACAATGCTCCAATTACTGTGCCGCTCATAAATAATTTCTATTATGAAATTGCGGCCACAACAGCTCCACAAAAAATAGAATCGAATTTACCTATAACTGTAGCTCAGTATATTGCAACGCAAGGAAGTTGTGGTAATCCATCTTCCAATACAAATCCCGGTGATCCTGAGGTAATCTATCTGAGTCCGGTGGAGCAGAATATTTCCAGAGTTATTTGGAATGCTACTCCTAATTATCAAATTACACAACATTATTATAATGTTATTATCCCTAACAGAGGTACTGCAATAAGTTCATTTAAATTAGATGGGGCAGTTGTTAGCCCCTCATTTTTTACAGTCCATCCTCAAGATGCTAATTTCTCTTATTTGAGCAAACAGCTTTCTACATCAGGGGTACACATCATACAATCCGATTCTGGATTTAATGCAATTGCTTATGGCTTCGGTAGTGCAGAATCATATGGGTATAATGCCGGAACCAATATTAAAGATTTGTACAATTTTTTACAACCCATTAATCCGTTAAATCTTACTAATATTCCTATTGCCTGTACTGGCGGATCATTTTATTACGCTGTTACTTTTCCTTTTCAGGTCACTTCTATTAAGTGGGATTTTCATGGGAATATTTATCAAACACCAAATACTAATGTTATTATTAATGCACCTGTATCGGATACTACCTATGTTACAAGTGGCAGACAGGTTTGGCGCTATAAATTACCGTGGGCTTATAATGTATCAGTTTCTAATACTTCACCAGGCTATCCGGTAACGCTTACTGTTGGAACCACTTCTTCAGAAGGATGTGGAAATATAGTGGAGAGAGATTTTAATTTAATTGTTTATGATCCACCTGTTGCTAAAATTGGTTGGAGTCATAGCGGTTGTATCGCTGATAGTGTCAAGTTTATAGATTCTTCTTCCTATTCATTAAGTGCTTATTCGTACAAATGGTTTTGGGATTTTGGAGATGGCACTACTGATTCTGTAAGAAATCCTGTACATCTTTATCACACTTCAGGTCCTTTCAATGTTAAGTTTAAACTACTCAGTAATCAAGGATGTTACAGCGATACAGCAAGAAGAACTATTGTTATCAGTCCAATGCCTACTTCAAATTTTACAACGTCCGTAGGTCCTTATTGTAAGAGTCAGGATATTTTATTTACCAGTAGTGCTGCTGTTACTTCAGGTGGTCTTGTAAGTTGGAATTGGGATATGGGTGATGGTATTATTTATAATAATAACAACGCTAATTCATTTCTTCATAGTTATGATCCAGGAACTTATAATGTTAAATTAAAAGTCACATCAGATAAAGGTTGTGTCAGTAATCTCGCTAATAATACAATAATAGTAAGACCAAGTCCTAAAGCAGGGTTTATTAATCCTCAACTTTGTTTGTTTGATATTCACGCCTATTTCACTGATACCAGTAATGCCTACGGAGGTACTATAACAAATTGGCTATGGAATTTTGATGACTTTTCAAGCGGAGTTTTAAATACATCAACTCTTCAAAATCCACAACATGATTATAATACCATTGGTACAAAAAATGCCCAACTAATTGTCATTACTAATTATGGTTGCAGAGATACATTACAACAAACCTTTATTGTAAATGGAGGAACACCGGTTGCTAAAATGAAATTGCTAAATACAAATGTAATTTGTTCAAATACTATAGTTTCAATAAAAGATAGTTCTATAGTTATTCCTGGATCAATTGTCAAAATTGAAATCTACTGGGATACAGTGAATATGCCTGCTGTTTTTGATACTGATAATACGCCATTTATTGGAAAGATATATAATCATGTTTATCCGTTATTTAATTTTCCTGCAACAAAAACTTTTCATATAAAATACAGAGCATATTCTGGATCAAATTGCTTTAATGATACTTATTTTGATGTAGTGGTAAATGCACTTCCATCTTTGCAATTTAATACGTTACGCGATACTTGTTTGTATATCTCTCCATTTCAACTTAATCAAGTTAGCGAAGTAAATGGCTTGCTGGGAACGTTTGTATTCAGTGGAACAGGCGTGTCTGCAAATGGTATTATTAATCCAGCTTTAATAGGTCCGAATACCAATCTGATTAAATGTATATTCACTTCGACTGCAGGCTGTATTGATTCTATTTCACAATCTATAAAAATAGTACCGCCGCCAATTGCAACATTTGGATTTTCTAATCCAACTTGTATAGGGAATAATGTAACATTTACGGATAGCTCTTCCTCATCTTCTGGTAGCTTGACTAAATGGACATGGGACTTTGGAGATGCTTCCGGTTCGTTTACAAGTGTTACTAATAACCCATTTTCTCATAATTATGCTTCATGGGGTTATTATAATGCTAATCTAACGGTAATGAATAGTGTTGGTTGTAATAGTTTTCCAGCTGTTAAAAAAATAAAAATAAGTCCATATCCTATTCCAGATTTCAAATTTTCTGATACAGCATGCTTGCCTAATGCCACTGTCCGTTTTATCAATACATCTTCGATTCTGGATTCCACTCAAAATGCGTTCAGTTATTTGTGGACATTTGGTGATCCTATTAGTTTCTTATCAGATACATCAAGGCTTGCAAATCCAAATCATACTTATCACAACTTGGGGCCCTATAATGTAAGCTTAGTGGTAACGAGTAATGTTGGTTGCAAAAAAGCAATCTCTAAATTAGTTAGCGGAATTTATCCCAGACCTAAGGCTGATTTTAATTTTGACAAACCAAGTATTTGTGTCAGAGAGGGGGTTAATTTAATTGATTTAAGTAATCCTGCAACAGGAACAATTAGAGAATGGCATTGGAACTTTGGTGATGGTGGAAATTCATCGCTTCCCAATCCGTTTCATACTTTCACAGATTCCGGGAAGCCTAATGTAAAATTGTATATCATTAATAGTTTAGGTTGTATGAGTGATACTGCGCAAAAAGGATTTAACGTATATGCGTATCCTCAAATTAATGCAGGTCCTGATTTGCCTGTTTTTGATGGGGAATCAGTTCTGCTTCAGGCCACAGCACAAGGGGTCAATCTGCAATATCTTTGGACAGATCCATTGTACTTGAATAATCCCGCGATACTAAATCCTTCCTGTTCACTTCCTGGGAATGTGAAAGAAGTGATTTATAAATTATCAGTAACGGGTATCGGAGATTGCGTTTCTACAGATGACGTAAGGATTTTCCTGTTGAAAAAATTGTTTATTTCTAACGTTTTTTCTCCAAATAATGATGGCATTAATGATAAGTGGGAAATCAAAAACTTGGAATATTATCCATCAGCTAGAATGCAAATATTTGCAAGGAATGGCCAGTTGGTTTTTGAATCAAAAGGATATACTAATCCATGGGATGGTAAAATGGGAGGGAAGCCATTGCCGATGGATACGTATTATTATATACTTGAACCTGGATTGGTTTTACAGCCTATAAAAGGATATGTTACCATAATCAGATAGAGAATTAAGACATTTTTGACTTTTGAATTTTGATTTAAAAATTCACACATGAAATTTGTATGTTGTCTTTTTATTAGTTTGACTTTATCATTGACATCATTCTGTCAGGCGAAACCTTATTATACTCAATATGTACTGAATAATTACATTCTTAATCCTGCATTAACCGGGATAGAAAATTATACAGATATTAAAATGAGTTATCGTAATCAATGGACAGGTATTGATGGCGCTCCTGTTACAGGATATGTTACTATGCATAAGCCAATAGGGAAGAGTGATGATAAAACAACCGCCACTTCTTTTGCAATGAAAGGATTTAATTCCAGAGGTAATGCTTACGGTGATGATAAAACGACGTCAAGTCCGCATCATGGTATTGGATTAATCTTATTGAACGATAAGGCAGGATTTATAAACAGATGGACCATGAATGCTTCTTATGCCTATCATCTTCCTCTTTCAGGAAGAACAACTTTTTCCGCTGGATTGAGTGCTGGAATGTCTAGCATAAATCTTGATCGTTCTAAAATTAATTTTGGCGAACTTGATCCTAATGATCCTGCCATTGGATATGCCAATAGCGAATTGAATAAAATTAAACCAGAACTGGGCGTTGGGCTTTGGTTGTATGCTTCTAATTATTTCGCTGGGTTGTCTATTTTAAATATTGTTATTGGGAAGAATAGCTTTGCTGTTAATGATAATGGTGATTCTTTTACGCCTAATTATTTTTTCACCGGTGGGTATCGCTTCGACATTGGCGAAGATTTCAATTTAATTCCATCCTTAATGATTCAATATTGGCAGCCTCAATTGATAGGGGAACATCTGAATGTGAAATTACAATACAGAGATATGGTATGGGCTGGTGTTGGTTATAGAAGATCTGATTTTATTTCAGGTTACTCCGCATTATTTGGATTAAATCTTGCCAATGCCATGAATTTGAGTTACTCTTATGAAGTGGCCACTTCAAGCAGATTGAGAAATTACACAGGGAATACACATGAAATTATGATTGGCTTTATTTTGGGAAATAAATATAGTGAGTCTTGCCCAAGGGCGATCTGGTAAGTGTTGCAGGGTTAAAGGTTTCAAAGCTTCAATAGGTTTAATCACTTCGTTGTTTCAAAGGTTCAATTGGAAATTCAAAATTGAAAAGTAAAAATTCAAAAGAATTGTCTCGATTCTTCAAATTATCAAATAGATAAAAAAAGTCCCGACTGATAATACAATCGGGACTTTTAGTAATTATATATTTATATTTATTTCTTTTCAGTTTTCATAACAATCTCAGTATCTCCAGCAGCAGTAATCATAGGAAGATATTTCTTAGTTACTTCTTCAGATTGAACAACGCTATTTAGCGATAGTATTCCTTTCTTAATGGATAAAGTGAAATTATCTTTCTCGATAAGTTTATCAGCAACTAGAGCTGTAATTAATTCATGAACTTTATTATCGTCACATTTAATTATTGCAGAAGAGGAGCTGTCTTTCATAATTACAACCATTTTCTGATGACATTCAGGTTTTTCGCAAACGCCTGGACAATGATCTTTCATACTTGCTAGAGTAGGAGCAATAACCAAAGAAACAATACTCATCAATTTAATTAAAATATTCATTGAAGGACCAGAAGTATCTTTGAAAGGATCACCTACAGTATCACCTGTTACAGATGCTTTGTGTGGTTCAGATTTCTTATAGAACATCTCTCCATTTATTTCAACACCTTTTTCGAAAGATTTTTTTGCATTATCCCAAGCGCCACCTGCATTATTTTGAAACATTCCCATTAACACACCACTAACGGTAGCGCCTGCAAGAAAACCGCCAAGGGCTTCAGCACCAAGACCTGGCATGAAACCAATAATCAATGGGGAGATGATGGCAATAGCACCAGGAAGCATCATTTTCTTAAGAGAGGCCTGAGTTGAAATCGCAACACATTTATCATATTCAGGCTTTCCTGTTCCTTCCATAATGCCTGGAATTTCTTTGAACTGGCGACGGACTTCTTCTACCATGGCCATTGCGGCTTCACCAACTGCTCTGATGGCTAATGCAGAGAATATGAAGGGTACCATTGCTCCAACAAATAAGCATGCCAAAACATTTGCCTTATAAATATCAATACCTGAAATCTTTGCAACTCCAACAAACGCTGCAAATAATGCTAGTGCTGTTAATGCAGCAGAAGCAATGGCAAATCCTTTTCCAGAAGCGGCAGTTGTATTTCCAACAGCATCAAGTACATCTGTTTTCTCCCGAACGTCAGGAGGTAATTCGCTCATTTCAGCAATACCGCCTGCATTATCTGCAATAGGTCCAAATGCATCAATAGCCAATTGCATGGCAGTAGTAGACATCATTCCTGCAGCAGCAATAGCCACACCATATAATCCTGCGCAAGAATAAGATCCCCAGATACCACCAGCCAAAACAAGGATAGGTAAAAAAGTAGATTCCATTCCAACAGCTAACCCCCCAATAACATTGGTAGCATGTCCTGTAGAAGACTGGCGTATGATTGACAATACTGGGCGTTTACCCATTGCCGTATAGTATTCAGTAATGATACTCATTAATGCGCCAACTGCAAGTCCCACACCAATTGCCCCCATTACACCCCATTTTGTAAAAATAAATCCTCTTAATTCCATTTGTTCAGGGAGTAACCAATTCACTAATAATACAGAAGCGATACCGGCTAAAATCATAGATCCCCAATTGCCCATATTCAAAGCATTTTGTACAGTAGCCGTATTGATACCAGCTTTGTCGCTAATACGAACAAATATTGTTCCGATGATGGAGAATATGATACCTGCAGCCGCAATCAACATAGGAAGTATAATAGGAGAGAATCCATTAAGTGCATCTGTTCCGTTTACAATTGTAGTTTGTTGTCCTAATACAATAGTAGCCAATACCGTAGCCACATAAGAACCAAATAAATCAGCCCCCATACCAGCAACATCACCCACATTATCACCTACATTATCGGCAATAGTTGCAGGGTTTCTTGGATCATCTTCAGGAATACCAGCTTCCACTTTACCAACAAGATCCGCACCAACGTCAGCTGCTTTTGTATAAATACCTCCACCCACACGGGCAAATAATGCTATTGATTCCGCACCTAAAGAAAAACCAGTTAACACTTCAATCGTTCTGACCATTTCTTCAGAATCTATAGAGGCATTAGGAGCAAAAAAATGTTTTAAAATAATATATAAGCTACCAAGTCCAAGTACAGCAAGGCCTGCAACCCCAACACCCATTACGGCACCTCCTGTAAAAGAGACATTCAACGCTTTACTCAAACTTGTTCTTGCTGCTTGAGCTGTACGAACATTTGCTTTGGTTGCAGCCTTCATTCCAATATATCCTGCGGTAGCACTTAATATTGCACCAATGACAAAAGCCACTGCAATACTCCAATGTGAATTAGCATTGGATTGTGCCATTACGGCCAATAATAAACCTACGATTACTACGAAATATCCAAGTACCTTCCATTCAGCTTTTAAGAATGCCATGGCTCCTTCAGCGATATAATCGCTAATTTCTTTCATGCGTGCTGTGCCAGCATCTTGCTTAGATACCCAATTAAATTTAATGAAGGTGTACAAGAGGCCAATAATACCCATTGCAGGTACGAGGTAGATCAATTTTTCCATATTGCTTTTTTATTCTTTTTAAGGAGGGCAAAAATAGGGTAAAACGGCTGAAAATGGCTAAATAGTAATGAAGAAATCTAAATTTTAAATGATTCTCGTCTAAAAATTGAAATTGAACTCAATTTGGAGACTTCTTCATTCAAAGAAGTCTTCTAAAATGACTGATTTAAAAGGGAGCAAAGAAATGCTGTTTCAAAGTTGTTAAATGGGATGAGCATCAATTAGTATTCGTATCGTAATATATTCTAATAAGGTTGTTGAGGTCCAAATCTGTTTCAATGTAAAAGGACTTCCGCTTTTTACCATCAATTATTTCAAGAACTGAAGTATTGGGGATAATAGAACCTAAATTATCGGCCATAAATGTAATCACATTAGGACCAGGCTGTAAGGTAACAGTTAAAAATTGAGGCTTTTTCAACACCGGAAATCCTTTTACAATCCAGTTGTCATTTATACTCAGAGAAATACTGTCTCCATCTTCTACAGCATCATCCCATATGGCAAAAGTGAGTTGTTGCGACTTAGATACAAGACTTCCTATTATTTTATTATTGGGTATTGGGTTCCCATTTTTATTTGTTGGATTGATTACTCCTGTATTAATTGGTGTGAGGTCGTTATCATAACTGTAATACTCTTGAAATTTCGTATCATCCTCTTTATTATATTTTAAAAAAACTTTTGCTGCAATAAAAGTAGCTGCGATATTTTCTTTTTCATTGAAGTCAAGCATTTTTGAAGTGTTTCCTAATTCAAGGTTAACCTTAGCTGTGGATGTGCCACGATTCCCATAATCATCTGCAAATAAAATAATAATATTCAATCCTGTATCTAATTGAAAATCTTCATTGTCTCTATTTTTCCTGGAATCAATTTGGTCAAGAATGTTGTCTTTATTTATTTTTACTGTGATAATGTCATTGTCTTTATTTTCGATAAAATGGATGCTGCTGTTTTTTGAGTTCACAAAAATAGTGTCAATAAGACCATAATAGGTAGGGGATTCTCGGGGTTGTAAAATTTTTAAAGTCGCAGTATCATTCCATATGTCATCATTTATTTTTCGGAGTTGGATGGTGCTATTTTGTAAAAAATCACGTATCTTTTTTGCAGTTGGAATTCTTTGAATTGGGAAGGATCCAGCTTCAGGAAAAGGTATGCCAAACTTTTTTGTGAAAATTCTACTTAAGGTAAGCATGGGATTGTCCTTAACATCTTTACTAAAATCTAATGTTCCATTTAACAAGATGGTCCAAGAATCAATACTGAATGGCGATGTAGAAATCGGATATTTTATTTTTCCAATAGCTAGTTGCCTTGAATTTTTTTTTGCTAATAAGAGGTGATAGGTTGCATTGAAACTATCGCATTGTAAGTGTAGTTCCGCAGGATATAAAATGTTTTTTTCGGGCGCTCCAATTTTGAAAGTCAGCTTTATGGGAGCAGTGTTTTCCTGATTGGCACTAATCATTTCCCAATTCCCGACAAAAATATCTTGTGCATACCCGGATAGTATGTTAATGGATAAAATACAAGATGTGAAAAATGCTTTCAAATCAATTTTTATTTTTTATGATTACTCAAACAACTCTAATTTAGTTTTAGGTCTTCTGTCTTCCTGCCATTTAAAGTTATCAAGAAATTTCATTCCTTCAGGTATTTGATTCATTGGATAGAGTGTTCCTTCTACATCATTAATGAATTTTATCTTGTTCATTGCTTTTTGTACAAATAAAATATCAATCACATCTCCTTTGCTTTTATTCATTCCAATATAGGCGCTGTCTTCATCTTGAGGGTAGAAGATACTTTCTGCAGGAGCTCCTTTGATTCTGATATAATCAATGTTGCCATCTTTAAAATAGCCATTTAAAGTTCTCCCGGAAATTTGGTTAAAAAGATTTGGAGCAGTTTTATTGATGACTAGTGCATTATCATAAACGTTCAATCTTTTCGCTTGTTGCTTTTCTGTAAATAAATAAATGGTGTCTCCGCTTAGCTGTGTATTGTTATTCCAGCAAACAGGATTGCCAAAGAGTTTGAATGTAGAATCGATTGTGGAATAATGTAAACTATCACTTACCGCTTGAAGAGAATCATTAAATATTCTTACATGATGAAAACCTATGAAAAATCTGATGCTGTCTTTTATATTGCTACTGGTATTAATAAATGTAGTTTGGTTTAAAGTGTCATTTATAGTAGTTGAATCAGATTGTTGTTTTTCATTTGCTCTTTTACCTGAAAACAAGGTGTCTGCTGAAATGTAAGTGCTGTCATTTTTTTGATACAAAATCATTACAGGTTTTCTTGTTGCTAAAAACGTGCTATTTTTTTTGTCAATGAGTATTTGATTACCGAGTACGATTACTTTATTAGCGCTGTCAACGAATTTCCCATTGTCTTCAATTTGAATGGTATTTGTTTTTTCGTCAAAAGCTACTTTATTTCCACTGATATATCTGGAGCTGTCTCTGATGATTGTTTTGTCAAAAAAAACAGCTTCGCCTGTGCCGAGATTGTAAGTTCCGGATTTGGTATCTATTGTTCCGTTTTGAGATTTGATATGTGTGGTTGAAATAAAGTATACATTTTTAAAGGCAGTATTGTAACGAAGGCTATCGGATACCATGTCATATTTCGGATCGATAAGATGAACATTTTGTTTAAAAAAAGCATCTTTGGTATCTGAGTAATAAATGCCTTCTTTGCTTGTTAGTATAGTGTTTTCATTAATTACTTTTCCGCCATTTTTATAAGTAGCTACACCAGTTTTTAAATTATATTCCAAATCGTTGGTAAGCAATTGAGCTTTCCCATCGGTAAGTTTTACATTATTTTTCAGGTAAGCTATTTGCGTATTGCCAATATATTTTAAATACTGCGAATAGGTATTAACGGTATCTGCATCATTGATATGTACATTGCCAAATACTTCTGCTGTACCAAGTCTTTTATCGATTACGATACTGTCGCCTTGTAAAGTAGTTTGTCCTTGTTTGATCATCGCATTCCCTGCAAGTGTTTCAAGAACGGTAGAATCATTAATGGTAATTTGCCGTAAATTATTAGCACTAACGATTTGGATTACCCGGGTAGTATCTGATGGTTGTAATGCTTTACTTATTTCTGCCTGAGAGAAGGAGTAGAGGCTATTTACACAAAAAAAAAGGGATAGAAATATTTTATAAAGCCTACTCAATTTTTTTGAATTATGTGTGATCAAAATTATCGCTATTACTTGTTTTTGTCTAAAAGGTAGGGCGCATTTACAGAGTCAGGCAAAGGGATGCTTATAGGTTCGCCTTTTTCTTTTTTTCCAAATACTGAAATGGAAACATAACGTTTTGGATGTATCCTGATGTCATCCAAAAGGGTATTTATTTTATTGCTAGTAGCAGTTAGGTTTTTGTATAAAGCGGGGTCGTTTAATAAAAGACCGATAGTGCCTTCAGAGCTGTTAATCTTAGATAAACTCATTTTTAAATTATTGATGGCAGAATCTAAAATATTGAGTGTATGTTTAAAATTTACTGCAGCAAGATCTCCTGTTGTTTTATTTAAATTATTGATCAATGTGTTTATCTTTTCATTATTAGCTGCTAAATTTCCTGTAAAGGAGCTGGTATTCTTTAAGGTAGATGCAATGGCCCCATTGTTTTTATCTAGTAAGGATTGTAAGGAATTGGCTGAAATCAACACAGAAGCTGTGATTTTATTTAAATTGCCAATTGCATCACTGATGTTGTTTTGTGTTCTTCCATTAAGGATATTGCTTACACTTCCAATTAAAGAGTCTAATGACGTGGCGACATTTTTTACTTCAAATAGAACTGGGTCTACCTTTTTAAGAACATCGTCAAGAATTCCTTTTGTTGCTTCTGTATTGATGAAGTCGTTGGCTTTTAAAAAAACGGGAGCATCGCCTAATCTAATTTCTACTTTTGTGGTTGCCAATGGATTTGGAATAATCAACGCTACTGAATTATTGGGGATATTAATATCGGATTCAATTTTAAGTGTTACCAATATTTCCCTCATGTTTTTGTCGCTGGAGATAGCTGCTACATTGCCTACTTTTAATCCATTGATAAATACCGGGTTTGATGTTGCAAGCCCTTGTATATTCGCATACTTTGCATAAATAGTAATCGATTCGCTGAAGAGATTATTTCCTTTTAAGAAATTAAATCCAAGTATTAAGAAGGTAATAGCAACAATTGCCAGGGCACCTACTTTTGTTTCATTTGTTATTTTCATGTGTTAATAATGAATTAATTTGCTTGAACATTGCTTCTTGCTTGTTCTAATTGTGATTTGTAACGAATAACAGCATTTGTAATTGCTTTTGCGATTTCTTTTTGCCCGTTTTCGCTGTTTAGGTATTCTTCATCCTCGGGATTATTGATAAACCCAGTTTCTATTAGAATAGCAGGCATATTAGTAGCTTGAAGAACCCAGATGCCTTTTTGTCTTTGGTTAACACCTAGTGCAGCTCTATTTGTAGGTTCAATGGCTTCATTCACCATTGTGGCCAAGCGGTCACTTTTTTCCTGATATCTTTTTGCGTAAATCTGTGCAATGGCTCTTCCCTCAGGAGAATTGAAGTCGAAGCTATTATAACTTGAATCACTTCCTGCTTCTATTTCATATTCACTCTCTGTTTGTCCTTCTTCTTGCATAATTGCCTTGAGCTTATCACTTGTTTTGTGCGCAGCGAATATCCATACGCTGGTGCCACTTCTTGTCAATGGTAATTTAAAACATTCATAAACGGGCTCAACAACAGTATAAGGTTTAGATATTTTTTTCTTTCTTCTGCCTTTACCTTTATAGGTTACCTTATACCTAGTAACTGTTCTTGTTCCTATTTTTCTCCTGCCTGTTTTTAGAGGACCCGAATCTGCATGGATACAAATAAAAAGGTCGCCTTTATTTTCATTCGCAATATTCGCCTTTTCTTTAGGACTTTGATAAATGTCTGAAGTTCTGGTGGGAATGGTATTAACCTCGGGTAACTGCTTTCTTAATTCGATAACGAGTTGCTGGGATATGGCAAGGGTGACGTCTTTTTCATTCGAACGAAGAGAGTGCTCATATTGGCCAACAGCGCCATAATCATTCCCACCATGCCCTGCGTCAATAATAATGGTCTTTAATTTCTTTGGTTGTTGTGCAAAAGAGGAAGTAGGTAATAGGAGAGAACAAGGAATGAGTAGCGCAATAAGATGAATATGCTTTATCATTGTTATTCAGGTTTTGTATATAGGTAATGTATTTTTTAAAATTAATCACAAATACATTATTGTAATATGGTTATTTTTGCTGCTCATTTATATGAAACAACTTTTCAAAGGTAAGATAAATTCGATATTGCCGTGGTTATTAACAATAATACTTGTTATAGTAACCTGTAATTTTATTTTTGCTTTAACATTTTCTACACCGACATTTTATAAACATTCCAGACAATCGTTTTCCTTTCAGAAATGCGAAGAAAAAAATAAGGGTTTGCATCTCTATTCTTTTTTAAATAATGTAGTTGATACAATCCCAAAATACGATTCCATTAAAAAAATAAATGACACTATTACTGTTGCCAAAATAGATACGATTGAGTATAAAAAATCAAAAGAAACATTAAGTGTTCCTGTAAATTATCATGCAGATGATTCTATGGTTTTTGATGTTCCTGGAAAACGTTTGTTGTTGTATGGGAAAAAATCGGATGTTATTTATGCTGATAATAATTTAGCTGCGCCTTTTATAGAATTCAACCAACAAACTAATATTGTATCTGCTCATCTTCAAAGAGATTCCGTTGGGAAAGTAATAGCATTTCCTACATTCAATCAAGCTGATTTTAAATCGATAAGTGACAGTATTCAATTTAACATGAAAACGCAAAAGGGGATTACAAAAGGCACTTACACACAACAGGGAGAAATGTTTGTTTATGGAGAGAAAATTAAAAAAGTAGACTCATCATCTTTTTATGCATTTCGTGGAAGATTCACCACCTGCAATTTAGACACACCGCATTTTGCGTTTGTGAGTAAGAAAATAAAATTTATTAATAAAAAAATGGCATTCACCGGGCCAGTGCATCCAGAGATAGAAGGCGTTCCTTTGCCCATTGTTTTGCCATTTGGAATTTATCCCTTGAAACAAGGGCGACACTCTGGAATAATTGCACCAACATTCACTGCAAATGGACAGTTAGGTATAGCAATGGAAGGGTTGGGGTATTATAAGATTTTGAGTGATAATTGGGATGCGGTAGCGCGAGGTACTTTATATTCTTATGGTAGTTGGACAATGAGTTTGACTCCTCGTTATTTAAAACGATATCATTATCAGGGTAATTTTTCTATAGACATGCAGCAATTTAAAAATGGCTTCAAGGGTGATCCGGACTATTCTTCCACACAGACTTATAACCTAAGATGGACGCATAGTACTGATTCGAAAGCAAGACCTGGGGTTAGTTTTAATGCGAATGTGAATGCAGGTAGCAGCAAATTCAATTCTTTGGTTCCCAATAGTCCCGGAAGGAATTTTACCAATCAATTGAGCTCTTCTATTACCTATTCTAAAGTATGGAAAAACAAGCCCTTTAATATTTCTGTAAGTGCCAATCATAATCAAAATACTACACAGAAATTAATCAACCTTTATTTGCCAGACATCTCCTTTAATGTAAACACATTATATCCATTTAGAAGAAAGGAAGTTGTTGGTGTAAGTAAGTGGTATGAAAATATTGGCGTTGCTCTGAATACAAATGCAAGAAGTTTGTCTTCGTTTTATGACACAACTGGAAATTTTAAAAAGCAGTTGATGGATAATTTCAAATGGGGAGCAAATCATAATGTCCCAATAACCTTATCCCTTCCTACACTTGGTGTATTTCAGATAGCCCCTTCCGTTAGTTATCAGGAAAGATGGTATCAAGAGCAATATATTCGTCAGTGGAATCCCTTGGATAAAAAATTAGACACTATTATAAAAAATGGATTTTATTCTGCAAGAGATATGAATTATGGTATAGGCATTTCCACAAGAATTTTTGGATTATATGCCTTCAGAAAAAATAGTAAAGTACAAGCGATCAGGCATGAGATCCGGCCAACTATTTCTGTTAATTACAAGCCCAATATGAATGCTGCCAGTTATTATAATGCACAAATAGATTCGTTGGGAACTACAGCAAAGTATAGTTATTATGAAAGAAGTGTTTATGGTGTTTTTTCGGATTCCAGATTTGCCGGATTGAATTTTGGGATTGATAATGTGCTGCAAATGAAATTGATTAATAAAAAAGATACAGCTGCTGGATTGAAAAAAATTACACTGCTTGATGGGCTTGGTATTAATGGGAGTTACAATTTCTTACTTGATTCCTTCAGGTTGAGTAATTTGTCTTTATCGGCGAGAAGTAGTTTGTCGGACAACATTAACATTACTGCCAATGCACAATTTGATCCTTATCTATACAATAGTCAAGGTCGTAGAATTAATAAGTTGGTATGGTCGGAGCATCCCGTTTCATTAGGAACCCTTACGAGTGGGAGTATATCGCTTCAAAGCAGGTTTAGCGGTGGTGATAATAGCAAATCAGCTTCAAAAAGCAGTACTCCACAGAATAATTCTATGAATACGGGTGACATGCCATTGGATGAATACCAGCGTGAGGCAGCTTATATCAATGCTAATCCGAATGAGTTTGTAGATTTCAATTCTCCCTGGAATGTTGATTTTGGCTATTCGCTAAGGTTTGCCAGAAGTCCTTCTTATTCAAATCCAGGCACATTTAATACAACAGTTAATCAAGATCTGAATTGGCATGGTAATTTCAATTTGACTCCAAAATGGAAAGCGGGGATGTCTGGTTCTTACAATGTTACGTTGAAAGAAATGGGGGTATTATCCTTGAATTTATCAAGAGACTTACATTGTTGGCAGATGACAATTACGATGTCTCCAATTGGCAGGTATAAATTTTTCAGCATCAATATAAATCCTAAATCTTCTATACTAAGGGATATTAAGGTTAATCGCACCCGTTATTTTTATGATTTATAGAGAGAGGGGTTGAAGGTGGTTGAAGGGGTTGAAAGTGGTTGAAGGGGTTGAAAGTGGTTGAAGGTGGTTGAAGGTGGTTGAAGATGGTTGAAGGTGGTTGAAGGTGGTTGAAAGATTGCTGAAGATGGTTGAAGTATGATTAGTTGATTTCATGTAATCAATATAACACAAACCCCGCTAGGGGTGAAAAAAGTCTAACTAAGAAACTAAACAGATCTACAACTCCGCTAGGGGTGAAACGAATCTAACTAAGAAGCTGAACAGATCTACAACCCCGCTAGGGGTGAAATTATTCCGGAAGAAATTATTCCGGAAGAAATTATTCTGATAGAATTTAAGCTTTTAGACTTAGAAGCGTATAATAGATCAAGATTCCTTTTCTAGCTCGCTCCACATTAAATCAAATACTTTTTTATTTAATTCTTTTGCTGTGTAATTTTCTGATGGTACGGCAGGTAAGAAAGTTACACTTAATTTTTTAGGAAGAAGATATAGTGTTTTCTCTATTGGCATAGCTTCTTTTGTTCCGTTGATAATACAGGGGATAATATCTTTTTTACTTTCAATTGCCAGCTTGAAAGCGCCGTCATAAAAGGGTTTGATTAGCTGGCTGGTTCTATTTCTTGTGCCTTCAGGATAAATGCACATATGCATTCCCGATAGTAAAACGTTTTTCATGGCTTCAAAGCTGGCGATTCTGCTTTTCTCCTCTTTTCTGTCGATTAATACAGATCCTTTTTTATAAAAAAGTCCAAATAGTGGCACTTTTGCGAATGAGGCTTTTGCAATAGTTTTGTTGGATCCTGGAACAAAAGGAGAGGAGAGTGGAACATCCAATAAAGCATTGTGATTAAAAACTACAACATAATTTTCGCCTTCGATGAAGTTTTCTCTTCCATAAATCTTAACTCTACATCCAATTAAAAATAGCCAACCCCTCATCCATAATTGTGATATTATTTTGAAATAATATTGCCCTCTTTTTTCCTCTTTAAATAAATAAGAAAAAAGTGATGGGATAAAGATGATTAGAAAGGTAACCGCAAAAGTGATCAAGCCCCAGATGGCCCAAAAGCGTGCAAAAATATTTTTAAGTGTTTTCATGATGCCGGTTTTCAAAGATATTTTTTATTTATAATTTCCAATCGATTGGAGCTTTTCCTGCTTTCATGAGTAATTCATTTGTTTTTGAAAAATGTTTGCAGCCAAAGAAACCTTTCTCTGCAGAAAAAGGGGAAGGGTGAGCCGCTATTAATATATGGTGCTTATTAGGGTCGATTAAAGATTGTTTTTCCTGTGCAAATTTCCCCCACAACAAAAAGATAATTCCTTGTTTTTTATCAGATATTTTTTTGATTACAGTATCAGTAAATTCTGCCCATCCATATTTTGCATGGCTAAAGGGTTCGCCTGCTCTTACTGTTAATGCCGCATTAAGTAATAGCACACCTTGCTCTGCCCATTTGGTAAGATTGCCATATTGCTCCGGCATTTGGATGCCGATATCTTTTTCCATTTCTTTGAAGATGTTTTTTAATGATGGCGGCGGCTTTATGCCTGTTTGTACAGAGAAGCTTAATCCATGTGCCTGATTCGGTCCATGATAAGGGTCTTGTCCGATGATTACTATAGCTACTTTATCGAAAGGAGTCGCATTAAAAGCATTGAATATTAATTTTCCTGAAGGGTATATTGTTTTATGGAGTGCTTTTTCTGTTTTTAAAAAAGTAGTTAATTGTTGAAAATAGGGTTTGCTAAATTCACTATTTAGTAATGCTTTCCAGGAAGGATGAATTTTTACATCCATGATTTACATTTGTTTATTAGCAAAAGTGCTTTAAAATATTGGTAAAAAAAAGGGGGAAAGAAAATACTATAATTTTTATGGAGGGCTAAAATGTGTGAGTTTTTTTTGTATGGAATGCAACTTGTTGCTTATTTATATAAATGAGGGGATTCCCGCTAACGAACTATCCATAAAACATAAAAAAAGGCTTTACATTTCTGTAAAACCTTTTCGTGATTCGGATTGGATTCGAACCAATGACCCTCAGCTTAGAAGGCTGATGCTCTATCCAGCTGAGCTACCGAACCAATACAGCTGTTGTTTTTTGGATTGCAAATATAAGGCGATTTTTTTGAAATAAATGTTGTGGATCAATCAAGTTCGGAGAATATCCATTAGGACAATTTTTTAATCAAAAAGCTTTCAATGGCATTACAGGGTAGGAAAACAGGTTTTGAATCAATATTCAACTGCAAATTTTGAGCTTCTACAAGGTATGATCCCTTAATGGTATTGGATAATAAACTGACATCAAAAGTCCCTGAATTTAGGTCCCCTAAGAATTTTCCTCCTTGGGATTCGATGGCGTTTTTGGCTTTGTTTAAAATTTCTTCTGCTGAACCACTGAATGGGATATTAAAATTACATGCTGACATATTATTTTTTTAGGTTGTTTATTAATTAAATACGGTAACCTCACTATAATCGGTAATCACATTATAAAGCGTATCACGCTCTATTGGTTTTCTTTTTGATTGTTTGATTAAGTTGACTAGATCTTCCGTTGACATAGTAGGGGTTTGTTCTTCGCTACCAGCCATAGAATAAATTTTAGTAGAGTCGTCTATGGTACCGTCAATATCATTGACACCAAAGGATAAAGTCAATTGTGCATTTTGTCTGCCCAGCATTGGCCAGTATGCTTTAAGATGAGGGAAGTTGTCTAAATAAATTCTTGCAATTGCATATAAGCGCATGTCCTCAGTAATAGTAGATTCCTCTAAGTAGCTCATGTCGTTATTCGCGTTTCTAAATTTTAATGGGATAAATGTATTGAAGCCTTTTGTCTTGTCTTGAAGTGCACGCAATTTACTCATGTGGTCTACGCGATGTTCAAATTTTTCTACATGACCGTAAAGCATAGTCGCATTGCTATGCATTCCCAATTTATGCGCAGTTTCATGAATCTTCAACCAGCCTTCTCCACTGACTTTATCACCTGCAATAATCTCTCTGATTGCTGGATGGAAAATTTCCGCACCTCCGCCAGGTAAAGATTGAAGACCTGCAGCTTTTAATTGTTGTAATCCTTCTTCAGCGGATAGTTTTGCTTTTCTAAACATGTAATCTAACTCAACAGCAGTAAATGCTTTTATATGTAAGTCAGGACGATGAGCTCTGATTTTTTGAATCAACTCAATAAAATAAGCCATGTTCATTTTGGGATGAACGCCACCAACTATATGTACTTCTGTTATGGGCTTGTTGTCATAGCTTTTTACAATATCTACCATTTGGTCGATACTCAATTCCCATCCTTCTTCTTTATGTGCATAAAGCATAGAGTAGGAGCAGAATTTGCAACTGAATACACAAACATTTGTTGGCTCAATATGAAAGTTTCTATTGAAATAAGTTACATCGCCGTGAAGTCTTTCTCTGATAATATTGGCTAAGGTGCCTACGAATGAAAGTTCTCCTTTTTCAAAAAGTTGCAAGCACTCTTCATCAGTAATTCTGGTGTTATGTTTGACTTTTTCAGCAATGCCTTTCAAGATTGGGTCTGCAGTAGCATCAATCAGCATATTAATAGTATCGCTCATTACTTTTTTTGCAAATTTACAGTTATTGAATTTTAAATCATGAGTTTTGGTCATACTAATTAAATACTCCATTATAAATACGGAGGCATTAAAAAATCGTTATGTATTTGATAATAAAAGTATTTCGCAAGATTTCTCTATAATTTCATTAAAATTCAAAATAAATTGTTAATTTCCCTTAACAAAAACCAATTATACTATGAATGTTAAACAAAGACTCATCATCCTGAGCTTTCTTCAATTTTTTATTTGGGGATCATGGCTCATCTCAACCGGAGGCTATCTTTTCTCCATAGGTTTTAAAGGAATTGAAATAGGGAGTGTTTATTCTACACTTGGTATAGCTTCATTATTTATGCCTGCATTGCTTGGAATTGTAGCTGACAGATGGGTGAATGCAGAAAAAGTATTAGGCATATCTCACCTAGTTGGAGCTGCATGTTTGTTATGGGCCTCTACTGTAAAAGATCCAAGTTTAATGTTTTGGGTAATGTTGTTTAACTCTATGGCATACATGCCTACGATTTCGATGAATAATACCGTGTCTTATAAAATTCTTGAAAAGTCTGGCTTTGATATTATCAAATCATTTCCACCAATTCGTGTATGGGGTACAATTGGTTTTATTTGTGCCATGTGGTTTTCTGATTTGACTGGTTTTTCAAAATCAAATATCCAGTTTTATGTTGCAGCAGCTGCTGCCATTGGCATGGGAATCTATTGCTTTAGTTTACCTGCATGTCCGCCAGCAGGATCTACAAAAAAAGAATCCTTTTTATCTACGCTTGGTTTAGATGCTTTTGTTTTATTTAAGCGTAAGAAAATGGCAGTGTTCTTCTTTTTCTCTATGCTGTTAGGAGCTGCATTACAAATCACCAATACTTTTGGGGGTAGTTTTTTAGGTGATTTCGGATCTTCTTTTCCTGATTCTTTTGTGGTAAAACATCCGTTGGTGATGCTGTCACTTTCTCAAATTTCAGAGTCTTTATTTATTCTTACCATTCCTTTCTTTCTTAGAAAATTTGGCATTAAAATAGTAATGCTTTTCAGTATGATTGCCTGGGTACTTCGCTTTGGCTTATTTGGGATTGGAGATCCTAATCCTCAGGGTGGACTTATATTCCTTGTGTTATCAATGATCGTGTACGGTATGGCATTTGATTTCTTTAATATTTCCGGATCACTATTTGTTGAAAAAGAAACGCCTTCTAATATCAGAGCAAGTGCACAGGGTTTATTTATGATGGTAACAAATGGAGTAGGAGCCATTATCGGAGGGCTTGGAAGTGGATGGGTTGTAGATAATTTTACGCTTAATGGGGTTAAAGACTGGTCAAGTATATGGTTTACTTTTGCCGCATATGCAATGGTGCTAGTAATTTTCTTTCCATTGATGTTTAAATACCGTCATTTTCCAGAAGATGGGTTGGGAAGTATAGCGGCGAATAAGCATTGATGTTAGTAAGGTATTAAAATAAAAAAAAGGTTGTCTTTCGGCAACCTTTTTTTTATAACCTTTTGCTGTAAATTATTTTAAAGCATCAATCTTTTTTACAAAATTCCCCTTTGGCTGAGCTCCTACCAATTTGTCTACTACTTGACCATTTTTTAAAAATAAAATAGCTGGGATACTTGTAATTCCATAGGTCATCGAAATTTGAGGATTGTGATCTACATTTACTTTCCCGATGTTTACTTTCCCTTCGTATTCTTTCGCTAATTCTTCAATTACGGGTCCAATAGCTCTGCAAGGGCCACACCATTCTGCCCAGAAGTCAATAACTGATAATTTATCGGAGTCTAAAACTTCAGTTTTAAAGTTCGCGTCTGTAAATTCTAATGCCATAGTTTTATATTTTTAATGTAATAATTTTATTGATACCTGCAAATGTATAGCCATATTTTTTATGTGCACAAATGACATATCCACAATTATATAGAACTACTGTGAATAGGTTAGTAAAAAGACATGATGTCAGCCAGTTGTACTGACAGAAACATCAATCTGGATATTGTTATTTAAGAATTCAATCATCTCGTCATTTAAGGTTATGCCTTTTTCAAAAGTAGAAAGGGTTAATTTTCTTTGAAGAGCAATATCATGGATGTTGAATTTCAGTTGTGTATTTCCAGGGTTATTATTGATATTTTGATCAAAGAATGAAATGAAATTTTCATCAATAAACTGTGGAGCAATATCAAGGGTTATTTGCTTGGTTTGTGTTGATTTTAAAGATTCTAATAAATGTAGTTTTGATATTTTAAATTCAAATTGACTGGTATTAAATCGTTGTTTAAAACTACCTTCAATTAAGATGATCCTTCCTTTTTCCAGGTAATTTATGTATTTCACATATTCTTCACTCCAAATCATGAACTCCGTTTTGCCGCTGAAGTCTTCCAGTTGCAGTACTCCAAATTTCTTTCCGTTTTTGGTGAGTCGATGTTGGGCATCAATAACGAGACCTGCCAATCTAAATGGCCTTGTATTCGGGGTTTCATTAATAAAGGCCTTAATGGAATTAAACTCACTAAGAGCTGAAATATTGTAATGATGTAATTCGAATTTAAAATTATCGAGCGGATGTCCACTCATGTACATACCCGTAACATCTTTTTCAAAATCAAGTTGTTCAATCAATTGCCAGGGGTTGCAATTAGCCAATTTTGGGGGAACGATATCCGGCATTTGCATATCGCCAAAAAGTGTATTTGTGGCATTGGCTGATTGCGATTGATATACAGCTCCAAATTTTACAATTTTTTCCAATGAAGGCAGATCTCCTGAAGCCTGATAAAAATATTGTGCGCGATGCATATCTTTAAAACAATCAAATGCGCCACTGTATATCAAACTTTCCAAAGATTTTTTGCTTACGGCTCTAAGGTTTACTCTTTTTACAAGATCATAAATATCCTTAAAATGCCCATGCTTATTCCGTTCTTCTATAATGTTTTCTATTGCCGCATCTCCGGTTCCTTTTAAGCCGCTGAATCCAAATCTAATTTCCCCTTTATTATTTACAGCAAAACCATTATGGGATTCATTGATGTCAGGTCCAAGTACTGTTAGCCCCATTTTTTTACACTCTTCCATGAAGAAAGTAATTTTGTCAATACTTCCGGCATGGTTCAATACCGCTGCCATATACTCACTGGGGTAATGTGCTTTGAGATAGGCCGTTTGATAGGCAACAAATGCATAGCAAGTGGAATGCGATTTATTAAAGGCGTATTGTGCAAATGCTTCCCAGTCTGTCCATATTTTTTCTAGTTTATCTTTCGGGTGTCCCTTAGCGGTAGCGCCGTCAATAAACTGTGTTTTCATTTTATTAAGGATGCTGATTTGTTTCTTCCCCATTGCTTTTCGGAGTACATCCGCATCTCCTTTGCTAAAGCCTCCTAATTTTTGGGACAGTAACATTACCTGTTCTTGGTAAACCGTAATTCCGTAGGTTTCTTCAAGATATTCCTGCATGTCCGGCACATCATAAGTAACAACTTCCTTGCCATGTTTACGTGCAATAAATTTAGGGATGTATGCCATCGGCCCCGGTCTGTACAAGGCATTCATCGCAATCAAATCATCAAATTTATCCGGCTTTAATTCTCTTAAATATTTTTGCATACCGGCACTTTCAAATTGGAAAGTTGCATTCGTGTCACCAAGTTGATACAATCTGTAAGTCTTTTCATCATCAAGAGGAATGTTGTCAATATCAATGGTAACGCCATGATGTTGCTTGATTAATGATAATGCCGTTTTTAAAATACTAAGTGTCTTTAATCCAAGAAAGTCCATTTTGATAACGCCAGCTTCTTCAATGGTATTCCCTTCAATTTGAGTCAACCATAATTCTGATTCCTTAGAAGTGGCAACAGGAATAAGGTCTGTAAGATCTTTAGGGGCAATGATAATTCCTGCGGCATGTATACCGGTATTTCTTACTGATCCTTCGAGTACTTCTGCTTCGTGCAATATTTTACTCAGTAAATCATTGCCATTATATATCTCCCGTAATTTTTTAATGCTTTCAAAATCTTCAGAACCTAATTGCTCTTTTTCTTCCAAAGATGTTTCTCCATTTTTTGCATCTTTAGTTGTAAATGGCGCGTGTAATAATCTTTTTAAAACAATGCCTGGTTTTTCGGGAACCAATTTGGATAATGCTCTGCTTTCGGCAAGGGGCAAATCCATTACTCTGGCTACATCGGCGATACTGCTTTTTGCAGCCATTGTTCCATAAGTGATGATTTGTGCCACTTGATTTTTACCGTATTTCTCCACTACATAATCAATCACTTTTTGTCGGCCTTCATCATCGAAATCTGTATCAATATCGGGCATTGACTTTCGCTCTGGATTTAAGAATCTTTCAAAAAGCAAGTTGTACTTAATAGGATCAATGTTGGTAATGCCAATACAATAGGCGACCACACTTCCGGCTGCGGAACCCCTTCCTGGTCCTACGAATACACCGATTTCTCTGCCTGCTCTGATGAAATCACTTACAATAAGGAAGTATCCTGCGAATCCCATTTTTTCAATTACACCCAACTCAAACTGAATTCGTTCTTCAGTTTCCGGAGTAAGAATTTTATACCTGTTTTTGGCCCCTGACCAGGTTAAGTGCCCAAGATATTCATCCTGATTTTTAAAATTGGCCGGCACAACAAAATGGGGGAGTAAGATGTCCCTTTTCAAATCGAGTAAATCTACTTTACCTACGATTTCATTGGTGTTATCAATGGCTTCAGGAATATCTTTGAATACCTCACTGATTTCTGCTGTTGTTTTTAAAAAAAACTGATCATTAGGGAAAGCGAATCTTTTGTTTTTAGTAGATACATCATCATCAGTAAATTCTCTGAATGCCGGAGTGCTTTGTTTTTCACCGGTGTTGATACAAAGTAAAATATCATGTGCATTAAAATCACTTTGGTCAACATAATGGCTGTCATTGCTTGCAATAACTTTCACATTATATTTTTTAGCAAATTTTAATAGGACTTGATTTACTTTTTCTTGTTCGGGTATGCCATGACGTTGTAGCTCTACATAATAATCTTCCTGGAAAATATTGAGCCACCATTTAAATTCATTTTCTCCTTCTGCTTCACCTTTTTTTAAAATCGTTTGCGGAACGAGTGCGCCAAGGCAGCAGGTGGTTGCAATAAGCCCTTCGTGATATTTATGAATAAGCTCTTTATCTATTCGTGGGTATTTGGAATACATGCCTTCAATGTATCCAAGAGAAGTTAGTTTAACCAGATTCTTATAGCCAATGTCATTTTTTGCCAGTAAAATCTGATGATGTCTAGGATCTCTCTCTTCTTTACTGAAAGTTTTTCTGTTACGGTCATGCGTAATATAAAACTCACAACCTACAATAGGTTTTATTTTAGGCTTCCCGTTTTCATCAAGATTTCTGTAGGCTTCTTTTACAAATTCAAAAGCGCCAAACATATTGCCATGGTCACTTATTGCCAATGCGGGCATGCCGTCTGCAATAGCTTTTTTGTATAAGCCTTTTATAGAAGCAGCACCATCCAGTAAAGAGAATTGCGTATGTACGTGTAAGTGACTGAATTTCATTTTTTATACCAGCTGCCGTTTAAAAATTGAGATAATTTTTCGTTTAAAAAACGTTTCTAAAAGTATAAAAAAAAATGGTCATAATCACGGATGTTATTAAATAACTGCTAATTAAATCATGTTTATTAAAAGAATATAAAATTCACAGATTATCTATATTTTTAAAGTAACTTTACTACTGTTTTAATAAAGCTAATTTTACGTTTCTATTCCAATAGCTATAATATGTACAAAATTCTGAGTTTTATTTTTTTGTTCAATATTTTAGGGGTATCCAAGCTTCTGGCACAGCATCATGTGAATGGTTCAAAAAAGGTGCATACAAGATCCATTACTTTCATTGATGGAATTCAGTTGAATCGAAATGAAATCCATACTTCTTCTAACTCCATCAAAAGCAATTCCAATGCTATTCGTATAATTCCAGATGAATTTCTAAGTGCACCAAACACCGGTATCGAAAAAATCACTTCTCTTCAATTTAAATATGCACAGGTTTTAAACGTAGAAGTAGAATTATTGACTAATCAATCTCTTTATCAATTCATAGAAGAATGGTTGGGGACAAGATATCAATTTGGAGGCACTTCAAAATCTGGTATTGACTGCAGCTCTTTTTCAGGCTTGCTCCAAAAAAATATTTATGGGTTTGATTTGCCAAGAAATGCAAGACAGCAATATGAAAATGCAGAAAAGATAAATTTCAATGAAATTAAAGAAGGAGATTTGCTATTCTTCAATACAAGAGGTGGCGTTAGTCATGTTGGCGTGTATTTATTCAATAATTATTTTGTTCATGCAAGTACCAGTCAGGGCGTTATTATTAACAGTCTGGATGAATCCTATTATAAGCGAAGGTTTCTCAGTGCAGGTCGTATTTTAAAACCGGCAGATTTTTAATTATTACGAATGGTCTTTTTTATTTCTTTTGTTTCAATATAGAAATTTTGATTCACCTGCATCTTTTTCAAACTAGTTTTATCTTCCATCTTTTTCAATTGCCATTTATTTTCTGGGGTTAGCCAACATTCTTTTTTATCTTTTCCAAGGCAGTATTTTATAGGCATTTTGAAATTTTCAATTGTATTACTCCATCGGTAGTGAAGTTCATTATTGCCAAAATAATATTCAAGAACAGGAATTTTTGTAGTACGTAGGTATTGATCGAATAGTTTAGAAAAATCAATTCCGGATTTTTCACTGATATAATTTTCTACTTCTTGTGTTGTAACTACTGCATGATAAAATGTTTTATTTAGTCCTATCAAAATACTTCTGAATTGTTGATCGTTATTGATAATTTGTCTTATGGTATGGATTAAATTTCCTCCTTTATTGTACATGTCTCCACTGCCTTCCTTATTTACGCCATAATTTCCGATTAGGGGTATGTCATTTGATATGTCATTTCTCAAGCCTCTGATGTATTCGTTTGCGGCATTTTTTCCGTAATAATATTCCGTGAACAGTGTTTCGCTATAATTGGTAAATCCTTCATGAACCCACATGTCTGCGATATCACTTGTGGTAATGTTATTGCCAAACCATTCGTGTCCACTTTCATGTACTATAATGAAATCCCATTTTAATCCCCATCCTGTATTTGATAAATCTCTTCCTAAATAACCATTCGTATACTTGTTGCCGTAAGCAATGGCACTTTGGTGTTCCATGCCCAAGTGGGGTGCCTCTATCAATTTGTACCCATCTTCATAAAAAGGATAGGGGCCAAACCAATATTCAAAGGCCTTCATCATTCTTGTTGCATCTTTAAATTGCTTTTTGGCTTTTATAATATTATAATCCAACACCCAATAATCCATATTTAAATCCCCTTTTAACCCTTTGTATATTTCTGAAAAATGTTCGTATTTCCCAATGTATGGAACGATGTTGTAATTATTTATTGGAGCATTTACTTTCCAGGTGTACATCGATAATTTATTTGGCAGCTTTTCTTTGACTGTCAATCTTCCATTGCCTAATCCATTAAGACTATCAGGTACTATTATATTTAAAGTACAACCTTCGTCTGGCTCGTCTGATTGAGTGTCTTTACAAGGGTACCATGCGCTTGCTCCAAGGTTTTGACAAGCTACAGAAATCCATGGGTTATTATTTTTGTCTACCTTCCAAATCCACCCACCATCCCAAGGAGGGTTAATCGCTTCTTGGGGTTTGCCATGAAAATAGCAGGTTATTTTTTTTAACCTGGGTTGACTTACTTTGATTGTTTTTACCCAATAAACATCTCCTTCTCTTTGAAAGAAGCATTGTTGCTGGTCTTCAATAATGCTGTCCATTTCCATGGGTTGTTGAAGGTCGATTTGAATCGTATTTGTTCCACTGTCAAAAAAGGTAATCGTGTTTTTTCCTGAAATTCTTTTCGCATTAATATCAGGGATGACTGTAATGTCGTAATACAATACGTTCCATTTCATTCTTCCCAAACTGTAGCTGCCTCTAAGCGTATCCTGATGATTGAATCTGTTTGTTTCATCTGCATCCTGCGAATAGGAGGCAAATGAGTATAGCATTATTATAAGTAGTATGCTGTTTTTTTTGAGGAATTGCATTTTTGAAAATCTAATTATGAAGTTATAAAAATACGTATGATTACTATGCTTATTCTAAAAAAAAAGAGGTTGCTATTTTTTAGCAACCTCTGAAGATTAGATTTATTTAGTAATACATTAGTTTTTCACAATTCTTTTTATGTAAGTTTTAGCAGTAGTTTTTACTTCAAGTAAGTATGTCGATTTAGGGAGACGGCCTAAGTTATTCACTGGGATTACATTTTTCCCTTTTTGAATTTTTACATCAAATTGATTTAATGTACGTCCGTCAATAGTCATCATTTTTACTTTAGCAATGTCTTCTGTCTGACTTGTTAATTCTATTGTAATGCTAGATATAAATGGATTTGGATAAACAGACATCTCGTCATTTACATCTTTTAATTTTAGCGGAACAATATTTGAATACTTGAATGATCCATCGTTGTCAACTATTTTCAAACGATAGTAAACAATAGTTGCATTGGTATTTAGCAAGTCTGTATAATCATAGTTTTGACTAACAGTAGGAGATCCAATTGCATTTTTCGCACCTCTTTTTGCAAAATGAATACCATCTTCACTTCTTTCAACATCATAATGGCTTGTATTGATTTCTGATTGTGTAATCCAATTTAATAGAGCATTCTCACTATTTAATAATCTAGCATTGAATGTTGTTAAAGTGACAGGAGTAGTTCCTCCAGCTTGAATTACAAGTACTACCATTGCTGTACTGCAATCATTGTTTGTATCGCATAAGCTGTAGTAGAAGGTATCTGAATCTGTAAATCCAATTGTTGGCGTGTATACAAATGTGCCATTACTATTTAATGTTAATGTTCCATGTGAAGTTCCGCTGATTAAAGTAAAGGTATTGCCTCCATCAGTACTAAGGGTATCATTAGTTCCAACGTTACCATAGAAGGTAGAATCTTGACTTGGTGCATACGTATCATTAACTGCAACTGGAACATTATTAATAACCAAATGTAAAGTATCAACAGATGGACAACCATCATTGTTATTGTAACTGTACGTGTAAGTTCCAGAACTTGTATAAGTATTGCTATTCCAACTGTATGATCCTACAGCAGTTTGAGTAGCACTGTTATGTGTACCGTAGTTAACTGTTAAATGTAAAGTATCAACAGATGGGCAACCATCATTGTTATTGTAACTGTACGTGTAAGTTCCAGAAGCAG
>CAIKYB010000019.1 GCA_903831575.1 uncultured Bacteroidota bacterium | reverse complement strand
TAAATTTTCAATGTTTCCAAAATGAGGTAATATATTGTTGTCTTTAATGATCAAAATTTAACTTAATAATGATATTAGTCACACATGATTATTATCAATTTTTCATGTCATGTATATCATGTTAAAAATTTAATCTGCTATTTACATTTGTAATTATCAATTAAATCTAAATACAACTAAAATGAAAAAAATTATTATCAGCTTAACATTAGTATTTATTACTTTTAGTGTAATTGCGCAGGAAAAATCAACTGTAAATAATCAAAAATTGTTTCTGATATTGTCAGGTGGACCATCTTTACCTGTAGGTAGTTTTTCTTCTAAAGATGTAGATGCCAATACTAAAGCTGGTCTAGCAACAATCGGATATAATATCAACTTGAATTCTGGTTATCATTTCACAGACCGATTCGGTATTGCGTCCACTATTTTCTATTCTCTTTATAAAATTGATCAAGACGCACTCCATAAATTTGAATTACTAAATGCTGCAGTTTCAACAACTAAAAATGTTGACCATTGGCAATATTTTGGGATTGTTGTTGGCCCAATGGCAACTTTCAAATTAATGGATCAATTGTTTTTAGATATTAAGGGAATGGCAGGTTTTGCCAGAGTAAATTTACCAACTGTTAAAGAGGAAATAGTTGGAACTGGCATAATTCTTAGTTCTTCAAGTGATAGATGGACTGATGCATTTGCTATTCAATTGGGGAGTAACTTAAGATATAACTTTGCTTCAAGATTGTGCTTGTTTACTAATGTAGATTATGGATTTATGAACCCAAAATGGACTTCTACTGAGAGTGAAGATATTAAACAAGAAATGGGGGCTGTTAACTTTAATGTTGGTGCAGGTATAAGATTTTAGTACGTCTAATTTTATTATAAATTTAAACAAGCGAACTGTTAAAAGTTCGCTTGTTTCTGTTGATTTATTGAAGTCTTGATTTAATATCTAAATGATGTTGCTCCGCAGTTTTTATTGCAAGATCATATCCGGCATCTGCATGTCTTATTACACCAATTCCAGGATCATTCCTTAAAACCCTGCTTAATCGTATAGCAGCATCATCAGTTCCATCTGCAACAATTACCATTCCAGCATGAATGCTATAGCCCATACCTACTCCACCTCCGTGGTGTAAAGAAACCCAGCTTGCCCCACCTGCAGTATTTACTAATGCATTTAAAATTGGCCAGTCAGCAACTGCATCACTTCCATCTAGCATCGCTTCAGTCTCTCTATTAGGACTTGCAACAGAGCCGGTATCTAAATGATCACGACCTATTACAATAGGAGCTTTTACTTTTCCTGTTCTAACCAATTCATTAAATGCTAATCCTGCTTTTTCTCTTTCCCCCTGACCAATCCAGCAAATACGTGCAGGTAGTCCTTGAAATGCGATTTTTTCTTTCGCCATTTTTATCCATCTGATCATTCCTTTATTTTCTGGAAATAATTTCATCATCAATTCATCTGTAACATTAATGTCTTCTGGATCACCGCTTAGTGCTGCCCATCTGAATGGACCTTTACCTTCGCAAAATAATGGTCTTATATAAGCTGGTACAAATCCAGGGAAATCAAATGCATTTTCTAATCCTCTTTCTTTAGCTCTTGCACGAATATTATTTCCATAATCAAAAGTAATAGCTCCCATTTTCTGTAATTGCAACATCAATTCTACATGCAATTTCATGCTATTATAACTTAAGTTGATATACTCATCAGGATTTTCAACGCGTAAAATTGTAGCTTCTTCATTTGATAAATGATGTGGAATATATCCAATTAATGGATCATGAGCACTTGTTTGATCAGTTAATGTATCAGGTATAATGTTTCTTTCGATTAATCGTTGCAGTAAGTTTACAGCATTACACAAAACCCCTATACTTATCGCTCTCCCTTCTGATTTATAGTGCAATGCTTTATCAATGGCTTCATCAATATCTGTGTATTTTTCATCGAGATACCTGGTCTCTATTCTTTTATCTATACGCCACTCTTCTACTTCTGCGACTAAAGCTACTCCATCGTTCATGGTAATGGCCAATGGCTGTGCACCGCCCATTCCACCTAATCCAGCAGTGACATTCAATGTGCCTTTTAAAGATCCTCCGAAATGTTTTGTAGCAGCAGATCCATATGTTTCATATGTTCCTTGTACAATACCTTGACTGCCTATGTAAATCCAACTTCCGGCAGTCATTTGGCCATACATCATCAATCCTTTTTTTTCTAATTCATCAAAATGTTTCCAGTTTGCCCAATTAGGCACTAATTGAGAATTACTGATTAATACTCTTGGAGCATCTTTGTGAGTTTTCATGATTCCAACAGGCTTTCCACTTTGAATCAATAAGGTCTCGTCATTTTCAAGGTCTTTCAATCCTTTGATAATCAAATCCAATGATTCAATATTTCGTGCAGCTTTTCCTCTCCCGCCATAAACAATCAATTCTTCAGGACGTTCTGCAACTTCTGGGTCAAGGTTATTTAATAACATACGCAGCGCTGCCTCTTGAATCCATCCTTTGCAATTCAATACTGTTCCTGTTGGTGTTTTATATTTTTTATAATCGTACTTAACGGTTGTCATTTGTATTTAATTTATTAGTCAATATTATAGTTTTTTAAAAATGTTACAGCATTGATCATGTCATGATGTAAAATCCTATCCGCCTCATTAAAAGAAACGTCTTTTCTAAAAGCAATAATTATTTTTTCCAATTGTTCTGAAGTTTTTAAAGGCCGCCTAAATTCAATAGCCTGAACAGCTGTTAATAATTCAATTGCTAAAACTTTTTCTACATTATCTATCACTCTTTTACATTTCACCGCTCCATTTGCACCCATACTAACGTGGTCTTCCTGATTAATGCTTGATGGAATAGAATCCACACTGCTTGGAGTACATAGTTGTTTGTTCTCACTTACTATTCCCGCAGCAGTATATTGCGGAATCATAAATCCAGAATTTAATCCGGGGTTCTTTACTAAAAAAGGTGGGAGATTTCTTAACCCACTAATTAATTGATAGGTCCTTCTTTCACTGATATTTGCAATTTCACTCATTGCAATTGCAAGAAAATCTAAAGCCAATGCCAATGGCTGACCATGAAAGTTACCACCACTCAAGATGAGATCTTCATCTGGGAAAATATTGGGATTGTCTGTAACAGAATTTATTTCTCTTATAAAAACAGAAGACACATGGAGGAAAGTATCTAAAGTTGCTCCGTGTACTTGTGGGATACATCTGAATGAATAGGGATCTTGCACTTGAGTTTTTTGCTGTGTTGCAATTGCGCTGCCCTTAAGCAGTTCTCTCATTGTAGCGGCTACGCTTACCTGTCCGGTATGTGCTCTAACCGCATGAATGTGTTCATTGAATGGAAAACTTACACCATCAAAAGCTTCAAAACTAATAGCAGCAATTATATTAGCCCATTTCAATAATCTTTCAGCTTGTAAAATCGAATGCATCCCATAAGCACTCATGAATTGAGTGCCATTAATGAGTGCCAATCCCTCTTTGCTTTGTAATACAATTGGCGCCCATCCAAAATGTTTCCATACCTGTGAAGCCGCTGTTTTAGTTCCATTAAAATAAACTTCACCTAAACCAATAAGTGGTAAACAAAGATGACTCAATGGGGCTAAATCACCGGAAGCACCTAATGAACCTTGCGTGAATATTACAGGCAATACATTGTTATTGTACATGTCTATCAATCGCATCATGGTTGCTGTTTGCACACCGGAATGTCCATAACTAAGCGATTTTATTTTCAATGCCAGCATAAGCTTTACAATTTCAGATGGCACTTCATCCCCCATACCGCAGGCATGAGATTTAATTAAATTCTCCTGCAATGTTTCCAATTGTGACTTGTCAATTTTTACATTTTGCAGAAACCCGAATCCCGTATTAATACCATAGAATAGATCATCTGATTGAGAAATTTTATCATCCAGATATTTTCTGCATTTTTCTATTTTTGCTATGGCTTCATTACTTAAACAAACAGCCCTTCCTGAAAGTAATTGTCTTGCTTGATGGAGATTGGATATCTCATCGTCAATCTTGATGTTGTTATGGCTCATTTATTAATTGGGTTATTCACTATTAAAATATAACTTGGTCAAAAGTAACAAAAAAAATGCTTGCATGACTACTTATACAAGTAAGCCATGTGTCGATTTTTAAATAAATCATACTAATTATGAGAAGAATTTTTATACTATTATTAATGACCTTTTTTGTTCAGTATAATTATGCTCAAAAAGTAAAATTGTTATCATCTGAAACAAAAAGTTCTTTCCGAGGTTTAAGCGTAGTTAATGATAACACTGTTTGGGTAAGCGGAAGTAATGGCACAATTGGGAAAAGTATTGATGGTGGGAACTCCTGGAAGTTTTTTGTCGTAAAAGGGTTTGAAAAAGTAGATTTCAGGGATATTGAAGCATTTGACGGCATGAATGCTATAATTATGGGGATAGATGTTCCTGCTTATATTCTCAGAACAATTGATGGAGGATCTACATGGGATATTGTGTTTAAAGACACCACCAAAGGCATGTTTTTGGATGCAATGGAATTCTGGAATGAACAAAGTGGCATTGTAATTGGGGATCCTATAAATGGAAGATTTTTTATCGCCAGAACATTTGATGGAGGAAAAAAATGGCAACCGATCTCTTATCAAAACAGACCAATGGCTGATAGCGGAGAAGCTTGTTTTGCAAGTAGCGGAACAAACATTAGAAAGCTAAATAAAGAAGAAGCGATATTCATTTCTGGCGGAATGCATTCTAATTTATTCATAAGAAACAAAAAAATAAATACCCATATTATTCAAGGGATCGAAAGTACAGGCGCTAATTCAATAGCAATAAAAAACCAAAAAACATTCATGATTGTTGGAGGGGATTTTAATAAAAAAGACACCAATAGTTTAAACATTTCTTTTACCAAAGACGGCGGAATTTCTTGGGGGACTTCTATTAATCCTCCTAACGGATACAGAAGTTGTGTGGAATATGTAGAGAAGAATAGTTGGATTACCTGTGGATTGAATGGAGTAGATTATACAAATGACAATGGATTAAATTTTACAAAAATAAGCGATGAAGGATTTCATGTTTGTCGAAAAGCAAAAAAAGGAAAATCCTTATTCATGGCTGGTAGTAAAGGGAAAATAGCAAAATTGATTTTAGATTAATCTTAAAGTTGATTTTTGGCTGCGAATACCAAATCTTTATTTTATTAGAAGACTTCAATTAATAAAATAAACAAACCCGATATTACTACCGGGTTTGTTTTAAATATTCCTTTTCACAAAATCAATTAATTTAAACTTCTGAAATCTACTGGAACCAACTTGCTTACACCAGCCTCTTGCATGGTAACACCATATATAACATCTACAGCGCTCATCGTCATTTTATTGTGAGTTACAATAATGAATTGAGAGTTTTCACTGAACTGTTTTATCATATTAGTGAATTTTCCAACATTGGCATCATCTAGTGGCGCATCAACCTCATCTAATATACAGAAAGGTGCTGGTTTAATCAGATAAATAGCAAATAACAAAGCAGTTGCAGTCAATGTTTTCTCTCCTCCACTCAACTGTCCGATACTACTTGGTCTTTTACCTTTTGGCTTAGCGACGATATCAATTCCTGTTTCAGCTAAATTTTCAGGGTCAACTAATATCATATCTGCTGTATCTTCCTCTGTAAATAATGCTTTAAATACTTTTTGAAAATTCTCTCTTGTTTTATTGAATGTATCTAGGAATTGCTGGTTTGCAGTAGCTTCTACTTCTTGAATAGTTTGCATTAGACTATCCTTTGCCGTTACCAAATCATTTTTTTGCTCTAAAATAAATTCGTAACGCTTCTTCATTTCTGTATAAGCCTCTATAGCTGTAGGATTAATTTCCCCCATATTCTCGAGACGTTTTTTCATACGCTCATTCTTTTCCTGAAGTTCTTCTAATGGCGTGTCACTTGTTCTTGGCTCATCTATGATTGCATCTAAATCCACTTTGAATTCTACACTCAATCTTTCTTTCATTCCAGCTAATTGCAACTTTAATTCTGTAAGTCTGTCTTTTATTTCATTAAGCAAATGATCAATCCCTTCTTTAGACTTTTGCTTTAGCCTTAATTCACTTTCTTTTTCACTGAGAATATTTCTCAAATTATAATATTCCTGATCTGCCTGGTTTAATTTTTTCTCTTCGGTTTCTTTATCATGCATCAATTGAATCAATACTTCTTCAACTTCTTTAAGAATACCAGCAGTTTCATTAATACTTCCTGCAGCTTCGTTCAATTGTGTATTACTACTGTCCACTTGCTGAACCAAATCAGCCAATTGATTGGTCTTAAATTCCAATTCCTGATTAATAGAAGCAATTTTACTTTGTTGTCTGGTAACATTAAGATTCCCCTCATTAAACGAAGCGGAAGCGGCATTATAGTCCAATTCAGCAGTAGAATAATCTTGTTCTACTAATTGAATTTTTTGTTGCATGGCTTCCAATAATTCATTGAACTTAGTAAGTTCTGTCCTGGTTTCAGCTATCGCATCTTGGTTTTGTTTTAACTGCTGCGCTAACTCTTCAGCTCTTGATGTAGCAATTGCATTTTGATGAGTAATATTCTCCATCTTATTTTGCAAAGCAAATACTTGATTAGTTAACTGATTAATTTCTTGCTCAGTTTGTTTAATCGCATTTTCTTTAAGCTGGGTATTGAAGGCTATTACTTCATTATGTTTTTGTTGAATTTCAGCCTTAAGGGTATTGACAATTTTTTCCTGTGATTGAATTTCTTTTATTAATTTTTCTAGATTTTTAGCGCGGCCAATTTTCTTTCCTTCAAATAGTCCAACACTTCCTCCGGTCAAAGAATATTTACCTTTTACAAACTTTCCGCTTTTTTCAAGAATGATAGCATTACTATTGTCATTTAAAGCATCGTCATTTTCTGCAATAAAAACATTCCCTAATAGATATTGTGCAAGCGCAGTGTACTGGCCATCAATTTCAATGACATCTAACGCTTTTATAGTATTAGCAGGCTGCGAATGCTGCTCTGTGGTTTTAAATTTATCTAATAAAAAGAAATTAGCCTTTCCTTTTTTATTATCATCTAATAAATGAACAGCTTGCAATCCTTCTTGTAAATTATTTACAACATAATAATTAAGATAAGGATCCAAAACATTTTCAACAGCAGCCCTAAACTCTTCTTTTACATAAATAATATCTGATAATAATGGCGCTTTATGATTCCATCCAGTATTTTTATGTAAAAATTTCACACTTTCAGGATAGCCTTCCATCGAATCAACAAGACTTTTTAAAAGGTCATGTTCATTTTTCTTAGCATCAAATTTCCTGTTCTCATCTGCTAGATTATTTCGAAGACCTTCTAATACACTTTGGGTTTGAAAAATCTGTTCTTTTGTAAACTCATGTTGATCTTGCAACTGCTTTAAACTTGTTTGGGCAGCAGTTAAATCAGTTTCTTTTTGTTTTTTATCTTCCTCTAATTGCTTAAGTTGTTCCAATCGATTCGATTTCTCTTCCTGCAATTGAGTAAGTAAACGTTGAAGATTTTGAATGGAGGTGTCTGCAACTGCAACCGTTTTTTCAGCATCAAATTGATTGCGCTGAATGGTTTGATTTTCTCTTCGTAATGTATCTATTGCAGCTCTTTGATTATCAAATAATTTACGCTTTTCTTCAACTGAAGTATTTAAAGCTTCTAGCGAAATTTCTAATTGCTGAAGTTTTAATTTTTCCTCTTCAATTTGTTTAGTCGTAAAAGAAATACTTTCTTGTAACCCAGATTGCTGACCCGATGCTTTCAAAAGAAATTCATCCAGACTTAATTTCCGCTCTTTTAAATGCTGAAGTCTTTGTGCGGTAAGACTTTTTTCATTTTCTTTGTTTCGAACGATATCTAATCTTTCATTGAAAGCTTGTTGCATTAATTGCAATGCTTTTTCTTTTTCTATAAAAGCTAACTTCTCTTTTTCTAATCCTGCATCTTCTTTTGCAATAGATGTTTCAAGTTCTATACGCTTATCAACTTCTTCCTGTTGTTGCTTATTTAAATCGCGATAAGTAACATTAAATCCTTCTAAAGCTGCTTTCGCAAGTTCAATGCTGATTTCTTTGTATTCCTTTTTTATTTCAAAATACTTTTCAGCTTTTTTAGCCTGACTTTCAAGACTTTTTAATTGGTTGTTAATTTCAAATAACAAATCCTCAATACGAGCTAGATCTTGTTCAGTTGCATCCAGCTTTAATTTGGCTTCTTTTTTTCTGGTTTTATATATTGTAATTCCCGCAGCTTGCTCCAACATTTTTCTACGGCTGTTCTCCTTGTCCTTAATAATATCATCAACCATCCCTAATTCAATGATTGCATAACTATCTGTACTGATCCCAGTATCCATAAATAAATTATGAATGTCTTTTAACCTGCAGGAAACATCATTGAGGCGGTATTCACTTTCACCGCTCTTGTAATATTTACGAGTGATAGTAACCGTACTAAATTCTGTTGGTAATAAATTCTTGGTATTTTCAAAAGTAAGACTCACTTCAGCTAGTCCACTTGCACTTCTGGTTTTACTACCATTGAAAACAAGGCTTTCTAAATTTTCACTTCTTAGATTGCTGATTTTATGTTCACCAATAACCCAGCGAATACTATCAATAATGTTACTTTTTCCACATCCATTTGGCCCGATAACACCAGTAATACCTTCGTCAAAATGAAGAACAGTTTTATCGGCAAAACTTTTAAATCCTTTAATTTCTAGACTCTTTAAACGCACTTTATCTATTTTAAATTTTAGTGAGCAAACGTACGAAAAATGATTGATTTCTGTAATAAAATTAGAATCTATAATAGACAATCATTCGAATGGAATTATTTCATCATACAATTGAAAGTTATAATAAAACTTGGACAATAGAAAATATAGAAATAATTAATAATACTTACACCCTTTTTAAATTCCCAAATGGTTTTTGATAAAAGACCTTCTAATCTTTTGATTGATTTAGTTAACTATTCAACTTACAAGCTTAATTTAGCAACAAAAATTATAAAAAATATGAAATCCCTCATCACAGTTTTTCTTACCTTTTCAATTACTTTTTGCTTTTCACAAGCCAAATTGTACCAATCTGCAATTATAAATACTACTACAAATGTGATTGCGCCTGAAGAAGAAGATGTTCAAAATCTTCAAAATAATCAAGATGGTAGAGGAATGAATTTCAGAAATATGATGGATGGGGAAACTAAATTTGTTACTTATCTTAAAAATGATTTCGTGAAAACGACTATTAAATCAGAAATGGGTAAAGGTTCTGTTTACAGGGATAATAGTAAACAGCTAACCAGTACCGTATTTGAAATGATGGGTAATAAAATGGGATTTTATTTTACAGATGAAGATCAGGAAGAAATGCAAAAAAGAAGAGACAGTATGATGGCCGAAAGAAGAAAAAGAGATACTACACAAAAACAAACTCCTCAATTTGACAGAAGCAAGTTTACAACAGAAATTGCTTACACCAATGAAAGCAAAAAAATTGCCGGATACAATTGCAAGAAAGCATATTTAGTTACTACTCGACTTTTAGGTGTTAAGGACAGTTCCGTATTTTGGTATAGCCCCGAAATCAAATTCAATAATTTGTACAGTACTGGAGGGTTTTCTAATATGCCTGGCATGATGAGCAACATGGCCCCTACTCTTAATGGATTAGAAAAGCTAGATGGGTTTGTAATACGCTACGAAATGAACATGAGAAGAAACAGAAGAATGGAAGTTGAGGTTACTAAAATTGTTTTAGATAAAGAAATCGATAGTAAAGAATTTGACATCCCTAAAGACATCGAAATGAAGCCGATGAAAGAAATGGGAAATATGTTTGGTGGAGGAAGAGGCGGATTTATGAGAGGACGAGATTAATCTAGTTAATTAGTTAATTAGTTGATTGGTTGAAGAGATTAGATGAATTAGTTAAGACTTAATCTTACTAATTTAACATCGACTAATCAACCAAACCAACTTTATTATTAATTGTTACAATTTCTCAGCTGCCTTATTTTTATTTTCATATTCAGTCGCTTTAGCTGGATTCTTTTTTATAGAATAGAGGTCACTTAAATTACTGAGTAAGATTTTATAATTTGCTTTTTGAATAGCTGTTCTACTGGCAAGTCCTTCATAAAACTTAATGGCAATTTCTCCATAATAAATACAATCATCCATGTATTTATTGGCCTCTGATTTTAATCCAGCTTTCTTTTTTACATCGTCTGCTTTTGTACTCTTGATTACATTTGATGCATTCAATTTATCTGCCGACATGTTATACAAATGATTTGTCAACAAAATAGTGGCGGTAATATCGTCTTTACTTTCATTAGCAATAGCTTTTTTTAACGCCTCGACTAATTTATTGCTGATAATAGAATCTCCTGTATTGGAAGCCTCTTTTCCATAAATACTATTGTATAATTCCACCGCATAATTATAAGATAATAAAAAGCTTGATGGTTCTTTTGCAATCATTTCTTCATACTTTGCATAAAGGGCTTTCTTGTCGCCATTTTTACTTACCGCTCTTATTTCCAGATCATTCCAATAATCATCTTCAGGGTATAATTTTTTCCCTTTTATTAATATGGAATTCAATGCAGCCAGATCATTTTTTCTAAAATAATAATCTGCGATATATTCATAAATTTCTTTGTACCCTTCTGCTACAATATTTGCTTCTGCTAAAATTTTATAATTTTTAATCGCTTCTTCTTCATTTTTATCTTGCAAAGCTGCCGTTGCAATATTTAAAATTAATGATGTATCGAGTGGATACAATTTCGTTTGGCCAAAATCATACTTTTTACTGAGAATAAAATCTTTTATTTCTATTGCTTTTTTAAATGCAGTGATTGCATTGCCGAATTTTTTATTGTTAAAAGCTTTTGCACCAAGATCATAATATCCAAAGTACAATCCTAAATAAGAATTATACCCTTCCAATAGAAGATATACATCTTTTGAATCTAAGGACTGGTATTTTCTAAACGCATTAAATGATTCGGATTTTAAAGTAAAAGATTCCTCATATTCCATTGAAGTTTCCTGAGATAAAGAATTGTAAATTCTTCCTTTATAATACCATCCTTCCGCTTCTTTTTCTTTTTTTGGATTCTGGAAATATTTATCAATGGCTTCTTTAGCTTCTTTATATTTTAATTTACCCATCAATTCATTGATGTCATCTAAATCCTGAGCAAAAGTTAGGGTTACACAAAAAAGGAAATTTATTAATAATGCTGTTTTTTTCATCATTTTGATTTTATTAAGAGATAAAGATATTGGATTATTGATATTATTTACAATAAAAAAGCGATTTTTGATTGAATTTAAGATAGAAATTTTTGATTATAAATTGAGCTAAAATCAAACAATTTTTTTTTTATAAAAGACTATCCCCAAAAACCAATAAATTTACAACTTGATTAGTCAGGAATCCATACAGCAAATTCAAAACCAGATTGATATTATTGATATCATTGGCTCTTTTATTAAACTAAAAAAAAGAGGTGCCAATTATTTAGGTAATTGTCCTTTTCATAATGAGAAAACACCTTCTTTTACTGTATCTCCTACAAAAGAAATTTACAAATGTTTCGGCTGTGGTAAAAGTGGAAATGCCATCGGATTTGTCATGGATCATGAGAAATACAGTTATGTTGAAGCACTAAGATGGCTTGCTGCAAAATACAATATCACACTAGAAGAAACAGAAGCCAGTCCTGAGTTTAAAGCTATACAGCTCACTTCTGACAGCCTGTTCATTATTAATAATTTTGCAAAAGATTTCTTTTCTAATGCACTTTTAAATACTGAAGAAGGAAATGATATTGCATTAAGTTATTTGAAAGAAAGAGGATTTAATTTAGATACGATAAAAAAGTTTCAACTAGGCTACAACCCAAGTGCAAGAGATGAATTTACTAAGGTTGCCATTGATTCTCAATACAATAAGGATTTACTTTTAAAAACAGGTCTTGTAGTTTCCCGTGAGGAAAAAATGATGGACAATTACAGAGGCCGAATCATTTTCCCTATTCACAATCAAAGTGGAAAGATTCTTGGTTTTGGTGCGAGAATTATTAAATCTAATGATAAGGCCCCAAAATACATCAACACGCCTGAGAATGAAATCTACATCAAAAGTAAAATCTTATATGGCGCTTATTTTGCAAGAATGGCCATTGATAAAGCCGATGAATGTTTGCTGGTGGAAGGATATACGGACGTAGTCAGTCTTCACCAGGCCGGTATTGAGAATGTAGTGGCAAGTGGAGGGACATCACTAACGCCTGATCAACTTCGTTTGATAAAAAAATACACAAAAAATCTTACCATAATTTATGATGGAGACAGTGCCGGGATAAAGGCTGCATTGAGAGGACTTGATCTTGCTTTGGAAGAGGGACTTGATGTTAAATTGGTACTCATACCAGATAAAGAAGATCCTGATAGTTATGTGAATAAATTAGGTGCGAATGCCTTTATTGATTTTGTAAAGAATGAAAAGAAAGATTTCATTCTTTTTCAATTAGAAATTGCACTTAAGGATGCAGGTACTGATCCTGCAAGGAAGTCGGCTATTGTGAATCAAATTGCTGAAACTATTTCTAAAATAAATAAGACGGAAGAATTTACAAGACGACAAGACTATATTAAAAGAGTTTCGGAAATATTAAAAGTAGAAGAGTCTGGTTTTAATGCCCTAGTAAATAAAGTTATCCGGGATAAAATAACAAAAGAAGAGTCGAAGTCTTTCAGAGCAGATTTACCCCCACTCGATGAAAGTTTTATTGATGCTGATGATGAAACAAGCGCACTGTTTAATAAAGATGAATCACATGAACAGGCTTTAGTAAGAAGTTTGGTTGAATTTGGATTAAAAGACTGGGACGAAGAACAGAAAGTTGCCCATTATTTTTTCTCTCAAATCGATGATCTTGATTTAGAAGAATTGATTGACAATAAAAAACTGGTTAATATTATTCATCTCTATCGGAAATGGTACAAAGAGGGCCTTCAACCTACAGCCAAAAATTTTCTGTATCATGATGATCCGGAAATTAATAGTCTGATTATTAAAATTATGGATGTGGATGCTGAAATAAGTCCAAATTGGAAACATCACTATGAAGGTCATATTCCAACCAGAGAAGAGCTTTATAAAGAAGAAGTTATTTCAACAATGAATTATCTGCAGTTAAGAAAAATAAAAAGATTGATTATTGAAAACCAGCAAGAACTTGAAAAGACTACTGATCCACAGCAACAATTAATTTGTATGCAAACACACCAACATCTAAAAAAATTAGAAGCTGATATCTCTAAAAAGGCTGGAACTGTTATTTATAAGTAGTATGACGATTAAGAAACGACCATTTCTTCCATATCTTCTTTAGCTACTAACATGTGACGAGGAATACTATTGCAATTTGAATGGATTTCACCTGATAATTTAAATTTTGTTGAACACCATACATTGTCTAATTCAACTTGTTCAATTGCTTCCAAACAATGATCTTCAATTACTTTCCAATGATTTTCTCTGCATAAGTCACTGGCTATTTTTGCTGTTGGCTTTGGGTATGAAATCCAAAGCTTAGCATTAGGTTGTAATGCTGGCATAATATCATTTAAAATATCGGTAAGTTGCTTTTTACTTACAGCGAATATCAGAGCAAATTCGATTTTTTTAATCCTTAATAATGGAGTTACACTTTTAGCGAATGACAATTTTATAAATTGTTTTTCAATTGAAGAGGGCAAACCTTGAATTAATACATTCTTTTCGTTGCCAATTTGCAATTTTTCTAATACAGTCTGAAGAGCCATAATGTTGAACTAATTTAAATATGATTAATCAATTATGGATTAGTAAGCCGTAAATTTTAGAGACAGACGATTTACTAATTTATTGCATTCAAAGGGAGTGCGAAGATAAGTTTTTTTTATTGAATTTCTAAATAAACCTGTAAAATAGTAATCCTTATCTTGAAGATTCCGCTTTTTTGTAGTAGATTAATGCTTCAGGCATATACTTTTCTAATTGGACAATCCTATTTTCATCAGATGGGTGAGTTGCTAGAAATTCAGGTGGTTTTTTACCCCCTGCATTAGACATTCTTTTCCAAAAAGAAATGGCTTCACTCGGGTTATATCCAGCCATAGCTGCAAAAATTAACCCAAAATGATCTGCTTCATATTCTTGTTTTCTAGAGTTTGGTAATAAGAAAGTAATTTGAGCCCCTGGAGCAAATACATTATTAAATAATTTATTTGCATCTTCTTTATTTTGAGTAACAGCATTTCCCGCCACTTGTAATCCTTGTGCCACTGCAGCCTGGCTCATTCTTTCATTTCCGTGATGGGCAATTGCATGTGTAATTTCATGCCCTAATACAATGGCAAGTGCAGTCTCATTTTGAGTTACAGGTAAAAGTCCGGTATAAACAACAACTTTTCCTCCAGGCATACACCAGGCATTTATTTCATTGCTGTTTACCAAATTAAATTCCCAGTTATAGCCATCTAGTTCTTTACTTAACCCTTTAGATGCATAATAGGTATTAATTGCTCGAGCTATTTTCTGCCCTACCCTGATTACCATTTCTGCATCTTTACTAGTAGATTGGGTTAATACTTTATTGGAACCTAAAAAAGATTGATATTGAGTGAGTGCCTGAGCTTGCAAATCAGTTTCTTTGAATAAAGAAAGCTGGGATCTCCCTGTGATTGCATTACGATTACATGAAGACAAAGAAATGAATAGAAAAAAAAGTAAATTCCTGATATTCATTATGGTATAAATTTTAAAGGCACAGCTTTAATATCGAAGTTATTTAGGGCTAGATGATTTTTTTTTATCACGATACTTTAAAATCGGAATCCTGTTCTCTGCACCTCTTATCAATCTTCCAATATTTTTCTGATGTGTGATAATAACAAGTAAGGCTACGATCAATGCAAATATTCTATATGAAAGTTCATGTTCATTCCATATCCATAATACAGAAACAGGAAGCATAATAGCACCAAGAATAGAACTTAAAGATACATATCTGGTAAGGTAGAGCACCAAAACAAAAACGGCAACGCAACATAACGCAACAATTGGCTGAACCGCCAACAACATGCCTAATAATGTGGCGACTCCTTTGCCACCTTTAAAATTTGCAAATATGGGGAAAATATGCCCAAATACGGCCGCTAATCCAAGTCCCATCATGAAATTGGTACGCTGTAATTCATTAGAGAGGTAAAAAGGAAGGGAATAGAATAATCCTACAGCCAGCATGCCTTTTAATATATCTAATACCATGATTATAGTGCCATATTTAGGGCCCAACACACGAAAAGCATTAGTAGCTCCCATATTCCCACTCCCATAATCACGAATATCTATATCGAAAAATTTCTTGCTTATAATCAACGCAGTTGGAATGGATCCAATCAAATAAGCCAAAATAATCAGAATTGTTTCTTTCATTAAATTATTAGTAAGAATTAACGTAAAGATAATAAAAAAAAGACACTTTCTAATTAATGTATGATAAATACTTCTTATATTTCACCAATAATTACTAACCAGTTATTATTACTTGCTACATTTAATATATTTATTCCTCTTGCTGCTAAAATGGGTAATATTTTTGTCTCATCCACAGTTAAAATTCCACTAAACAGCATTTTCACTGGATGCTTACAGCTGCTTAAGATATTGTCCAAATTCTCAATGATAACATTCAAATTAATATTTGCCAATAATATGTCGGCTTTATCTGTGCTGTATTTACAAGTTTCAGCTTTAAGCACTTCTATTTTGCTACAATTATTTGCAGCTATATTTTCCTTGGCATTATTAATACTCCAATCATCATTGTCAATCGCCAAAATAGCACTAGCACCCATTTTTTCTGCCAGAATGGAAAGCAAACCTGTACCTGTGCCAAAGTCAATTACCGATTTATTGGTAAATTCAATTCCGCTCATTTGCTGCATCATTTGTAAAGTGGTAGCATGGTGACCTGTTCCAAAACTCATTTTTGGCGTAATTAATAAATCGTATGCAGCGTTAGGATTTGAGCTGTGGAAATCAGCCCTCACGAAGGCGAATAAAGATTCATTAGTGGGGTGAAAAACGGATACTGGTTCAAAACTGCTTTCCCAATCTGCATTCCAATTCTCATCTTTAATTATTGATTTAGAATACTTTATGCCTTTATACTCAACTAAATTATTAAATTCAGAATATTGAAAATTAATTTCTTTTATATACGCTTTTAAATATCCATCATCTTCCTGGAAACCATCAAATTGAAGTTCACTAAGTAATGCAACAAGCATTTCGCCTTCCTCGATATTGGATATTTTGAATGTTAATTCTATATGTGCCATAAGAAAAAAAGCTACAGTAAATTAGATGATTACTGTAGCTTAAGTTATATTTTTTTATAAAAAATTTTTAATTATCAGACTGCGGTTTGGCTGGAGCTTCCGGCTTTGGCATAAGTGCCTTTCTGCTCAATTTAAACTTGCCTGTGCGTTGATCAACTTCAAGTAGTTTAACTTTCACTTTATCGCCTTCTTTAAATATACCATCCATAGTCTCTAATCTTTTCCAGCTGATTTCACTTATATGAAGTAAGCCTTCTTTTTTAGGAAGGAATTCTACAAATGCGCCAAACTCTTTAATGCTTTTTACAGTTCCTTCGTAAGTATCACCAACAACTGGCACCGCTACAATACCATTAATCCAGGATAATGCTCTCTCCAAACTTTCTTTTTCTTTAGAGAAGATGCTTACTTCACCTTGATTGTTTTTTTCTTCGATATTTATGGTAGCGCCTGTTTCGCGTTGAATTTCCTGAATAACTTTTCCGCCGGGTCCGATTACCGCACCGATATATTCTTTGTCAATTACAATCTTTACCATTCTAGGAGCATGCGGCTTAACTTCAGCTCTTGCTGCTGCAGTACAATTATGCATTGCATCAAGTATATGCATACGTCCTTTTTTAGCCTGAGCCAATGCCTGACGCATAACATCCATACTCAACCCGTCAACTTTTATATCCATTTGCACACCACAAATACCATCACGCGTACCAGTAACTTTAAAATCCATGTCACCTAAATGATCTTCATCTCCTAAAATATCGGTAAGTACGGCAAATTTATCTCCTTTGGTAATCAATCCCATTGCTACGCCACTAACATGCTTTTTAAGTGGTACACCAGCATCCATCAAAGCCAAAGATCCTGCACATACCGTAGCCATTGATGACGATCCATTACTTTCTAAAATATCACTTACCACTCTAACTGTATAAGGGTATTCACCACTTGGCATCATTTTCTTTAAGGAACGCATAGCTAAATTACCATGACCTACTTCTCTTCTGCCAACACCTCTCATCATTTTTACTTCCCCTGTACTAAATGGAGGAAAATTATAATGTAAAATAAATTTTGTGTACTCTGAAGAATGCGCACTTTCTACTAGCAATTCATCTAAAGGAGTTCCTAATGTAACCGTTGTAAGTGATTGAGTTTCACCTCTTGTGAATAATGCAGATCCATGAGGAGTTGGTAAAATATCTATCTCCATTTCTAATTGACGAACATCTTCTGTACCTCTGCCATCAAGTCTTACTCGATCATTTAAAATCATATCACGTACTACATAATATTGTAGTTCTCCATAATAATGACCAATTAATCCTTTGTCCTGATCCGCCAAATCTTCTCCTAAATGGTCAACTACTTCCTGGTGTAATGCCTTGAAAGCATCGCTTCTTTCATGTTTCCCAGAAGCAGCTTTTGCTATGGCATAAACTTTATCTTTAGCAAAAGCAGTTATTTTTTCATTTAATTCTTCGTTACGGTAAGGTTTAGTATAATCTCTTTTAGACGTTATCCCTACTAAATCCCTCAATTCTTCCTGAGCTTTAACCTGAATGCGAATAGCATCATGTGCCATTTCTATGGCCATAATCAAATCTTCTTCCTGACACTCCTTACTTTCTCCCTCAACCATCATAATATTCTTGCTTGTAGCTGCAATGATGAATTCTAAATCGCTCTCAGCCATTTGTGCTCTTGAAGGATTAACCATCATTTGACCATTAACTCTTCCTATACGAACTTCTGAAATAATCTCCTGAATAGGAATGTCAGATACTGCTAAAGCCGCAGATGCTGCTAAACAGGCCAATGCATCTGGAAGTATTTGATCATCTGAAGATATTAGGGATACTAATACTTGTACATCACATAAATAATCTTCAGGAAATAAAGGACGTAAAGCTCTATCAATTAATCTTGATGTTAATATTTCATAATCATTCAAACGGGCTTCTCTTTTGAAAAAAGAACCTGGTACACGACCTGCGGATGCAAATTTTTCTTGATAATCTACAGATAACGGGAAAAAACTTTGTCCTGTTTTTGGTTCTTTGTTTGCAACTACTGTTGCCAATAATACACAATTACCATGCTTCACGGTAACAGCTCCGTCTGCCTGACGAGCTAATTTACCAGTTTCGATGGTTACCATTTGGCCACCACCTATATCAAAACTTACTGATTTAGTTTGTAAAAATGACATGAGAGAATGTTTATTCCAACAGAAATCGAATACTGTTGAAGGTTAAAATTAATCATGTACAAAGAACAATTCCCAACAGCAAAAAACGGTTGGGAATAATTCAGATAACATGCATGAATGAATATTTTATTTACGGAGACCTAACTTTTCAATCAAAGCTCTGTAACCTGTAAGGTCATGTTTGCTGAGATAAGTCAATAAACGCTTACGTTTACCAACCATCATCATTAATCCTCTCTGAGAAGAAAAATCTTTCTTATTTCCTTTCAAATGATTTGAAATATGATTGATGCGTTCAGTAAGCATCGCTACCTGTCCTTCTATTGAACCGGTGTTTGTAGATTTACCACCATAAGTACTGAATATGGCTACTTTTCTTTCGTTTGTTAAATGAGACATTTCTTTCTTTTTTTTTAAAACGCTGTGTTTTATATCTTTTTTATCGGTTGCAAAGGTAATGATTTCATTCGAAAATTGAACATTAATACGAATAAAATTAGAAATTGATACGATTTCTGAAGTATGGTTCGTCAAACTAATGCAAATATCCCGGTCTAATAGTCTGAATATATCTAAAAAGATATTCAAAATTCTCCACTTAAATAATGCATTTTTGCAAAATGAAACATCGTTTTGCTATTGTTGGCTGTGGTAGAATTGCTATAAAACATGCGGAGCAAATTAATCGTTTAGGTAAATTAATAGCCGTATGTGATCTTGATCTTCAAAAAGCTGAGGCTTTGGGTAATCAATTCCATGCTACAGCATTTTCTTCAATGGAAGAAATGCTTTCCATGGAAACTGGTATCGAAGTTGTAAGTATTTGTACCCCTAATTATCTTCATGCAAAACAGTCCATCTTCGCTTTGCAATCAGGAAAAAATGTGCTTTGTGAAAAACCTATGGCCATAAATGTTTCTGACGCCAAAAGAATGATAGAAACTTCTTTATCATGCCAACGAAAATTATTTATTGTTAAATCAACAAGATACACGCCTTGTATAAATGCACTCAAGCAAGTGATTGAAAATAATAAACTTGGACAAGTGTATAGTTTTCAATTGAATTGTTTATGGAACCGACCAGATAGCTATTATACAAATTCTTGGAAAGGCACTATGGCTCAAGATGGCGGCACCCTTTTTACTCAATTCAGCCATTATATAGATGTGTTACTTTGGCTTTTGAATGATGAAGTAGATGAGGTAAAAGGGTTTCGTTCTAATCTATCTAAAAAAAATATCGAGTTTGAAGATACAGGAGCTTTTGCTATTAAAATGAAAAGCGGAAGTTTAGGTAGTTTGCATTATTCTGTAAATGCTTTTCAAAAAAATCAGGAAGTTTCTTTAACTATTGTTGCAGAAAAAGGAACGCTTAAAATTGGTGGAGAATATATGAATGAACTTATTTACCAGCAACCTGATTTGATCGATTTGTCAAATCTTTCTGCGAATAATTTACCCAATGAATACGAAAGTTATAAAGGCTCTATGAGTAACCATGATAAAGTTTATGAGAATCTAATCAACGCTTTAGATGGCAATGAGAGCAACTTTACAGATGGAGAGGCTGCATTGAAATCAGTTGAATTAATTGAGAAAATATACCTGCAAAAATTATTTTAATTTGAAACGTCTAGTTTTTACAGTTACCAATGAACTGAACTACGATCAACGTATGATTCGAATTTGCAATAGTCTTCATCATGCTGGCTATGAGATTACCTTAATAGGAGTCAAACACCATTCTTCTCCCCCACTTCTTCATAAATCATATCATCAAATAAGAATCAATACCTATTTTAAAAAAGGGTTTGGTTTTTATGCAGAATATAATATCCGCCTATTTTTCAAATTATTATTTTTAAAAGCTGATTTGTTTTGCTGTATTGATTTAGATACAATACTCCCTGTTTATTTTGCAGGAAAATGGAGACATAAAAAAATTGTTTATGATGCTCACGAATATTTCAGCCAGTTAAAAGAAGTGGTTACAAGAAAATATGTATACAAAGTTTGGCATTCCATCGAAAAGGTATTTGTTCCGAAATTCAAAAATGGATACACTGTTGGATACCAGATCGCAAGTGAATTCAAGAAATGGTATGGCATTGATTATGAGGTGATCAGGAATGCTCCCATTCTAACTGATAGTAATTCCTTTGTAAAAGAAAGTCGCGATAAAATAATATTATATCAGGGTGCTGTAAATCATGCGAGAGGATTGGAATACTTAATTCCTGCTATGAAGCAAATTGATGCTTCGTTATATATTTATGGAGATGGGAATTTCTTAAAAGAAACACACCTATTAATTATTAAAAATAAACTTCAAGACAATGTTATTTTAAAAGGAAAATCAGATCCTGAATCACTAAAAATGATTACAAAAGGCGCATATATTGGAATTAATTTGGTGGAAAATAATGGTCTCAATCAATATTATTCTTTAGCCAATAAATTCTTTGATTATATTCACGCCGGTGTGCCACAAGTGAGTATGAATTATCCGGAATACAAGAAAATAAATGAGCAGTTTGAAGTAGCGTTGTTAATTGATGATTTATCTGAAAATACTGTATCTATAGCAATTAATAAATTATTGAACAATAAAGATTTCTATGAATCGCTTCAATCAAATTGCCTAAAAGCTAGAGAAGTTTACCATTGGCAAAACGAAGAAAAAAAATTAATTTCATTTTATAAAAATATTCTTGGATAAACATCTTCATATCGTTACTCATGATGTCCCTTGGCCTGCTGATTATGGTGGAGTGATTATTCTATTCTATAAAATAAAAAGTCTTCACCAGCAAGGTATAAAAATACATCTGCATTGTTTCTACAAGGAGAGGCAGGAGCAATCTATACTGAATAAATATTGCGAATCAGTTACATACTATCCCCGTAAAAAGTTTTTTTCGTTACAGTTTCTTTCTATTCCTTTTATTGTTCAATCAAGAAGAAATCCATTACTGCTGAAAAATCTTCAACTTAACAACTATCCAATTTTATTAGAAGGGATTCATTGCACTTATTATCTCTTTAATAAAAAACTACAGAACAGAAAAATACAAGTTTGCCTTCAGAATGTAGAATATACTTATTACAAACACCTGGCCAGATATGAGAAAAATCTTTTTAAGAAAATATATTATTATACCGAATCTTTCTTATTGTATCATTATGAAAAGAAGCTATCAAAAATTGGATCCTTTTGGACGGTAAGCCAAGTGGACTCTTTGGTATATAAAGAAAAATTTAAGGCGACTCATGTCGATATTTTTCCTGTATTCCTGCCTTGGACAACAGTGAAATCTGAATTAGGTAATGGGACTTATTGTTTGTATCAGGGCAATTTGGAAGTGAGTGAAAATGACAAAGCAGCAAGATGGTTATTAGAAGAAGTATTTGCAAAATTAAAAATCCCATTTGTTATTGCAGGCCGAAATCCATCCAAACTTTTAAAAAAAATGGCTCATCAATATCCACACACATGTATGGTAGAAAATCCGTCGGAACACGAAATGGATGATCTTATAAGAAAAGCACAAATCAATATTATTCCTTCATTTAACAATACTGGCATTAAACTGAAATTATTAAATGCACTTTTCAATGGTAGATATTGTTTAGTAAATGCTGAAGCAGCTAAAGGTTCTGGACTTGAAAATCTTTGTATTTATGCAGATACCACAAATGCGTTTATAGAAATGATTCGCGGATCCTTTTGTCAGGAATTTAGTGAAACTGAAAAAGAAAGACGTAATGAGTTATTAATGGATTTATACAATAACAGTAAAAATGCGGTAAGAGTTATCGAGTCACTATACTAGCATTATCCCAAACTTTTCTATCTTCTGTTTTGATTGTTCTGGCTCTGAATTTATTAATTACCATATAATCATGTGTAGCCATTACGATACTGGTGTCAAAATCTTTGCAAATGTGAAATAGCAATTGCATAATTTCATCGCTGGTTTCAGGATCCAGATTTCCAGTAGGCTCATCAGCTAAAATCAATTTAGGGGAATTCAATAAAGCTCTTGCAATGTCAATACGTTGTTGTTCACCACCACTTAATTCATAAGGCATTTTCAATCCCTTTGAACTCAAATTCACTTTGCTTAAAACATCACTTATTTTGTCATCCATTAATTTCTCATCTTTCCAACCTGTTGCTTTTAAAACAAACTTTAAATTCTCATTTACATTTCTATCCGTAAGTAATTGAAAATCCTGAAATACAACCCCTAGATTTCTTCTAAGAAAAGGGACCGTCTTCCATGTTAATTCTCTTAAATTATGACCCACAACCCATCCTTGACCTTCTGTTAATTCCAAATCGCCATACAAGGTCTTGAGCAAGCTACTTTTACCTGTACCGGTTTTTCCCACTAAATAAACAAATTCGCCCTTTTCTACAGAGATGTTAATATTTTCAAGAATCAGTGTTCCACTTTGATAAATATTCGCATTTTTTAATTCAATAATTGATTGTGGCATTATTAGTTATTTTTTAAAATTATCATTGTTAGATTCTAAAAATACATAAACAAATTTAATCTTTGATGATTTTAAAAAAAAGAACACGGTTTCTAGGTGAATTTAAACTCAAATCCTTGAATAGATTTAAATTTATATGCAATAAGATATTTGTAAATTATAAGTTAGTTTTGCCTTTATTTAAAAATGAAAATATACGAGGACATCAACGCATTACCGAAGTTTGAAAATGCAGTTATTACTATTGGATCTTTTGATGGTGTCCATAAGGGGCATTTCTATATCATCAATCAATTGATTCAAGAGGCCAAAAGGATAAATGGAACACCTATTGTGATAACATTCTTTCCTCATCCCAAAAAAATTGTGGGTGATGACAATCGCCCTGTTTTATTACTGAATACACTTGAAGAAAAATCTGCACTCTTAAAAAATGCAGGTATTGAACATTTGGTTGTCGTGCCATTCACTAAAGTTTTTTCTGAATTATCAGCAGAAGAATATATTACCAATTTTCTGGTAAGTTCATTCCATCCCAAAATAATTGTAACTGGTTATGATCATAGATTTGGTAATAATAGAACTGGAGATATTAAACTATTGGAACATTTTTCTAATCAATATAATTATGTAGTAAAGGAAATTCCCGAACATATTTTACAGGAGATTACCATAAGCAGTACCACCATAAGAAATAAAATTGCTGCAGGTGAGATTGAATCTGCGAATGAATTACTGGGCTATTCTTATTTTTTTTCAGGAAAAGTAGTTGAAGGAAATAAAATAGGCAGAACAATCAGTTTCCCTACAGCAAATTTAAAAGTGGATTATGATAATAAGTTAATTCCTCCTACTGGTGTTTATGCCGTAACTATTGAAATTGAAAATAACGTTGAATTATATTATGGGATGATGAATATTGGATACAGACCAACTATAGGCGGAATCGAAAAAATAATTGAAGTGAATATTTTTGATTTTGAAGAATTGATTTACAACCAAACACTCAAAATAGCAGTAATTAAAAAATTAAGAACGGAAGAGAAATTTGATGGAATAGACCAATTGAAAAATCAACTGTCCATAGATAAAGAAAATGCCCTTCAGGTATTCCATCTCATTAAATAGCCAGTATCATTTTCACTGTCATTTCTTTCATCAACAGAGCACTTTCTGTTCCACTATCACCTATCCCAACCCCTTTCAGATTATAATGGTTTAATAAAAGCATGATTTTTTCTACTCCTGGATATCCGTAATTCCTCATAGTAGCCTGAGCTTGTTTAACAACGCTGAAATTATTGTAAAATAAAGATTTTAGGGCAGATTCGCTTTTATCAGACATTCCGTATGCAGCATAAACTTTACTAAAAAAACTATATAAAGCAGGTAATGCCATTTGGATTGGTGCTGCTTTATGATTGTGTTCAAAATAATTTAAAATTTGCATAGCAACTGACAAATTCTTATTACTTATTGCATTTTGCAATTCGAATATATTATACTCTTTGCTGATGCCAATAAATTTTTCAATATCATTCTCATCAATAGATTTTTTATCCTTTAAATTAATTGATATCTTATCAATTTCACTTGAAATTCGAGATAAATCATCTCCAATATGTTGGTGTAAAAGCGTAACAGATTTTGATGAAATTACGAATCCTTTTGATTTAACAAAATTAGAAATCCACTCCTCCATTTTCCATTCTGGCACTTTTGCAGAATTAAAAATTTCACCATTCTTCCCAATGAACTTATATAATTTAGTTCGTTTGTCAATTTTCTTTCCTTTATAAGCAATAATAAAAATCGTTGATGATAATGGAGATTCCACGTACGATTCTAGCATGTTAAACGAATTCATCAATTGTGCCTCTTTCAATAATACAACTTGACGTTCAGCAAACATTGGATAACGTTTACAAGAATTAATAACATTAGTCCATTCGGCATCTTTGCCATAAAAAATCGTGAGATTAAAAGACATTTCAGATTCAGATAAAATCTTATGCTCTGCATAATTCATGATTTCATCAATAAAATAATCCTCCTCTCCTTCTAATAAATAAATAGGTTTAAAATCTTTCTTTTTCCAGGCGTTAAAAATCTTATCCGCACTCATTTTTTTTGATTGTTAAGTGATGCAAGCTAAATAATTTAATGTAAAGCTTAAAAGATATCAATCCAAAGATTCGAATTTTATTAAAAAATAGCTCTGATAGATGCCTTACCTAAATTAATAGTACGCGAATTATCAGGCTTTCTCCCTTCGTATTGTATGTTTATTTCAATATTACCTGCAAATCGTTTTGTGAAATCAATATTCCAAAGCATATTATTACCTACAGATAACCCATCAAGTAAAAGATAGCCAACAGCACTATTTACTGCACCAGGATAGGCATAAAAAGCGATCTTATTATAAGAGCCTTTGAAACTTAAACTACTGTTTGAAAATACATTGTATTTAATTTCAGCTGAAACGGAATTATTTATTGATTTTTCTAAAGAGTCAATTTTGTTGTTTTTTTCTATGTAGGAATAACTTAAAGTTGCTCTAAAAATTGATTTATATACATAAGTTAAACTTGGTTCGTATGTATTTTGATGAATCTCGTAATTTTTATTATCAAATTTATAGCCTGATGTAATCAATATATTCTTGGCGTTTCTATAAACTAAATTAGAAAATAAACTTTTATTTAAATTTAATCTTAATCGGCCAATGAACATTTGGATGTTTTTATTCTCATAACCATAAGTCAATAAGGCCCTCATATTAGATTGACTTTGAGTAAGGTCTAAACCCCATTTATAATTTGTCCTATTGAAATAAAAAGTATTAGAAAAATATGAGTTATTAAAAATCAAACTTGTATCTGTAATCTCTTTATCAAATGGATTGAAAAGAAAGTTGTTGTTGGAGATATTCTTCTTGTTGATTTGTAAAGTTGAGCTTGTACTTGATCTGGCTATTAGTTTTGTTAAGTTATTGTTTTCATACTTAATGATATTTTTAGGCGTTAGTTCAATATTGTAATTCAATTGAATGGAATTAGCTTTTACGTATTGATTAGTGGGGGTATAAATTCGGATGTATTTTTTTTGATCCTGAAATATGGCTAATTCAAATTCATTTAGTTCTTCAATACCATTTCCATTGTAATCATTCCATGCATATTCCCCCTGTCCAATTGCAACTGGAACATAGGAAAACTCTCTTTTCTGCTCTTGCCCACTGCCTATTTCGTAGAAGAGACTTCCATTAAAAAAGTCTTTAATAAAACTAAAATTATATTCTGCCCTTCCAAGAATAGTTTTATCATCTTTTAAATTACTCAAACCATTATTAATGACATGCAATGCTCTGTAAGTAATATTAGCGTTCAATTGGCTTTTAGGATTATTCATTAATGAAGTAGATAATGAATAGTTATCACTTTGGTCAGACTTTAAAAATTTATTTATAGCAGGCAATAAATCTACTCTTTTATAATAGTTGAGCTGCCATTTATTAAATTTATTCGTATCAGATCTGAGAGACCATTCATATTTATTAAAAGCAAAACTTCCAACATTTAGTGTATCAGTTAATTTATCTTTTATTCGATTATATTCAGCGGAAAAACGAAAGCTTACTTGTATATTTTTTATTTTTTTGAAGCCCTTTTTTATGTCAATGCTTGGTCTAAAAAAATCGCCTTTTTGATTTTGGCTATTAAAAGTCATCCTATTTAAATCTGAAAACAATACCCATTGTTTATAAACTGAGTATTGGTTTATAGATTGTCGGTTTCCATTATAATTATCTTTTCGATTATAATTTGTGAAATCATATTTTACTAATCCTCCATTTTGACCAATAAATTTCATAGAAAAACTAGATAACGACTCATCTGCAGGTTTCACATTCTGATACAAACTCCAATCTCTTAGAAATTCAATATTGCGTATTCGTTCTAGTGGCTTAAATTGTTGCTGTGTAAACTCATAACCAGCGGTAGATTCCAACTTGTAATTAGCGTATAAAATTCTAATTTTTTTGAAGTTTTTGTTCATAATAAACTTCCCTGCAAACCCTTTATTATTTTCCTTGTCTCGATTAGAGAGTAAATTAACATCATAGTTACTCATTGCTAAATCAGTAGCCATATTGAAATTTGGATTTATAAAATATTTCAATCCCATTGTAAATAATTGATGTTTCTTAGGCGTAACCAAATAAGAAATGGGTTCATAATCCCCATTTTTAGCATCATTTATTCCGGGCTGAATCCATTGAAAAACCTTTCCGTTACTACCATTGAATAACTGATGGTAATTGCCTTTCCCGGGACCGACATAAGTAAATACAACATTATAAAGCTGATAATTATTATCTGATGATTGCACAAAAACTGAATCATGAATAGATCCATTATAAAGAGTATCGATTATTTTATATAAAATCTTACCTGGATTAAATGTATCACTTACGGCATTAGTTACAAAAGCATTTTGAATACTATCACCAATATTAGATAAGAAATTCTTTTTAGTATCGTCTAATTCCTGATCGATTGTTGAATATTTAGAATCGGAATTCGAATATGCGGCTATATTAAATGTAAGTTTATTGGAATATTTCAATTCATTGGAGCCATACCATTGTGTATTTAAATAATTTCGATCAGCGTATTCAAATTCCACTTGTATTCTACTCTCTTTACTAATAAATCTTTTTGGAGTGAAAGTTATTTCCGCTGCATTATAATTAATTACATAATCTTCATTTTCTCCTCTTTGCAATAATTCCCCATCTATAAAAACTCTTTCAGTGCCAGCTAAAACAACAAAATAAAGTTCATTATTGGATCCTTGTAACCTATAAGGTCCTTGATTACCTTCCAATGCGATAATATTATTTTTAGTGAATTTCCCTTTTGCGATTGCCCCACTTGCTAAAAAAGAATTTGTTGTTTTTGAATTTAATTTATTTTCTGAGCTAAATGAAGCACCTTGAAGTCGTTTATAGAAATTTAAAAAATAATTATTATGCTCTTTTAAGTCGATGTCACCAAAACTTGTTTGCCAGGATTTCTTTTTAATCTGTAAAAATATCCTATCAAAATCTCTTAAGTCTTTGGTATTGCCATCAGGTTGAATCGGAATAGAATTATCTGAAATAGCTGCAACTAATTCGAGACTATCCCCAATATATCCACTGATTTGCAAATTCATAGAGGAGTTTAGTACAGCATCCTGGCTATTACCAAACGATATAGATCTTCCAAAGCTTCCTTCTGTCTCCATACCTTTAAAATCAAATAAAGGAAATGCATGATTATCGCCAGCGCTGTTTAATTTTATTGGATTATCTGCAATAAAATTATTACGAATTATTTCATAATCGAGATGCTTTACACTAGCATTTAATTTAATAGGGAACACTCTGTAATTAATTATTACAGAATCTACCTTAGGAATATTCACCCATTTAAAAATCGAATTGACCACATCAATTGAATAATATGAAGAAGGAATATTTGTAATGGAAAATGACTGGGGTATTATACTCAAAGAGTCAACTATTAAACTTACAGAAGTTACAGGAATCCTTTTTTCTCTTAAGTTTGATAAGGGTAAATGGTATTGAGCGGATATTGTTTCATTGACTAGAAGAAACAGGATAATAAAATATATTTTAAGTTTACTCAATTCCATAAGAATAATCTCCTAAAAATAGTATTTATTTAAGCATTATTAAATAATGAAAAGAGTTAAACTAAAAATGCCTTCCCAAAAAGAGAAGGCATTAAAATTGAAGTAATACTTTCTAATTATCTTCTGTAGTTAATCCAGCTTTGATATACTCGCTATTTAACCTAGCAATATTTGTAACTGAAATACCTTTAGGACATTCAGCTTCGCAAGCATAAGTATTGGTGCAATTACCAAAACCTTCTTTATCCATTTGTGCTACCATATTTAATACCCTTGACTCACGTTCAGGTTCACCCTGAGGCAATAATGCTAATTGCGAAACCTTAGCACCTACAAAAAGCATAGCACTTCCATTTTTACAGGTGGCCACACAAGCTCCGCATCCAATACAAGCTGCAGCCATAAATGCATTATCCGCATCTTTTTTATCAATGGGAATAGCATTAGCATCAACTGCATTTCCGGTGTTTACACTAATATAACCTCCAGCCTGAATAATTCTATCAAATGAAGAACGATCCACAACCAAATCTTTCACAACGGGAAAAGCTCCGCTACGCCATGGTTCTACAACAATTGTATCTCCATCTTTAAAAGCACGCATATGCAATTGACAAGTTGTATTTTGTTGCCATGGCCCATGCGCCTGACCATTGATATACATACTACACATTCCACAAATGCCCTCTCTGCAATCATGATCAAAAGCAATAGGTTCTTTTCCCTCCACAATCAATTGTTCATTAAGAACATCGAACATTTCAAGAAAACTCATTTCCGAAGAAATGTTTTTTACCTGATACGTTTCTAAATTGCCTTTAGATGTAGTGTTTTTTTGGCGCCACACTTTGAGTGTGAGATTCATGTGATAATGTTCCATAGTTTTTATTTTTTGATAAAAAATAAGACTCACTTATTTCTTATTACTATTTTATTTATAACTTCTTTGTGATGGTTTTACTATTTCGAAATTCAATACTTCCTTATGTAATTCCCATCCTTGATCTGCTTTATTTTCCCATGCTGCAACGTAAGCATAATTATCATCGTCTCTTTTCGCTTCACCATCTTCAGTTTGACTTTCTTCTCTGAAATGACCGCCACAACTTTCATTACGATTCAATGCATCTATACACATCAACTCGCCTAATTCAATAAAATCAGCTACTCTTCCTGCTTTATCCAATTCGGAATTGAATTCATTAATCTCTCCTGGAATTTTCACATCTGACCAGAATTCTTTTTTCAATGCTTGAATTTGCTGAATTGCTTCTTTTAATCCTTCAGCATTTCTGGCCATTCCACATTTGTCCCACATTATTTTTCCTAACCTTTTATGAAAACTTTCAACAGTTTTTTTACCTTTAATATTCATCAAACGATGCAATCTATCGTTTACCTGATTTTCTGCTTGCACAAATGCTTCATGATCTGTTGAGATAGATTCCGTTCGAATTTCTTCTGCTAAATAATTGCCTAATGTATAGGGAATCACAAAATACCCATCTGCTAAACCTTGCATTAATGCTGAAGCTCCTAATCTATTCGCTCCATGATCACTAAAGTTAGCTTCACCTAGAGCATATAAGCCTGGCACAGTAGTCTGTAATTCATAATCTACCCATAAGCCACCCATGGTATAATGCACAGCAGGATAAATACGCATGGGCATTTCATATGGATTTTCGCCTGTAATTTTTTCATACATCTCAAAAAGATTACCATATTTTTCTTGAACAACTTGTCTTCCTAATGAAAATATAGTTTTGTCATCTACATTTTCCATTCCCGTCTTCCCGGTTTCTGTTTTACCGTAACGCATGATGGCATCTTTAAAATCAAGATAAACCGCCATTTTTGTGGTGCCTACCCCATAGCCTTCGTCACATCTCTCTTTCGCAGCACGAGAAGCCACATCCCTTGGAACCAAATTCCCAAAAGCAGGATATCTTCTTTCTAAATAATAATCTCTTTCTTCTTCTGGAATATCCTGAGGTTTTCTATTGTCTGATTTTTGCTTCGGCACCCAAATTCTACCATCATTCCTCAAACTTTCACTCATCAGCGTTAATTTACTTTGATGATCACCACTAACGGGAATGCATGTAGGATGTATTTGTGTGAAACAAGGATTTCCGAAATATGCACCATTCTTATGCGCTTTCCAAGCCGCTGTAACATTACTTCCCATTGCATTAGTACTTAAATAAAATACATTGCCATATCCACCTGAACACAATAATACGGCATGACCAAAATGTCTTTCTGTATTACCTGTAGTAAGATCTCTTGCTATAATTCCTCTTGCTTTGCCATCTATTTTAACAACATCCAACATTTCATGACGTGCATACATTTTTACATTACCTAAAGCAACTTGTCTTTCTAATGCACTATAGGCGCCTAATAAAAGCTGTTGACCAGTTTGACCAGCAGCATAAAAAGTACGTTGCACTTGTGTACCACCAAAAGAACGATTACTTAATAATCCACCATATTCTCTTGCGAAAGGAACACCTTGAGCTACACATTGGTCAATAATAGCAGCGCTTACTTCTGCAAGACGATGTACATTACCTTCTCTAGCACGATAATCGCCTCCTTTAACTGTATCGTAAAATAAACGAAAAACTGAGTCCCCATCATTTTGATAATTCTTGGCAGCATTAATACCTCCTTGTGCAGCGATACTATGTGCACGACGAGGACTATCCTGAAAACAAAAAGCTTTTACTTTATAACCCAACTCACCTAAAGCAGCGGCTGCAGATGCTCCTGCAAGTCCGGTACCAACTACAATTATTTCTAATTTCCTTTTATTGGCGGGATTTACCAATTTGACATGCCCTTTGTAATCGTTCCACTTTTTATCCATTTCTCCTTGTGGAATTTTTGCATCTAAAGCCATATATCGGGTTGTTTTATAAGTTTCAACTATTAAATCTAAATTATTTTATCCACTGAAAATAGATGGCAATTGGCATTAAAGCAAAAAGCAAACAAATGATAATTGCATATCCAATACCAATAAATTTTATAAGTGGAGTGTATTTTTTATGATTAATCCCAAAAGTTTGAAAAGCACTTTGAACGCCATGATATAAGTGCCAGAATAAAGCCACAACACCAAATACATAAAGTGCAACAGTCCAGTTACAACTAAAGACCTCTTTCATTTCTTCAAATAAATTATGTGGCTGATCTCCAGTATACAATGCAACTTTTGTTCCGATATAAAAATGAGACAAATGCATTACAAGAAACAATAAAAGTAATGTTCCGAGAATACCCATCGATCTGCTATACCATTTGCTATTTTTCCCTGGCTGATTAAAACTATAATTTACAGGACGTGCTTTTTTATTTTGATACCATAACGTTAAGCCTTGTATGATATGTAAAATCAAAGTAGCAAACAATCCTATTTCTAAAAATCTCATAATCCAGTTATGGCTCATGAAGTGTGCAACCGAATTAAAGGTCTCCCCATTGTCATTTAAAAAAATACAAGCATTAATTCCGGCATGAACAATAAGAAACAAGACTAAAAATATACCAGACAAACCCATTAAGAATTTCCTGCCGATTGAAGAAGTAAAAAAGTGATTCCACGTCATATAGCAAAGTTAAAAGATGTAATTTTTCATGCAAAAATAAGGGACAACTAATGAATATTCTATTTTTTTAAAACAATTGTAGTAGATTTTTTAATATGACAAAACAAAAGGGACTAATTGATTCTTTTCATGAGCATATTCTCAATGAGCTGAAAAATTAACTCTGGTTTAAAAGTTCTCCATTCCATTAAATTGAAGAAATTGATATAATGGGTAATTCTTGATCTTTTAAAATCATATTGACTTTGTTCAGGCATATTTAACAATACAACCCAGCCGTTATCATCTTCTAGTTGTTCCTTCCAATCTTCATAATAACTATCATCACTACTGTGAAAATTGAGTACATTTTCTGAAATGATAATATATTTTGTAACCCCATTTTTAAATAAGAGATCTGTAATATTTCGCCTTAATGTCATGATATCATTTTCAATAGCATCATTCCATTCTCCAATTAATTCAATGATGGCAAATTGCATGTCGTACTCTACGTAAAGCAATTTCATATACAATGTACGTGATCCGAATTCATCCCATTGTGGATGTATATAATAATTATACAGAGTCTGTGTGAATTCAAATTCACTGTATTGCCTTTTATAGAAAGGAGACTGTCTATCTTCCTCAGCAGTATATAAATGTCGCCAATTGTAATATGGTTCAATATTTTGCAAAGTGTTGAATAATTTTGTTTTGTAAAATTCGCAAATATTCTAGAAAAAAAACATAAAAAAAGAGGCTGTCTTTAGAACAGCCTCCGTGACTTATTAACCCGAAAACTTATTGAAGAACAATTTTTTCGTTAATGATAGTTGCTTTATTTCCGTCAAGTACTTTCACAAGATAAATCCCTTTTGATAATCTTGAATTTAGATCTACTTTTATTGTTTGTGACCCTTTAGTAACATTGATATATTTTGTTGATATAGTTCTGCCTGATAAATCAGCTACAACGATTGAATATCGGCCTTCATTTTTAGTTTCCAATACTACATTAAACGAAGAATTTGTAACTGGATTTGGAAAAATTCTTGCATCAACTGGAGTTGCAGCGAAAGGCACTATAGAACTATTACTTAAACTATTAGCCTCTTTTTGAAACAAGAGATTAGCGTTCGCAAAGTCTGAAGCGTTATACTTTTCATCAGATCCTTCAATTTTAACTGCTTTAAGATCTGCGAAATTCATTTTGTAATAACCTCCAAATACATTTGCACTTGCTATAACAATTTCTCCTTCGTCATTTACAGCTGCTGCATTTGTTGTATATCCTACAGGAAGACCTTGAATAACCCCTTTAAAAGTAGCGATACGAGTATTTATATCAATAACATATACATTATGATTAGCTGAAATCACATATAATTTACCAAATGCATCAGCAATCATGTCTCCACCCCAGCTGCTACATTTATTATGAATTGAATTCCCACTATTTGCTTCCGCATCAATAATGTTTCCTAATTCAGTGATAACTGGTTTCTTACCAGTAGTAAAAGAAAAGAAATGATTGCCATCATTACTAATCGCATACCCATTCCCGTCAGCAGCAATTACCATTCTTGTAATGTCTGTAGCATCATCGTTAACTTCAGTATTTTTGTAGTTATTGATAGCCATAGAATAGAACTTAGGATTGCTTTCATTTGAATTCAAATCCAACCAACGCAACTCTCCTTTACGCATGGGTGTAAAAAATAATTTATTAGTTCTTTTGTCGAATGCAGCAGCTGCTACAAAAGTACCTGTTGGATATGCTGTAGAACTAAAAATATTCTGATCCGTTACCGCTTCATTATTAGTCACAACTTTTGTAGTAACATCTGTGATAGTAAAATTAGACTTACTTCTTTCAAATAATGTTTTTGTCACTTGTCCTGTAGTCAAATCCAATTGACGAATATTCATCCAAATGAAATCATTGTTACCATCGCCAGTTATAGCGTAAGTAGTTTTGTTGTTTTGCGCATTTCCCAAAAAAGAAGTTGCGATAAATGCAGTAGTAAGTAGAAATTTGTTGTTCATAAGTCAACGTATTTTATGGTTAATGTATAATCTTTTAAAAATCTAATTTACAATAAAGAAATAAAGAAAACAAGATTTTCTTAATTTGTTTATTTTTAGTGTATAAGACAGGCTTAAGTTGACGTATTAAGAGCACTAATCTGATCAAAATCATCAATTTACTGTGTTTAGATTAAAATTTCCTTTGAACAGTTTCCCAATTCCACATTTTTCATTACTATTTATGAAATTTTATCAGTCCTTCCATTGGATCTTTATAAACTTTCCCTAATTCTAATTCATACGAATCACAAAGATTCTTAAGCACATCTTTAAATCCAAAAGCTACACTCCCAACGAAGTTTATAGGCAAACTCCAACTTTCACGATACTTATAAATATGATTAAAGAAAAAATCATTCAACCCATCTTCGATAATATTTTCAATCATAAAATGCCCTCTATTCTCTACTAAAAAAGAAACAAAACCAGCAAGATACCTATTTGGAAGAGGCTGCTTATATACTTTATCTAAAATCTCAGAAACAGTTGTTTTGTATTTAGAATTGAATCGTTCTATTAAATCTGGCTCAAAAGTATTGTAGAGATAATATTGAAGTACTTTTTTTCCAAGGTATGTGCCGCTTCCTTCATCACCTAATACATAACCTAAGCCTGGGCTGTTTTTTATTATTTTCTTACCATTAAAATAACAAGAATTAGAACCTGTACCTAAGATACAAGCAATACCTTTTTCATTGCCGCACAAAGCCTTTGCTGCACCTATTAAGTCATGGTCAACTTTGATCCGTGCTTTAGGGAAGATTTTTTTGAGGGCATCTTTGATAATGTTAATATTTTCTATATTGCTGCATCCTGTACCATAAAAATAAATTTCATCAGGACTGTTTTTCTTGAGTTTTGGCATCAACTCCTTTTTTACAATTTCCTGAATTTGCAGAGAAGATAAAAAAAAGGGGCTTAACCCCTGTGTTTTGGCTCTAATTTTCTTCTTTCCATTGATTAAACACCAGTCCGTTTTAGTTGAACCGCTATCTGCAATTAGTTTAATTGACATATTTTAAAGTTTAAGGATTATCAAGTTAGATCATTCAATTCAATAAATAGTAAAATTAAGTTGCTTGGTTAAAAAAATTAACTTTGCACAAAATATTATTTTCAAGCAGATAATTTTAAATAATGAATAACTCAAGATTAAAAATTGCATTGCCTATTTTTTTAAGCGTTTCTATGATTGCGGGCATTTTTATAGGCTTCAAAATGAGAGATGGGTTTCCTGAGAAAGGTTTTTTTTCGATCGAGAATAAAACATCAATTAATGAAGTCTTTAATTTGATTAGAAATAAATACGTAGATGAGGTCTCACTCAATAATCTTGCAGACACTGCAATAGATGTCATATTAAGCAAACTTGACCCCCATTCTGTTAGAATTCCTGCTTCGCAATTGGAATCAATTAATGAAGACCTCCAAGGTAGTTTTTATGGTATTGGTATTGAATTTGATATTTTTAATGATACGCTAAATGTTACACATGTTCTAAATAATGGGCCAGCTTTTAAATCGAATATTAAATTTGGCGATAAATTCATTAGAGCCAATAGAATGCTAATCGCAGGAAAAAAAATGTCTTCTGATTCCTTGAGAAAAATAATATGCGGCAATAAAGGAACTGCTTTAAAATTGGAGGTTTTACGTAAAGACTCTTTTATTACTGTTTTCATTAATCGAGATTATGTTGCAGTCAATAGTATTGATGCTGCATATATGATTAATCATGAAACTGGCTATATTAAAATTGATAAATTTTCTACTCAGACTTATCATGAGTTTATGACAGCTCTTATGGATCTGAAAAATAAAGGGTTGAAAAAATTAATTCTTGATTTAAGGGGAAATGGTGGCGGTGTTTTAGATGAAGCAGTTGAAATTGCAGATGAATTTCTTGAGGGAGATAAACTTATTACTTATACAATAGGTAAACATTTCCCCAAAAAAGAATACCGCTGCCGCAGATTAGGGCAATTTGAAAAAGGCGCAATAATTGTTTTAGCTGATGAGGGAGCTGCTAGTGCTAGCGAAGTATTAATGGGAGCATTACAAGACTGGGACAGAGCTACGATTGTGGGTAGACGAAGTTTTGGAAAGGGGTTAGTACAAGAACAGTTCGACTTATCTGATAAGAGTGCGCTTAGAATCACAATAGCCCGATATTATACTCCCCTTGGGAGAAGCATCCAAAGATCTTATGCAAATGGAGGATTGGCATATTATAATGAAGCAATCGAAAGGAAAAACAACAAAGCCGAAATCACAGAAGACTCGATAGCAATAGCTCTTGCCAAAAAATATAGAACTCCAGCTGGAAAAATACTAATTGATGGCGGAGGAATTTATCCTGATTTTTATACAACATCAGATACTACAAACATGAGTGAAAGTACCATTCAATTATTTAGCAATAACATTATCAACAAATTTGTTTTCAATACCGCAACAGTTGATCAAAATATAAAAAAAAATTACAAAACCCCAGATGAATTCTATAAGAATTATCATTTAAATTCATCGGATTGGGAAGAGATTATAAAAATGTCGAATTCCATAAAAGTGAATGTTTCAAAAATAAATAAAAGTGAAAAAGATTTTATTGAAATCAACATCAAATCAAAATTAGCCCGATTGATTTGGAATAAAAATGCAATGTATCAGATTATAAATGCAGAAGACAAAACATTTAAAAAAGCGTGCGAAGTTATTAATCAATAAAACCCGAATTATAATTTCTCAGCGTGCTGACTCCAGTCGAGACCTTCTTTTTCTTCAGTTTCTGTTACACGAAGTGGCATAATTAAATCTGTTATTTTAAGCAGAACAAATGTGCTCAGAAAAACAAAAACAGACACCCCAACTAAAGCAAAAAGCTGAACGATAAACAATCTCGTTTCGCCATAAAACAAACCATTATTTACAACTCCTGCATTAATTTTAGAACTTGCAAATACACCAGTCAACAACATTCCTACCATTCCACCTACTCCATGACATGGAAAAACATCAAGCGTATCATCGATGGAAGTTTTTGATCGCCACTCTACCATTAAGCTACTAACAATAGATGCAACCATTCCAACAATAAATGATTGTGGTATAGTGATATATCCTGCAGCAGGTGTAATGGCAACCAAACCTACAACTGCTCCAATACAAGCTCCCATCGCTCCAGGTTTTCTTCCCTTTACTGCATCAAAAATAATCCAGGTGAATGCAGCTGCAGCGGAAGCAGTTGAAGTAGTAGCTATTGCAATTGCTGCAATATTATCGGCATGAAAGGCTGAACCAGCATTAAAACCTATCCATCCAAACCATAACAAACCCGTACCTAATAAGACATAAGTAATTCTTGCAGGATTATGAACAGATTCATTTCTGCTTTTCAAATAAATGGCACTAGCCAATGCAGCCCACCCCGCACTCATATGCACAACAACACCTCCAGCAAAATCCAAAATGCCAAACTTCGCCAAAATCCCATCAGGATGCCAGGTTGCATGAGCTAAAGGACAATAAATAAACAAACAAAACAAAACAATAAAAAGTAAGTAGGATTTAAATTTAATTCGTTCTGCGAATGCACCAGTTATTAATGCAGGTGTAATAATTGCAAACTTCAATTGATAAAATGCAAATAATATCAACGGAATGGTAGGGGCCAATTTCCATGGGGCGCCGTCTATCACATGATTCATCATAAAAAAAGTTGAAGGACTTCCAATAATTCCTTTATAAGAGTCACCAAAAGCCAAGCTAAATCCAACCACAATCCAAACAATTGTAATTAAAGCCATGCAAATAAAACTTTGCAACATCGTACTCAACACATTTTTCTTATTTACCATTCCTCCATAAAAAAAAGCTAATCCAGGTGTCATGATTAAAACCAATGCTGTAGCAGTAAGCATCCATGAAGTATCGGCTGCATCAAAATGACTTTCATTGATTAGTGAAGGCAAAGAAGGAAATAATAAAGATAAAATTGCGATGAGGATTAAAATTCCAAAAGTTACATAAGCCGATTTCCTTGTCATTTTTAAAAGATTTCAAATATTGTGTAGATAATATTCATTAATAATAATCAAATTTAGAAAAAATTTCATTAATTATTAAAATTCGTTAATAAATTTTCAATAATAAGAACATGCTAATCAAAAATAGTTAATTACACCCTGTTTGGGAAAGTAAATTATTACCTTTGGAACAAATAAAAAATCTATGTGGCTCAATAACATTTTAGAAACTATAGGAAATACTCCCCTAATTAAACTCAATAAAATCACCCAGGATTTACCCTGCACCGTTTTAGCAAAAGTTGAATACTTCAATCCTGGAAATTCCATAAAAGATCGAATGGCTTTAAAAATGCTTGAAGTAGCAGAAAAAGAAGGTAAAATAAATCCAGGTGGTACTATTATAGAAGGAACCAGCGGAAACACCGGAATGGGCTTGGCGCTAGCAGCGTGCGTAAAAGGATACAAATGCATTTTTACCACTACAGACAAGCAATCTAAAGAAAAGGCCGATATTCTAAAAGCCGTAGGCGCTGAAGTTATTGTTTGTCCTACTAATGTAGAACCTGAAGATCCACGCTCCTACTATTCTGTGTCAAAAAGATTGGCTACAGAAATCCCTAACTCCTGGTATGTCAATCAATATGACAATTTAGCCAACAGACAAGCGCATTATGAACAAACTGGCCCTGAAATTTGGCAACAAACAGAAGGGAAAGTTACTCATTTAGTAGTAGCAACAGGAACCGGCGGAACCATCATTGGTACAGGGAAATATTTGAAAGAGCAAAACCCCAATATTAAAGTATGGGCAATTGACAGCTACGGCTCATTGTTAAAGAAATATTTTGAAACAGGAGAACTCGACCAGAACGAGGTGTATCCATATATCAGTGAAGGATTTGGAGAGGATTTTGTTCCTGAAAATTACGATATGAAATTTATCGATGCCTTCACTAAAGTAACTGATAAGGATGGCGCGGTTATGGCAAGAAGAATTGCCAAAGAAGAAGGTATGTTTTGTGGATATAGCGCAGGAAGTTGTCTTCAGGGCGTTTTTCAATTGAAAGACCAGTTAAAAAAAGATGATGTTGTAGTTTGTATTTTTCATGACCACGGAAGCCGCTATGTTGGGAAAGTATACAATGACGAATGGATGATGGAAAGAGGTTTTTTGGATGTAAAAACATTTAAAGAAATTATCAATGGAAGAAAAAGTCAAAAATTAATAAGCCTTGCCCCTACACATACTGTTTTGGAAGCAATTGGATTAATGAAGAAATATGACATTGAAAATATTCCGGTTTTTGAGAATGGCAAAAATATAGGGGCCATATCTGAAAGCGGACTATTTGATAAAATGCTTAATAATGCAGAAATTAAAACTCAATTAGTTTCAGCTGTTATGGAAAACCCTTACCCTGAAGTTAGTTTTGAAACGCCTGTAGAAAGACTAAGTGCTTATATCAACAAAGAAAATGGAGCTGTATTAAGTAAAGATGATAGCGGATTTTATCAAATTGCAACCAAGTACGACATTATACAAAGTCTCTCTAAATAAATTTACGTTACTTAACGTTAACGATTAAAAGCTACCCCATGCTGCGTTTCAAGACGTGGCATTTTTTATTTTAGTTATGCTCACAGACTCCAAAAACGTATTATTACGATAGTCATCATAGTAGGTTTACACAAATAAACAAGAGCTTTCTACGTTATAACCCGTAATTACATCAACGCTAAAATAGAGCAATAACGCTCTTGTACAGCACCTTAAAGCATCGCATCTTTGTGTCAGAAGTTGATTGATTAATAACAGATCAATCATTATCCAAAATCCAGACAAAACCAAAGTTCTTTTCAATATCCAGAAAAAACCGAATCCAATATCAGTCAACTTCTATTTTAAATGATAAGTACGATTAAACATATTTATCCCGATGAAAACTAAAACCAAATC
>CAIKYB010000018.1 GCA_903831575.1 uncultured Bacteroidota bacterium | reverse complement strand
GGAATCCTAATTATCTAATTCTATTGCTTTCATCCATCTTTGTTAACTATTCTTTAGGGGTTTGGCTAATCAGGGTACTTCGTAATAGTGGCAAATGTACTAAATCTAAATCAATTCTCATCATAGGTCTGGTTTTTGATTTATCGCTTTTGGGTTATTACAAATATACAAATTTCTTTATTAACAACTTAAATGTACTGACCGGATTGGAATGGAAGGTTGATAATATTATTCTACCCCTCGGGATTTCATTCTTCACATTTACTCAAATTGCATTCCTCGTTGACGCATACCGTGGTGAAGTAAAAGGCTACAATTTTATTCATTACCTTTTATTCATTACCTATTTCCCGCATTTAATTGCTGGGCCGATTATTCATCACAAGGAGATGATCCCACAGTTTGAGAATAGCACCACTTATAAATTTAACAACCAAAATCTTGCTGTTGGTTTAACGGTTTTCTTTATGGGTTTATTTAAGAAAACTGTTCTGGCTGATGGCATAGCCCCCCATGCAGTGGTTGTTTATTCAATCGCAGATAGTGGTCAGATTTTGACATTTTTGGAAGCTTGGTTAGGTGGATTCTGCTATGCCTTTCAGTTATATTTTGATTTTTCAGGCTATTCGGACATGGCGATAGGTAGTTCATTGATGCTAGGCATTAGATTGCCATTGAATTTTCATTCCCCCTATAAAGCGGTCAACATTTTCGAATTCTGGAGACGTTGGCACATGACGCTTTCCAGATTTTTACGAGAATATATTTATACGCCTCTTAGCCATGGAAAAAAGAAATCATGGCAATTAATGATGAATTTGTCGATCACCATGGTGATCGGTGGCCTTTGGCATGGTGCAGGCTGGAATTATCTGTTGTGGGGAGGATTGCATGGATTTTATTTGACAATAAATCACCTCTGGCGAAACCTTAGAAGGAAAATGGGGCAGGATTTGAGGTACAGCACTGCAATGGGTAGTTTTCTTGGGTGTGCTTTGACATTTTTGGCATTTGTATTTTCATTGGCGTTTTTTAGGACGAAAGATTTAAATAGTGCGGGGTTGATGGCAGGGGGAATGTTAGCACTCCATGGTATAGCGCTACCTCTGGAATGGAAAAACCAACTTGGTTTTTTGGAGCCAGTTGTAACTTTTTTGGGATTTTCATTTCAAAAGCTCAATGCTCGCGTAATGGACACGGGCTTTTCTTCAGATGCATTTAAGTCTCTGTTTTATTTATCTATCCTGATTTGGTTAATGCCTAATTCACAACAAATTATGGATAAATATTTCCCAGCCCTGACTCCTTATCCAGGTGATAAAAAATATGTTCCCAAATTTATTTGGCAGCCGGATTTATTGTGGTCTTTTTTAATTGCAGCTTTAACCATTATTGGTTTGGCTAGTATAACGAAGGTTAGTGAATTTCTATATTACCAATTTTAGTTCGAGCAATTGGGTATTATGCATAAAGACTTGAATGAATCAAAGAAATTTATATTAAGATATTTACTAATAGTATTGCTTGGGTTAGGCTTGTTATCCGCTGTTTCAATTTATATCCAACCATTAGAAGGTGACCTGACTCGTATGGGCGGGTATGCTGAGAGAGATTTTGGCTGGAATATCCCACAAGAAGCCCTAAATCAGAATGTACGACTTAATCATTCCTATGAAAAATATTATGATATTGTTGTTCTGGGCGACTCCTTTTCAAAACAAGGATTATGGCAATCTTATTTCACTGAGCATAATGGGTTGAGTTTTACTACTTTAAGTTGGGATAATACGACAGTAGATGACATAATCAATAATCCGATATTTAAAAATGATCCTCCTAGATTGTTTATAGTGGAAGTTGGCGTTCGTTTATTTCCTCTCCGCTTTTATTCAGATAATACAAATTGCAATATTCAAGAAGTAGCCAAATTTAATGCGAATTGGAACTTAGCTTATAAAGCACAAAATAATTTATTTGAAAAGAGAATAAGAGACACATCAGTCGATTTGTCGAAAATCAATTTGAAATTTTCACTACTCTACCTTGAAAATAGCGTTCTTCGATTAATATTTAATACTGATTTCTCAAAAGTAAACAAATATTCATTGACCAGAAATGATTTATTTTCCAACTTGCGTAGTTCAGAAGTTTTGTTATTGCAAACATGGTTTGATTCCAAGGTCTGGAAGCCTGATGAAATCTCATCTTCGATTTGTGCAGTTGGAAAAATTCAGAGCATTGTGCAAGCAAATGGCAAAACTATATTCGTACTTATGCCTATTCCTGACAAAGGTTCTGCTTATTCAGACTACATTATAAGTCCAGAATTTACAATGTTAAAGGATCTATTCCTGCAATTAAAGAATAGTAATATCCATACTCCAAAATTGGACATTGCCATAAAGAAAGCAATAGATAGTGGTGAAAGAGATATATATTTGCCTAACGATACCCATTTCGGATCAAAAGGTTACCAGTTAACAGCCAATACTTTGCATGAGCTATTACTTGATTTAGGAGTAAATATTAATTAAGTTTCATAGTTTTTAGTAGACTTATTGTTAATTTTTTTTTAAATAGTTTATAGACAACATAATGCTTTTTAATTCATATGAGTTTATCTTTATTTTTCTACCTATTTCCCTGTTTGTATTTTTTCAAATAGGTAGATACAACCAACTTTGGGCTGCTGCTTGGTTAGGTGCAGCTTCGTTATTTTTCTATGGCTGGTGGAATCCAGTATATGTGCTATTGTTGCTTGCTTCAATCACTTTTAATTACTTTACAGGGATTTATCTAGTGAGAGGATTTGCAAGAAATGACCAATCACGAAAGATTTTCATATTGT
>CAIKYB010000017.1 GCA_903831575.1 uncultured Bacteroidota bacterium | reverse complement strand
TTAGAAACCGGGAACATTGTGCTCCTTTTTTCAATTATGTACAGGCATAAAAAAAGCGACTTAAAGTCGCTTCGTGCCCCGGAACGGAATTGAACCGTTACTTGCATTGCTGCAAACAGGATTTTAAGTCCTGCGTGTCTACCAGTTCCACCACCCGAGTGACACTATTCGTCTTGCATAATTGCAAAACAAATGTTGAAAAAAAATCCCGACATCGTCGGGACCAATTCTTGAGCGGAAGACCGGGCTCGAACCGGCCACCCCGACCTTGGCAAGGTCGTGCTCTACCAAATGAGCTACTTCCGCGGTTATTATAAGAACTATTTTTTAGGACTGCAAAAATAAGGGATGTCAGTCTAAAAACCCAACTTTATTTATACTGAGGATTATACAAAGTATTCTCAGGAACATTCACCTCAGGCTTACCCTTATACCCATGCGTATATAAAGAATAACATCCTCCCAAAACGAATGCCAAAATAATAAAAACCTGACAAAACCAAAGAAATCTAGAGGTTGAAACCCAATTGTGAGCGAAATCTTTGCCAGTGTTATCAATAACTTCAATATACTCTTTTTCCATATTGTACTTTTTTATGTTCGCAAAAATAAGGTTTCCAAGTAAAAAAACTTTATTTAAAAGAAAGAATTTGTTTGAAAGTCCGCTTCTTTTTTATGAAATAATCCCAAACGACCATCCCAGCATAAACTCCTGCAACTAATCTCCTTTTTTTACCACCCCTAAAAGTTTCATTTTTTACAAAAAATAACCAGTAAAAAAAATTGAAATGTGCTTTGCCAACAGCAATGAAATGGCCTCGATCACCATTAAAAAAAGCCCTGTATGCAGAAAAAGCATCAAGTCCAAATCTAAAAGGTAGCTTCCAGCATGCTGATAAGAAAGGCAAATTTTTAGCCATCATAATCAGATTGTTTCTATAGTTTAAATAGACTTTTTTATTATTCCCCTTCGGCAAAGTCCCACCACCAACATGATATACTACAGATGCAGGTTGGACATATACCTTATACCCTTGCAATTGCATTCTCCAGCACAAATCAATCTCCTCCTGGTGCGCAAAAAAATAGGAATCCAAACCCTTCATTTCATGGTAAATACTTGCTCTTACAAACATGGCAGCGCCTGTCGCCCAAAAGCAAGGGATAGCCGTATCATATTGATCATAATCCTTTTCACAGGTGTCAAAAATGCGTCCTCTCGTAAACGGATATCCGAAATAATCAATCCAGCCACCAGAGGCCCCAGCATATTCAAAATAGTCCCTATGGTAATAATCTAATAACTTGGGCTGGCAAGCTGCGATTAATTGATCCGCTTCCATCAAATTGATAATCGGCTCTATCCAATTCGAAGTGACTTCCACATCACTATTCAGCAGCACATAATAATCAGCACTAACCTGCTTCAAAGCAGTATTGTATCCCTTTGCAAAACCTTCATTCACAGGATTTATTAAAATACCTACCTCAGGATAATGTTGCTTTAAAAAAGAAATGGAATCATCGGTAGATGCATTATCGGCAACAATAATTTGCTTATTGGAATAAGTACTCGATAAAACTGAAGGAAGAAATTTCTCTAAGAACAATTTCCCATTCCAATTCAAAATAACAATAGCAACTGAAGGAGTCCTCATTTTTTAATTTCGAATTTTCTCTTTTGATTTACTAAAACAACAAATCTATGACTGAAAACAACAATTTGCACAAACTTACAGTTTTTAATCACCAATTTATTACTTTTACTCATGTTTTCTCAACTACTAAACTGGCGAACCTTATTGGCAATTCTTGCTATTTCAATTGTATCAGGAACCATCTTTTATTCTAATTATTTATCCAGGAAAATTGCAGCTGATGAAAGAAGAAAAGTAAATGTGTGGGTAGAATCTTTGAAAACAAGAAGCGTAACGAATGATGAAGCAGCATTAAACCTCACAAATGTTATTACAAATGAAAACACAGAAATCCCCATTATTGGTACTGACGAATACGACAATCCAATTGGAGAATTTTTAAATCTCGATTCTCAATTAGTCAAATCAGATAGTAATTATTTAAAAGAAAAAGTAATTGAATTTAAAAAGAAACACAATTGCATAAAAGTTGAAATAAGCAAAGACCCACTTATTTTTAATAATTATTATTATGGCGATTCTGATTTACTTAAAGAAATTCAGTACTACCCCATTGTTCAATTAGTGATCATCGCCTTGTTTATTTTTATCACACTCACCACTATTTCTGTCAGAAATAAATCAACACAAAACCAAGTCTGGGCTGGAATGGCGAAGGAAGCTGCTCATCAATTAGGAACGCCACTTTCATCTTTAGATGGATGGGTAGAAATGCTAAAGGGAAATACAGCTAACGAAAAGATTGCTGCCGAAATGGGGAAAGATATTAACCGACTTAAACTGGTAAGCGAACGTTTTGGAAAAATTGGCAGCAAACCTCAACTTGAGGAAACAAATCTTATGCTCCAGATTGAAAACATGGTAAACTATATCAAGCGGAGATCAAGTGAACAAGTAAAATTCTCCATTATTAATCAGGGAGAAAACGAAATTGTAACATTAATTAATCCTCCATTATTTGACTGGGTAATTGAAAATCTACTAAAAAATGCGTTGGATGCAATGGATGGTAAAGGAGCGATTACGATTGATATCAAAAACGAACCGACCCAAATAAAAATTGATGTAAAAGATACAGGAAAAGGAATCACCAAGAAGAATATCGCTTCGGTTTTCAAACCAGGATTTACTACAAAAAAACGTGGCTGGGGACTTGGCCTTTCACTAAGCAAGAGAATTATTGAGCAATATCACAAAGGCCAATTGTACGTAAAATCAAGTGAAATAGGAAAAGGTACCACCTTCAGAATTATACTCTTCAGATAAGAAGCTCGCTAAGAGCCATATTATCATTGATCTTCACTATTATTTCAAAAATCAATCCTTTCAATTTATATTTGTCCTCCAAACAATGCGGCGATGGCGAAATTGGTAGACGCACTACCTTGAGGTGGTAGCGCTCGAAAGGGCTTGGGAGTTCGAATCTCCTTTGCCGCACTTATTATGGTTCGTATTTAAACGAACCATAATTTTTTTAAATAAACCATGCCACTTTTTAAAAGCAACAATATGACAAACGATATCACATGCCCCAATTGCGGTAAATCTATTGATGTAGAAAATGTTCTTGCAGCTGATATTGAAAAAAAATATCAACAAGAGTACCAGTCAAAACTCAACGACGAACTATTATTAATTGAAACAGATAAGAAAACATTTGAAGCAGAGCAATTGCAATTTGAAGAAAAAAAGAAAAATCTAAATGACTTATTTGCAGAACGACTGAAGCAGGAAAAATCCAAAATCGCAGTGGAATTGCAAGAGCAGATTCAAAAGTCTGTCACATCTGATTTCGAAAATAAACTAAAACTACTCGAGCAACAAAATATAGACAACAGTACAAAATTAAAAGAAGCCAGAGAACAAGAGCTTGAATATTTTAAAAAAGAAGAAGCCCTCAAGAACAAAGAAGCAGAATTAGAAATCACCATTCAGAAAAAATTACAATCCGAGCGTATAACCCTTACAGATACCATCAGGCAACAAGAGCAATCGAAGAACTCTCTAAAAGAGGACGAGTTAAACATGCGAATGAAAGAACTGGAAAAGCAACTTGAAGACCAAAAAAAACTGGCTGATGAAATGAAGCGCAAAGCAGAACAGGGTTCCATGCAACTTCAAGGCGAAGTGCAGGAATTAGCATTGGAAGAATTACTGAGAGCCAATTTCCCCTTTGATGTGATTAGCGAAGTTGGCAAAGGAGTAAGAGGAGCAGATTGTATTCAAACCATTAGAAATGCCAATGGGCAAGACTGTGGCAAAATCATTTTCGAAAGTAAACGTACAGAAAGTTTCACCGCAGAATGGATTGAAAAATTAAAAACGGATATGTTATCTCAAGGTGCCGATATTGCTGTTATTGTCACCAAATCAATGCCAAAAGACATGGATCAATTTGGCGAAAAAAACGGCGTATACATCTGCAATTTCAAAGAAGTGAAAAGTCTGACCACAGTTCTAAGAAATGCAATTATCAAAATAAACGAATCGAAAAAAAGCCAAGAAAACAAAGGAGAGAAAATGGTTTCTCTATACAATTATTTAACAAGCCAGGAGTTTGTAGGCAATTGGAATGCAATAAGAGATGGCTTTAGAAATCTGAGAGGAATGTTGCAAAAAGAAAGAGAAGATTTTGAAAAAAACTGGAAGAAAAAAGAAAAGCAAATTGATTTAATCATCCAGAATTCATTACACATTTCAGGATCTATAGAAGGAATCGCCGGACAAAACACGATAGACATGCAGTTGAACAACAATCAGGATGATACTGCTGTTATTGAAGAGTAGAAATTAACAAACCCAGGTCAAAATATTATCGTTTAATACAATCCCGTTTACAAGAACACTTTTTTTAACGCTGTCTTTTTCAACGACACAATCAATTGTATAAAGGTCATTTTCTTTCATGACTGATTTAATATTCAATTGCAGCTTGAAATTTATCCCACTTAATCCAGCCCATTTGTAAAGAGCTTCTTTTACGCACCATCCCATCGTGAATTGGTAAACATTACTTTGAGCTATTTTTGATAAACTATTGATATCATACGCAGAAAGAAATTTATCTTTAATGGATTCGATTTTAGGATTAGGAGATTCTATATCAACTCCCACGCTATTCTTTGTACTGATAATTACCGACACGTAAGCTTCACTGTGAGCGATTGAAAAATAAAACAAGTTGTTTTCCAGAAACGGTCTCCCATGTTTATTGATTTGTATCAATTCGACAGGGAAATTATGCTCCATGACTTTTAATAAATGTCTCCCTGCGAGATGCTGTACTCTTTTTTTGGGATGGTTAATTATATACTGGGCAGCTGCCTTTTCCGAAAAGAAAGTTTCCGATTCAGTTATATGCCAAACCCCTATTTTTGCGTGTTCGTTGATATTTTGTTGATAAACCAGTGGCATAATTTAAACGATAACCGTACAATTGAAAAATGAAACTTTTATTTTTACAAAATAACAAATAACCACGCACAAATGATTTTAAGTGATAAAAGAATTCTGGAAGAAATGGAGAAAGGCACTATAAAAGTAGTGCCCTACCTAAGAGAATGCCTTGGAAGCAATAGCTACGATGTCCATCTGGGCAAGCATTTAGCTACCTATGATCAACAGGAACTTGATGCAAAAAAACACAACACCATTACTCATTTCGAGATACCGGATGAAGGAATATTACTTCTGCCGACTATGTTTTATTTAGGCGTAACGGAAGAATACACTGAAACACATGCTCATGTCCCATTTTTGGAAGGAAAATCTTCCACAGGGCGTTTAGGCATTGATATCCATGCCACAGCTGGAAAAGGAGATGTGGGATTTTGCGGCAACTGGACTCTGGAAATCTCTGTTAAACAACCCGTACGAGTATACAAAGGAATGCCCATTGGACAGCTTATTTATTTTCCTGTTGATGGAGAAATAGAAGTTAAATACAATGAGAAGAAAAATGCGAAATATAGTGGCCAACCCAATCGTCCTGTAGAAAGTATGATGTGGAAGAATGTGTTTTAGTGAATGGTTTCAGAGGTTGAATAGGTTTAAAAGGTTTAATTTGTGACAAAAAATTCCAATCAACCAATCAACCAATCAACCAATCAACCAATCAACCAATCAACCAATCAACCAATCAACCTTTTGAAACGTCTCCCCCTAATTCAACTTCCAAATTGTATTACTCATCAGATTCTAGTTAATAAAGTAAAGATTAAATGGAACCGAATTTACGATAATAGTTAATTAAAAATGCGGTTACCTGGTTATAACTTAGCATCCCTTTTGGCTGTTGGTTACTTTTCAAAAATAAATCGTACCCCCATGTTATTAATGGCTCTATGTTGTTTTTATGAGCCAGATTAAAAGCAATTATGGTTTTGATGTCCTGCTTTACCAAGCTGTTTAATTTATCACGATAATGGATAGCCGAAGTTGAATCATACTCATACAAATTTCTATTCGCGTAAAAAAACAACTCCAAATAAGTCGAATATTTGAGCGCCTCATCATCCGAATACTTTGAAACAAGATAAGCCACAAAATTCGCCTCACTTTCCTTCGCATAACCCAGTTGGTGAGCCATCTCATGACAAACAATAAACGGCTGGGTAAATGGAGGAATCGTAGTATTTACCTGAGCTTCCCCGGTAAAAGGATTGTAATAACCTGTATAACCTAAATAGTTTCCCAGCCAACCCCATAAAGATGGTTTGACAGCAATATGATTGAATTTTAAAAACGAAAAAGTATCAGCAGACTTTTGATATGCTGCAATTGCTTTTTTGAATACATCCTGATCCGAAACTATTGTTAATGTATTTATGGAACAACTCATTTTAGACTGGTTGACTTTTTCAAGCAACAATTCATTGATTTTTTTCAAGTCCATTGAATCATACTCCTTCATTTCAATACCTGTTTGCCAGGCAATGCCCTTTCGATCATAATTGATCCCCCAGCAAAAATTAAAAAGCAAATAAACCATCATCATCACATTCAACAGATTCAAGATTCCTCTGGCAATTGATGTTGTTATTTTATCTGGTTGTACAAATATTGATCTTACCGCTTTTGCCATCCTCCAAATGATCCAACAAGCAAGTAACCCATAGATCAAATCTCCTATACTGAAATAAAAATTACCATAACATCTTCTCAACAAATCAGAAAAGAAAGGATACAGATGACTGGAATAGCTATTTTCTACCCTAAACTTATCCCAACAGTAAAAATGGAGAAGCAAACAAGATATTATTAAAGAAAAAAATAGGATCGCTCTTTTTTTAGCCTTCATAAACCTGAATTATACCCTTTGAAACGCTCATTAATAATATAAAAAGCACCAAGATAAACAATCTTATTATGATCTGGCAAGATCAAAAATCTATTAAAACATACCAAAAAAGAAGGATTTTTCACTCCCCCAATACAAAAATCAAGCTATAACGCTGAATATTCAATATAATGCCTTACCTTCGCCGTCCTTTAATTTGAACGCAATGGCTAATAAGAGGGCATTTGAAGTGGCATTTGTGGGATTGAAACCAGGCGTTCATGAGTTTAACTATGAGTTAGACGAAAAGTTCTTTGCAGAAAAAGGGGCTCAGGATTTTTTAAATCCAAAAGCCAGCGTAAAAATGTCGCTTGAAAAAAACACCAGTTTTATGTTACTCAAATTTGAAGTAGCAGGAAATGCGTTGGTCACTTGCGACAGATGTGGAAATCCCTTAACCATTGATTTATGGGATGATTTCAAAATGCTGGTAAAATTGGAAGATAATCCTGAGGAAATGAATGATCAAGAAGAAGACCCCGACGTTTATTATATCTCAAGAACCGAAAGCCATTTGGATGTCGGTGACTGGATTTATGAATTCGTTATGCTAAGTATTCCAATGCAAAAAATGTGCTCCCCCGACAAAGTGGGAGGTCCACAATGCAATCTGGAAGTGCTTAAAAAATTAGAAGAAATGGAAAAGAAACATTCCGAAAACAATGCCAATGACCTTTGGAAGGGATTGGATCAATTCAAAGAAAATTAACACAAACAATTAAATATTAAAATTATACAGTCATGCCAAATCCAAAAAGGCGCCATTCGCAACAACGCAGTGCAAAAAGAAGAACACATTACAAAGCTACTGAAACGACTTTGAGTACCGATTCTACAACTGGAGAAATCCATGTACGCCATCGTGCTCACGTTAGTGAAGGAAAGTTGTTTTACAAAGGCAAACTGGTAGCTGAAAAAGCACCATTAAGAGCTTAATCTTTTCATCCGAAATCTTAGATTCCAAAATTCAGGGTTGAATCATTTCAATCAGGATTTTGGAATTTTTAGTATAAATTTTTCTCATGATTAGAATTGGTATAGATATGATGGGTGGCGACTTCGCCCCTCTTGAGGCCGTAAAAGGGGCCGCTGAATTTCTGAATAGCAATGCTCAGACTTCTCATGTAGTTATGATTGGTGATGAAGTGGCTATTGCTAACCATCTCAAAGCGTTTACCTTATCTCCAGATACTTATACTATTGTGCATACCTCTCAGGTTATTGAAATGCACGAACATCCAACAAAAGCATTAAAAGAAAAACAAGATTCCTCTATCGCTATAGGATTTCAGTTATTAGCAACTGGAAAAATAGACGCTTTCATCAGTGCCGGAAATACAGGAGCAATGATGGTTGGTGCCTTGTTTACGATTAAAGCAATCGAAGGCGTCATCAGACCTACAATTGGTGCTTATATTCCAAGAGAAGATGGCAGTTTAGGATTATTGGCTGACGTAGGACTGAATGCAGATTGCAAACCAGAGAACCTTAATCAATTCGCCATTCTTGGATCTTTATTTGCGGAACATATTCTTGGCATAAACAACCCTAAAGTTGGATTGGTCAACTTAGGAGAAGAAGAAGGCAAAGGAAATATTTTGGCACAAGCCACCTACCCTTTATTAAAAGAAAATAACCAGCTTAATTTCATTGGCAATATTGAAGGAAGAGATATCTTGATGAACAAAGCCGATGTAATGATATGTGATGGATTTACCGGGAATGTGGCTTTAAAACTAGCTGAAAGCATTTACGATATCGTAAAACGCAGAAATATAAAAGACGAACATTTTGAACGCTTCAACTTCGAAGCTTATGGCGGCGTCCCTGTTCTTGGGGTAAACAAGCCTGTTATTATTGGTCATGGCATTTCTCAGTCAAAAGCATTTCACAACATGATTAATATTGCATGTAAAATGATTGACACTAATCTTACAGAGAAAATAAAAGCCAGTTTCAATACTACTTCAGCATAATTCTATTCCGTTTACATTAAATCAACCTCCTCATTCTATTTGTTAAAAAATCAGGAATGAACTTCATTTAATTGTAGATTCCAATTATTTTAAATTACTTCGTCATTCAAATTTTATTCGCTTATTTACATTCACAAAATGAACCGAAAAGAATTCTTATCCTCTCTGGGATTTTCCGCAGCAGCATTGGCTCTGACATCTTGCTTAGGCGGTTGCGAAAAAGATGAAAATAACAATACCCCCGCTCCTACGGTTGATTTTACATTTGATAAAACTGATCCTCAGTATGCAGCTTTACTCAACCTCGGTGGATATATATCTGAATGGTGTTATCATAGCACAAACCACTGCAGGAAATATTATTGCAGTATCACAATCATGTACACATCAAGGTACTGCAGTTCAATACCAAGGTGGAAATGATAGGTTCTTGTGTCCAAACCATCAAGCTACATTTGACAATTCTGGTAGTGTAACTAGCGGGCCAGCGTCTTCTTCACTAAAGCAATACACTGTCACAACAAATGGCAATCTCATTCATGTGAATGGATAAATAATATCGATTGAGTTTACATTATAAGATATTTTTAAAACACTCCCGGTTACTTCAAGTTTCCGGGATTTTTTTGTCATAGCAATGTCATAATTCATGATTTTGGGGTATTTAAGACAAGTAGATGACAATACTCTATTAAAATAAACGGAAATTCGCGTCGCAATAGTTTTGTATGCGAAAATCTATTTTATTTTATTTTATTATTTTCAGTTTCCAGATAGCAACTGCTCAAAATGACACGAGCAAAAATCCCGCAAAGACATTAGATGAAATTGTAGTAACTTCTACTAGAACAGAAACAAAATTGAGTAATGTAGCGGTGCCTACTCTATTGATTCCCAAGAGCTATATTCTGCAAACTGGCTCTCTTAAATTTCAAGATGTTTTACAAGAATTAACTGGGGTTGTAATTGTAAACAGTAGCTTGGCAACCTCATTAAATGGCTACCCAAACCCATTTGGACAAGGAGTTCAAATGCTTGGGCTCGACCCTTCCTACACTGCAATTCTAATGGATGGAGAACCATTGGTGGGGCGAAATGCCGGCATTTTAAAACTAGGAAGAATTGCAACTGGGAATATTAAACAGATTGAAATTGTAAAAGGCCCTTCTTCAAGTTTATATGGTAGCGAGGCAATGGCTGGCGTAATCAACATCATTACTGATCCTCCAAAATCCGAAAATGCAAATTTACAATTACACACTTCCACCAATAACACTTATGCTCAAACAATTTCTTATTCAAATCATTTAAATAAAACAGGGATCCAGATTTACATGAACCGTTACGCAACGCAGGGATTTGATTTAGACCAAAATACTTATGGGAAAACAATAGATCCTTATAGAGATTGGACCATGCATTTTAAAATAACACAAGCAATATCATCGAAATCGCAACTACTGATTTCGTATCGAAATTTTGATTCAAAACAAACAAACGATTATCAAATATACTGGCAGTCACAACCTGCAATCGTTAAAGGCTACACTAAAGAAAAAGACAATAGTCTTTTCTCCCAACTTACCTATAAGGTATCACCCAAAAATAAATTGTTTTTCAGAACTTATTATGACAGCTACTCTAATATATCATTAGTTAACCTTGAAGGTACAAATGTAAAATTTGATGAGACTAGTTTTAATCAATCAATACTAAAACCTGAAATTCAATTTCAAAGCACTACTTCAAAAAGAAATTACATTGCAGGAATTGGCTCCTACTTTGAAACAATTGATGCTTCAAGATATGCAGGCAAACAGAACTTATTTAGCAGTTATGTTTTTACACAAAACGAATGGTATTATCTTCAAAAAAAACTAACCTTTATAGCAGGTGCAAGACTAGATAAAAGAACTGACTATGCAATTAATTTAAGCCCAAGAATTGCAGCTGCTTTCAAACCTAATTCAACTTGGAAATTTACAGCTTCCGCCGGCTATGGGTTTAAAGCCCCTGACTTTAGGCATATGTATCTGAATTTTTACAATGCTCAAATTGGCTATTCTTTAATAGGTGCGAATGTATTGTCTGATGAATTACAGCATTTACAACAACAAGGAGAATTAGAATCAGGCTCTAATATTACCCCCTATTCAACAACAAACTTACTGAACCCAGAAAAATCCTTTGGCACTCATTTTGGCATTAATTACAATAGTGATAAAATTCATATAGAAGCCGGCATATTCAGAAACGACATTGACAATTTGATAGATGTTTATTTACTTCCTATTAAAAAAACAAATGACCGAAGTATTTATAGTTATCACAACATCAATCGAATTTTTACACAAGGATTCAATATTGATATCAAATATTTTATTTTAAAAAATCTATCCTTGGCATTGGGCTACCAATACCTTGAAGCAAAAGATAAAGATGTTTTAGACCAAATTAATGCAGGGAAAATTTACAAGCTAGATCCTAATACCTATGTAACGACGCTGGTTTCCAAGTCAGACTATTATGGATTAAGCAATCGGTCAAGACATACATTCAATGGGAAAATATCCTGGGAAAGTGATAATAAAGATTGGGACATCTTCTTTAGACTACTCTATCGCGGTAAATATGGATACAGTGATGTCAATGGTAATAATATTATAGATGATGACAGAGAGATGATTCAAGGTTATTGGATGGCAAATCTAACTGCCAGTAAAAAAATAATATATAACCTCAATGTTCAAATTGGAGTTGACAACTTATTCAATTACACCAATGTATTACAAATGCCAAATATTGCCGGCCGCTTATTCTTTATAAATATCAATTATTCATTAAACCATTTATTCAATAAAAATTAAAAAAATAACACCATGAAAAAAATCATTTTATTCTTCACATTAGCCACAGCTTTTGTAGCATGTACAAAAGTTGAAGACCAGACGACTTCAGTAATCACCGGATTGAAAACTATAAAAGTTGCCTTTAATACAGACACCACTCATTACACACTTTTTCGTTTTAGTGATGGCAATGTAATCCCTATCTCTGATTCGGCTTCTAACAACTGGGATTTTGGGATGAGACGCTCAACATTTATTGTGAATAGCTATTCTGGTGGCCCAGGCAATGCTGGCGCTATTTTTAGAGACGGATTATATGATACCACAACAACTGCGCCTACTTTGGGTTACGCTTATGATACTTTAACATCAAAAAGAGCAATAAAAGATGGCAGTTGGTACGATTACAATCCACAAACACGTACATTTTTCCCTAAAGCAGGAAAAATATTCTTCTTTAAAACAGCAGATGGTAACCATTATGTAAAAATGATAATGCTTTCAGCTGGATATGAACCATTCGTAGGTAATACTCCTAATATTGTTTCTTATATTTTCAAATACACTTACCAATCAAATGGATCTGCAACTTTTTAAATAATAAACATCATAAAAAAGTCGCCATAAAAATTTGTGGCGACTTTTTTTATTTCTTCAAAAAATACACACTACAGATGCCCCACTACACTCAATTTAAACCCACTATTAACCTTCACCGTTACATTAGGAGAAGTATATAAAGTTTTACAAATGGCATTTGAATTCACTATAGGATAATTAACCTTACTTGCATCTACATGAACCACTGTATTTGAATCAGGTATTGTTCCACAGCTCCAGTTGTAAGGATTTTCCCAGGCAGTGCTTACTGTTCCATTCCAATAGTTAATATCGCAAGGAGGGTCGAAAGTAGCCAGCCAAATGGTACTATTCATAATCAGATTACGATGATTGGGCGCAACATCCACCATATACCCGGTATATAAAACATCGTTTGGATCTCCTGTCCCATCATCACAAGGAGAACTATCCCCCATAGCAATGACTTTACCTCTGCCGTATCTAGAATAGGCAACCATTACATTCGTACTCCCTGAAATAGAGCTAGATGTTTTAAATACAACAGGTTTCACAAATGAATTAGCAGTAGTATTTATTGTCATAGTCGTTCCCCCGCTCCACATTACTTTTGCCACATTGCCTATTGGCCCATGAAGTATACTATCATTGGAAGGTAGGTTAGCGAGGTTAGTTGACGTTTGAGAAAAATTTGCAGAATCAAAAATAAAACCAAATGGATTGTTATTCCCTGTTGAATTGGATTTCATAAGATCATTCCATATCTGTGGAGAGTCCCAACCATCGTTATTTCTATCTGAAACATTGTGATCTGAAACAATAAATAAACTGCCCCCGGCATTTACAAAATTTAAAATTGCCGTTTTTTCTCTTTCCGTAAATTTTATGTTTGGTTCACAAACAACATACACTTTGTAATTAGACAAATCCTGTACATGGGTACTATTGCCAAAAGTAATGCTATCATTATAAGGCAAGGACTCCACAACATAGCCTCTTTTTACACAATCAATACCCCAATAGGAAAGCCCTCCACTCCAGTAATCTTCTAAGGTGGTAGAAGTGATGCCTGATTGAGCGGGAGTTGGGAATCGCTGAGCATTAGACTGGTGACAATTAGTGGTGCCTGCAGGCGTGCAAGTATTGCTTGTTCCCGTATTCGTCCAAAATAAATTTTGAGCATCTGCATCTATAACCCAATCTGCATTAGCTGCAGTTTCAGCTTTTTTCGCATCAAATAATATCTTTACTTGTGAAAAAGATAATACGCTAAAAAATAAAAAAAATAGCAACAATAATTTTCTTTTCATCAAGCAAGAATTTTAGGTCGTAAATATAGACAGAAATGCCATTAGTTAGGTATGTTTTTATACCAATTAAGATCGTTAACATATCATTTTATTCGCGAATCAACCAACCAACTAATCAACTAAACCGCGACATTAAAATCTCTAAGCGCATCATTCAAACTCGTTTTCAAATCTGTACTCGTTTTTCTTTTGCCAATAATTAAAGCGCAACTCACATTGTAATCACCTGCAGGGAATGTTTTTGTATAACTACCGGGAATGACTACACTACGTTCAGGAATATACCCTTTTGTTTCAATTGGTTCTGGTCCGCTAACATCAATTATTTTTGTAGACTGCGTAAGTACTACATTAGCTCCTAGTACAGCTTCCTTACCCACCCTTACTCCTTCTACTACAATACAACGACTTCCTATAAAACAACCATCTTCAATAATTACAGGACTTGCCTGCAAGGGCTCCAATACACCGCCAATACCTACACCACCGCTAAGGTGTACATGCTTGCCAATTTGAGCACAACTTCCTACCGTTGCCCAAGTGTCCACCATTGTACCTTCATCCACAAAAGCCCCTATGTTTACATAAGAGGGCATCAGCACCACATTCTTGGCTAAATAAGCTCCATATCTGGCTACCGCATGAGGAACAGCACGAACACCCAATTCTTTATAATTGGATTTCAATTTCATTTTATCATAAAATTCAAATGGAGGTAAGGAATGCGTCTCCATGGGCTGAATGGCAAAATACATCAGAATGGCCTGTTTCACCCATTCATTTACTTGCCAGCTATCACCTATGGGCTCAGCCGTTCTTAACCTGCCATTATCCACTTCTTCAATCACAGCTCTTACGGCATCTGAATAAGTGGAATCTTTTAAAAGTACTCTATCAGCAAATGCCGCAACAATTTTAGCTTTCAAGTCCATATTTTTTTTGAACAAATTTACTAAATAGGGATTAAACGAACTTAAAATATTAAAGAACTAAAGTTTATATAAGTAAACATCAATAAATGATATTTGAATAATAACTTTGCTATACATGCAAAAAATCTTAATCATACAAACCGCTTTTATTGGAGATGTCGTTTTAGCCACTGCACTTATAGAAAAATTACATACTCATTTTCCGAATGGCAAAATTGATTTCTTAGTTCGTAAAGGCAATGAAAGTTTGCTAGACAACAACCCTCATCTCAACGAGGTTTTAATCTGGAATAAAAAACAGGATAAATACAAAAATCTATTCCAACTTTTAAAAAAAATCCGCTCAAAAAAATATGACAAAATAGTCAACGCTCAACGCTATTTTGCGACAGGATTTTTAACTGCTTTTTCAGGAGCAAAAGAAACGATTGGCTTTGATAGCAATCCGCTAAGTTTTTTATTTTCAAAAAAAATAAAACATGAATTAAATATCAAACAAGTCAGACATGAAGTAGAAAGAAATAATGATCTTATTAAACATTTTACCGACAACAATTTCACCAAGCCCCGCTTATACCCTTCCGAAGCAGATTTTGCAAGTATTCAACAATATAATTTACAACCATTCCTTACCATTGCCCCAACCAGCGTTTGGTTTACAAAAGAATTTCCCTCCAATAAATGGATGGAGTTTATTAACCAAGTTGATCAGCAGTATAACATTTTTTTACTCGGAGGTAAAGACAATCAAAAAGAGTGTGATATAATTAAACAGACAGCTACTCATCCTAACATTCAAATACTGGCAGGCCAATTAAGTTTCTTACAATCCGCAGCACTCATGAAATTAGCTACAATGAATTTCACGAATGACAGTGCGCCACTTCACTTTGCATCTGCCGTAAACGCCCCTGTAACTGCAATATTTTGTTCTACCGTTCCGGAGCTGGGTTATACGCCATTATCTGACCAATCATTTATTGTTGAAACGAAAGAAATTTTATCCTGTAGACCCTGTGGATTTCATGGAAAAAAAGCCTGCCCTGAAAAACATTTTAAATGCGGCAATCTGATTGAAACATCATCATTAATTCAAATACTAAACAATTGTTGATGCAATTTGAAAATGACATAACTTATTGTCTGAAAGTACTCCAGGAAGGAGGACTGATTCTTTATCCGACCGACACCGTATGGGGCATTGGATGTGACGCTACAAATGATGAAGCAGTTGCCAAAATATATGCACTTAAAAAACGACAGGAATCTAAAAGCATGATTGTATTAGTGGGAGAAGATCAGGATATTTCAAAGTACACTCAACAACCTTCCATAAAAGTATACGACTATATTAAAGGACTTCACAAACCAGTAACAGTAATATACCAACACGCATTTAATCTTTCCAAAAATATCATCAACGAAGATGGTAGTATAGGCATTCGAGTGGTGAATGAAAAATTCTGCAAAACACTCCTTCAGGAATTTGGCAAACCCATTGTAGCTACTTCTGCAAACCTTTCAGGATTTCCAACACCCTTACTTTTTTCCGACATAGACCTATTGATTAAGGAAGGTGTGGACTATATCGTACAATACCGACAAGAAGAAACAGCGCCAGCACAACCCAGTGCCATCATAAAAATAAATGATGATGGGTCTTATACTACCATACGGACGTAATGATGTGCACTTTTATTTTCTATTTTAGCTATTAAAACGCAACCATCACAGTTGAATTTCTCAGCAAAGACTATGAATAACGGAAAAAATACCGTAGCTTTGCACCGAATTTATATTAACTGAGAATTACATGACATGCTCAGTTGCTGTTGAACACAGGTTTTAAGCGAATCTTTCTGACTAAGATTTTTTCTTTCCCAACGGCCCGAAGCATTACATGTGACCATCAAAATCATTTTTTGACCACATGCTTATTGCTATTGCAATTAGGGGTCTTTACATTAAAAAAATAAACAATGACTACATTTGAAGCATTAGGCCTCAAAACCGAGATCTTACAAGCTATTACAGACTTGGGATTTACCAGCCCAACACCCATTCAAGAACAAGCTATCCCTGTTCTATTATCAGGAACAACTGATTTTGTAGGATTGGCACAAACAGGTACCGGAAAAACTGCCGCTTTTGGATTACCCTTGCTTCAGTTGATTAACTCAGCTGATAGATTTCCTCAGGCACTGATCGTTTGCCCGACACGTGAATTGTGTTTGCAAATAACTAATGATTTGCTAGATTATAAAAAACATTTAAAAGGAGTTCAAACTGAAGCCGTTTATGGTGGCGCTTCCATTACTATGCAAATTCGTAACCTTCGTCAAGGGGTTCAGATTGTTGTAGCTACTCCAGGAAGGTTAATCGATCTTATCGAAAGAAAAGCAATCGATCTTCAAAAAGTAAAATACGTCGTATTGGATGAAGCTGATGAAATGCTTAACATGGGCTTCAGAGATGATATTGACTTTGTATTAAAAAATACCATCAACAGAGAAAGCATTTGGTTGTTCAGTGCAACAATGCCACCGGAAGTAAGAGCGATTTCTAAAAACTTCATGACTTCACCTAAGGAAATCACTGTAGGGAAAAAGAATAGCGGCAATGTAAATATTGATCACCAATTTTATATTACGGCTGCTCATCACCGCTATGAAACATTAAAAAGATTAATCGATTTCAATCCAGGCATGTACGGCATCATATTCACACGTACCAAAGCTGATGCACAAGAAATCTCTGAAAGATTATCAAAAAATGGTTATGATATAGAAGCACTTCATGGCGATTTAACACAACAACAACGTGATAAAGTAATGGGTCGTTTCAGAAGCAAGGCTTTACAATTACTCATCGCAACAGACGTGGCAGCAAGAGGAATTGACGTAGATGGCATTACACATGTAATCAATTATGAATTACCAGATGACATTGAAGTATATACTCATAGAAGCGGACGTACAGCGAGAGCTGGGAAGAGCGGCATTTGTATTTCTATCATACATACTAGAGAAACATTCAAAATAAGACAACTAGAAAAAATGGTAAACGCTACTTTCCATAAAGTAGATATCCCAAGTGGTAAAGAAGTTTGTCGCAGACAGTTTTTTCATTTTATGGACAAACTAATTCAAACTGATATTTCTCATGGCGATTATGAAACTTACCTTCCAGACTTAATGCAGAAATTTGAAAATGTATCTAAAGAAGAAGTATTACAAAGAGTGGCAGCACTTGAATTTGATCACTTCTTGAAATACTATGAAAATGCTGATGACCTTAATACGAAACTAAATGAAAGAGGCAGAAGTCAGGAGTTTTCAAAAGAAGCCATCAATAGCACTGGAAGCAGAAGCGAACGTACCTTCAGCAGAAGAGACAATGGCTATACAAGATTATTCATCAACCTAGGAATAAAAGATGGTTTTTATAAAGCTAGTTTCTTACAATTCATTCTGGATGAAAGCAATTTGAAAAAAGAAGTATTGGGCAAAATTGATATGAGAGATATGAACAGCTGGGTAGAAGTAGATAAAGCCAATGCTGGAAAAATGATTAAAGCCATTGACGGAAAACGTTATAATAATCGTACCGTAAGAATGAATGAAGCTGATGGCGGATTTAAAAGACCAACTGACGAAGGTAGAAAAAGAACTTATGCTCCTGCTTCAAGAGAAAGACGATAGGTGATTAGTTGGTTAGGTGATTAGTTGAATAGTGATTGGATGATTAGTTGGTTAGGTGGTTAGGTGGGTGATTAGTTGAATAGTGGTTAGATGATTAGTTGGTTAGGTGATTAGTTGGTTAGGTGATTAGTTAGTTGGGTTGATAGGAAAATTACCCTTTAACCTTTCAACTTTTCAACCCTTCAACCCTTTAACCTTTCAACCCTTCAACCTTTCAACCTTTCAATCAAATTCCTTAAATTACATCAAAATTTCACCGATTTTCGTATTAAATAAAGCAACGATTACTTTAAACATGGCTAGAATAATTGGAGTAGCAAATCAAAAAGGAGGAGTAGGAAAAACAACTACAGCTATTAATTTGGCTGCGAGTCTTGCTATACTTGAATATAGAACGCTTTTAGTAGATGCAGATCCGCAGGCAAATAGTACCACCGGTGTGGGATTTGATTTGCAAAATATCACAAAAAGTCTTTACGATTGCATGGTTAATGAGGCCGAGGCAAAGGATGTTGTGTTAAAAACAGCCATCCCTCACCTTGATCTTATCCCTTCTCATATTGATCTTGTAGGAGCGGAAATAGAAATGATTAGTTACCCCAATCGCGAATTGGTTTTAAAAAAAATATTAGAAGCTATCTCCGATAATTATGATTTCATTATTATTGATTGCTCTCCATCACTTGGATTGATAACAGTAAATGCACTAACCGCTGCCGATAGTGTTGTTATTCCAGTTCAAACCGAATTCTTTGCCTTAGAAGGATTAGGGAAATTATTGAACACGGTTAAGATTGTTCAAAACCGATTAAATACTGATTTAAAAATTGAAGGCATATTAATGACCATGTATGATGGCAGATTGCGTTTGTGCAATCAAGTGGTAAGTGAAGTGAGACGACATTTTGAAGACATGGTATTCAGCAGCATTATACATAGAAACACCAGATTAAGTGAAGCTCCAAGTTTTGGTAAACCCGTAATATTATACGATGCAGAAAGCAAAGGAGCAGTAAATTATTTGAACCTTGCAAAAGAAATTTTGCAGAAAAATAATATGACTAAAATCAGACAAGAAGATAAAGTGATAGAGTAAAAAAGTCCATTTGAACATTTTATCCAAAATCTATTAAACCTTAGAAAAGTAATGCAACCAAAAAAAGACGCTTTAGGAAAAGGAATCAGAAGTTTACTTCAAAATATTGATGCTGATTTAAAAAGCACTGCAGGAACATTAAAGACTGAATTGCTTGAAAAATCTACAAGTACAGCAAATGTTGCATTAGACAAAATTGATGTTAACCCCAATCAACCCCGTAAAGATTTTGATGAGATAGCGCTTAGCGAATTAGCCGCTTCTATAAAAATGCATGGCATCATACAACCACTAACGGTTTCGGTTACAGCAAATGGAAGATTCAGATTAATAGCAGGAGAAAGAAGATTCAGAGCATCAAGAATCGCCGGATTGAAAGATGTTCCCGTTTATATCAGAGAAGCTAATGATAGCGATGTTTTAGAATTGGCACTGTTAGAAAATCTTCAACGCGAAAATCTTAATGCTATAGAAATTGCATTAAGCTATAAAAGACTGATGGACGACTTGGATTATACCCAGGACCAATTGGCTGAGCGCATGGGGAAAGACAGAAGCACCGTTACCAATTATGTTCGCCTGCTAAAACTCCCTCCAGATATTCAGGTAGCTGTTAGAAATGGAACGATTAGTATGGGACATGCCCGAGCTATTATTAATGTTGATGTGGTAGACAAACAATTGTTTATTTTTTCAGAAATAAAGAAAAAAGGATTATCAGTAAGACAAACAGAAGAGTTGGTTAGAAAATTATACACTGGCGGAGCTACTGCAAATAAGCCATCTGTGAAATCAACGATGCCTGATGCTTACAAAAAAATAGAAGACAATATTGCCTCTCAATTTGGAACCAAAGTGAAATTAACTCACAATAAAAAAGGTCATGGCAGTATCCTTTTTGAATACTACTCACTTGAAGAATTGAATGCTTTATTGGAAAAACTAAACATCAACGTTAGCTAATGTCTTGCTTGTTCAAATATGTTATTTTTTCCGTTTCGTTATTCTTGTTGAGCAATAATTTATTAGCCCAAAAGGAAACAATTATTACCTCTTCATTACTAGTTGAAAAAGTCCCTGCTAAAATTTACAAACCCAGGACAGCCATCATCCGATCTGCCATTATTCCAGGTTGGGGACAAATGACCAATAAAAAATATTGGAAACTTCCTTTAGTATATGGTGCTCTTGGCACAACGACTTATCTTTTTTTTAGAAACCTGAAGCAATTTAATGATGCTAAAAATGCATACATTTTGGCTACAGATACGGACCCTTCTAATGACAACCAAATACCACAACCCTATTATAGTGTAATCAGCCAGCCCGACAGAATCAAGACATTCAGAAATGAAGTAAGACAAAATGTAGATTACAGTGTGCTGTTTTTTATTTTTTTCTGGGGACTTAATGTTGTTGATGCTGCCGTAGATGCACATCTGAAAATGTTTGATGTAAATGATAATTTAAGTTTACATATTAAACCCGGTTACTCCCCCTTAGCTAATACAAATGGACTGAGTTTAGTGTTGAGGATCAGGTAATACCTCTCAATTAAACGATGATTTATATATCTTTTTTTTTGAATTAACAAACTGTTTTGTTTATATTGCACATTCAAAAAAAAACTATATGAAAAAATTAATGCTCATCCCTTTAATTGCAACATTGTTTAGTTGCAAATCTACTTACACAAACACCTTAGCAACTCCGATGTATGCGCCAAAGGCTGAAATCAACCCTATAAGAGCAGATGTTGATGTCGACATGAACAAAAAATTATCTGGCTCATCTCAAGGATCTTATTTTCTATGCTTTCAAGTTTCAGGAGACAGTAAATTTGCTGAAGGAATGGAATTTTCAGGTGAAAGAAAATCAAAATGGCAACATAAATTAAGCAATCTCAAAGCTGCTGCAGCTTACAAAGCGGTATTAGATACTAAAGCCGATATCATTGTTCATCCAAATTATGTAATTGATATTCACAATTATATTTTCTTTAAAACTGCAAAAATTAAAGTATTTGGATATGCCGGCTATTTTAAAAAGTTCTACCAAGAACCTTATAATGAAAACAAAACACACCATACAAGTGATGAAAGCGAGGATAATTGGATAAACCTTTTTAAAGAGAAACTTACTCCAGCGAAGTATAACTAAACAGATTCTAAAAAAATTAACTACTTAATAATTATATAATTATGAAAAAGATTTTATACATAATTGCAGCAATTAGCTTATTAAACAGCTTTTCTGCAAAAGCACAAGAAGACAAAATTTACGGAGGCTTTAAAGTAGCCCCAAATTTTTCAATTATTACAGATAAGGTAACTGATCAATGGAAAACTGGTATTGGATTCAATATCGGTTATTTTGAAGTATTGGAATTGACTAATAAAGTGAATTTACAAGCAGAAATATTAATTAATAAGACAACTTTTGTTCAAAATTTAAAAGAAGGAGAATTTTCTTCTAAAACCACTCGCACAACAAGTAACCTTAATTTACCAATCATGGCTAAATATAGAATTACAGATGAATTCGCAGTTGGTTTAGGTTATCAATTTTCACTTGGCATATTAATGGAATCTAAGTTAAATGAAAAAATAAAAAATAGTGGCCCAGCAGGGTATTCAAATGAATCTAAATCTGAATCACAAGGAATAAAAAATAATGGGTTCTTCTTAGATGCTTCTTATACAAAAGGTAAAAGCATGTTTGGATTTAGACTATTAAACCCAAAGATGGAACAAATTGAAAGTTATAAAACAGTCAATGCATCTTTCTATTTCGGATATAAATTATTCTAACACAACACTAAATTTGTTCAAAAAAGCTGTCCATATGGACAGCTTTTTTGTTTTCCTTCATTTAATGTGCTCCCAGCATTATTTAATCCTATAAATTTGTGAACATTGTTATGCGAATATTAACAACAGTTAAAAATAAATCAATCGAATGAAACTCGCACTAATAGGATACGGCAAAATGGGGAAAGCTATTGAGGAACTTGCCTTACAAAATGGTCATGAAATAATATTAAAAATCACTTCTCAAAACCTAAATGATTTTAATTTACAAAAGTTAAAATTGGCTGATGTTGCTATTGAATTTACAAACCCTCATAGTGCAATTGCCAATATCAAAACTTGCATCGATGCAGGGCTGCCTGTTGTAAGCGGCAGCACCGGCTGGCTTGAACAGTGGGATGACATCATCCAATATTGCAACGTTAATAATGGCAGTTTTTTATACGCGAGTAATTTCAGTATCGGCGTTAATCTCTTTTTTGAGCTCAATAAACAATTGGCGAGATTGATGAACAACCGACCTCAATACAATGTTGCCATAGAGGAAATTCACCATACCCAAAAGAAAGATGCACCAAGCGGAACTGCCATTACTATTGCAGAAGACATCATTGAAAATACAACTGGAAAAGAAAAATGGATATTGGGACCTACAGAGAATACAACAGCATTAAGCATTCACAGCAAAAGGATAGATCCTGCTCCCGGAACCCATATTGTAACTTACGCTTCTCCTGTTGACAGCATAGAAATAAAACACACTGCACATAATCGTATGGGATTTGCCAACGGAGCCATTCTTGCCGCTGAATTCTTAAAAGACAAAAAAGGAATCTTTGGAATGAAAGATGTGTTGAATATTTGTTGATGCTGATTTTACACTCCCCTCTCACTCGGGAGAGGGGTTGGGGGTGAGGTAAACATTTATTCCATAACGCTCAACTATACTTTTTTCTTTGACAATTTAGGAACACCTACAACCTTTAAGACTTTATTTGCCCTTTCCAATTTTTGCTTCAAAACAGGTAGTGACTTATACTGCTCCAATGAATTGTCAATAACAATAGCCTTATTATTTTTTGAAAAATTTGTAGTCGATTTCATAAACCATTATAATTTTTAAAGCTTCTTAGATATTTAACTATAGCCATTATTATCATTCGAAAATAAGCTATTTTCTTCTTACAATAAAAGCATCGTAATTTATATATTTTTCAAATTCGGACCAATCTTCTCCATAAAGTCCCATAATAAAAAAATCAAGTTTGACAAGTGCAAAATATTTTGAAATCCCCATTCTGTAAAGCCTGGTTCTTGCCTTTGTACTTCCTTCTATATATATCCAACAATTTTTATGCTTCTCCGTAAAAATGTAAAGTGCGAAAACTACTGTCGCCAACACTTTTAGACCATCGCCATTATTTGAAATAATAAGATCATCGATTTCATCTGATTTTTTAATTTTATCCCCAAATGCTAAGTTGTATACGCCTCTTTTATTTGTTTTACTGAAAATTATCAATTTAGTTATCTCTCCCTTTATGCCAGTGCTAGTAAATTCAAAAACTGTATAAGTTCCTTCTGATTTAATTTCATAATGTGCCAAATGCATTATCTATAATTTTATGATTAAATAAAAATATAGATAAATAAAAAACTCCCTTCCCATTAACACTAATGAATATTAACCCTTGCTTAATTTTATTTTTCACACTCCCCTCTCACTTGGGAGAGGGGTTGGGGGTGAGGTAAAAAAAACAATTCTTACTTTTTTAGGCAACTTCTTAGCGGATAGTACTAAAAACAAAAGAGGCCCCAATTGGGACCTCTTTTATAAGTTTTGAATGACTAGACTAAAATATTATTTTTTTGCCCCACCAAACATATACCCTACTTTAATAGCAATTCCATTATTTTTAGTTGTTGATCCATCATATGGATCTATATCAGATAAACTAGTGCTGTAACCTAAGCTAAAAGACAAATTGTTTGACATTTTATACCCTGCTAATAATCCAAATCCAAAATCAATTGATTTTAAATGACTTGCATCATCTGTTGCAGAGGCATTTCCATCAAATTTAATCGATTGTGAAATTCCTTCCGCACTTATTTTACCTGACATTCCGAAACCTATTGAAGGACCTGCACCAAAAAATAAATTACCTGATCCTGCTTCAACTTTATAAGTAAAATTCAACGGCAATTCCAAATAATTCAAAGTGGTTTTTACTGAAATGCTAGATTCAGAGTAAGTACACCCTTTTTGAACGAAATTTAACTCTGGTCTGAAAGAAAAATTACCTGAAACAGGGATTTCAGCTACTGCACCTAGAGTTAAACCAAACTTAGAAGATGTAGAAAAACTTGGATCAAATTTCATGTTAGCAATATTGCCACCGATTTGAGCTCCGAAATTAATTTGAGCAAAAGAAACGCTCGATACAGCCAATGCTGCAATTAATAATACTTTTTTCATAATAAAATTTTTAGGTTAGTAATAGGTTGCAATTTAGGAATGATATTTTAAATAAAAAAATAAAATATACATATTATTAACAAGAAAAGCACCTCAATTGAGGTGCTTTTCTAAAAAAAATGTATGTGTGGTATTTCTTAGAAATGAAGTGTAACATTCATTGAAGCAATACCAACTCCACCTAAACCGAAGTTAGTAGATGATCCGCTTGTTTCAGCAGATACAGAATAGTTATTAGCTGGTGTAGCAACATCTGTAAAAGTTTGAGTTCCAGTAGCTTTTCCAGTTATACCAAGAGCAAGACCCCAAGTGTATTGGCAACCCATTGAAATCTTAGGTACAATAAAGTATTCAGCTCCGATAAAACCTTGAACACCAATACCGAAACCCATACCGTTCTTTTGTGTAGTATTTTCGGTAGAAGCTAATGAACCTCTTTCTCCAGTACCTGTTGTATTATAATTATTTCTATCAGTTACAGTTTTAGAAGAATTTACATATAACATCGCATCTGCACCATAAAATCCTTGTAAACGTGTTTTTCCTCTTCTCCACTCTTTTCCTAAACCAACTGATAAATCAAAACCTGTATTTTTTACATTTTCTGTAGTGTTAATAAAATCATCTGAAATTCCAAATGCTGGTGCTGGGAATTGCGTCGCAACTTTGTTTGAAGTAACTGCCAAATTTGCAACTACTCTGTATGCTTGCTTATCAGATGTAAACATTTTTCCTACAAAAGATCCACCTTTTTGAAAAGTAACTGTAGGAGCACTGTTGTGAGCAGTATTGAAAAGATTTCCAACATACTCAAAAAGACCATTAGCATTAACGCCAATTGCCCAATCTCCTTTTTCAGGTAAATAATTTTCTCCTTTTTTTGACTTCAATTCTTGTGCATTTGCGCTAGTAGCTACTACTGCAAAAGCAAGTAACAATGTAGATAATTTTTTCATTTTTAGTTAATTTTAGTTAGTAATAATAGACCGCAATTTAGGGCTTTTTTTTAATATAACATTCAAAAAGCCAAAATAAATAGAAAATATATAAGAAAAGAGCCTCAATTGAGGCTCTTTTCTTATATACGTAAGTTGATTAAATCAATTACATGTTCAATTTAGAATCTGTAACCCATTCTGAATGAACCACCCATTTTTGGAGTGAAGTTAATTGATGACTTTGTTTCAGGAGTTGAACCAGCATCACCTGTTGTATTTAATTTACCAGTATGTGCATAATTCAAACCGTAGTTAAGTTCCACCCCTAGGTAAACTTTAGGAATTACATAATAATCCATCCCAGTTACACCTTGAACACCAAAACCGAAACAAGTTTGAGATGATTTTGTCATAGCTGAAGCTGATCCGTTTTGATCTTTTCTTGAAGCTGAAAATACACCTGCAGTTACATCCCATCCGATATAAGTTGATAATCTTTCTGCACCAGCAAAATGCTTCTCTTTACCATAACTCAAAGACAATCCAAAACTTGTTTTGCTATGATCATTTGCTTCAGCATTATTTTCGTTGTTAGTTTTGTTGTTTGCGAAAGAAAGATTAGCTGAGAATCTTTCAGCAACTTTATCAGATTTGAATCTTCTTACTTTTACTGCAGCACCTGAAACAGATGGAGCTGCTAAAGAACCATTAACTGTGCTACTTAATGTTCCTAAAATACCATCACTCAAAGAAAACCAACCACCACCATTAAAATCTACAGCCATCTTAGTTTCGATAGCTACTTCTTTTGCTGCTGGTTTAGTAAAAGTTCCTCTGTCATTTTTAATCTGTGCACTTGCAAATGTAAAAGATGCAACTGCTAACGATAATGTAATAATTTTCTTCATTTTTGTTAATTTTTTGGTTAATTAATTTAGGGCAAAGCTAAAGGATTTTTTAAATAAAAGCACAATTCAAGATAAAAGTTTTGAATATGTTACACTTTTTTATAGTAAAAAATTTATAATTATTTGATTAACAAATAAATACGCATTAAGTATTTGTAAGAAAATTAGTAAGAAATTATTAGCATATAATAAAAAACAGACTCTACATACAGCCCCAATTCCTACATACTGAGGCAAAATTAGCACAAATGACAATTTGAGATTAAACCATAGAGAGATTTTGCAACATTTCCTTCACCATAGCAGGCAAAAGATACTCCTCCTTCCAACCCCAATCCTCCCTTGCCACTGTATCGTCAATACTTTGAGGCCAACTTTCTGCAATGGCTTGTCTGTAATCCGTATTGTAAGTGATTTCAAAATCAGGAATATGTTTTTTGATGGCTATTGCAATTGCTGCAGGAGAAAAACTCATTCCACTTATATTATAAGAAGTACGTATGCTAATTTTTGAAGCAGGCGCTTCCATCAATTCAATAGTAGCTCTAATAGCATCGGGCATGTACATCATAGGCAAATAGGTATCGTCCTTCAAAAAACATTCGTACTTTTTATTTTCCAGCGCCTGATGAAAAATTTCAATTGCATAATCGGTAGTACCCCCACCCGGTGCACTTTTATAACTAATCAAACCCGGATACCGCAAACTCCGCACATCTACACCATAACGATGGTGGTAATAATTGCACCAAAATTCGCCCGCATATTTACTAATACCATAAACGGTAATAGGTTCTATCACCGTTTGCTGAGGGCAATTCACTTTAGGGGAAGTAGGGCCAAATACCGCTATACTACTTGGCCAATACACTTTATGTAATTGTTCTTCCCGGGCAATATCAAGCACATTCAACAAACTTTGCATATTCAAACTCCAGGCCAGATTGGGATTCTTCTCCCCTGTGGCGGATAAAATTGCCGCTAACAAATAAATCTGTGTAATCCCCTGACGAATGACCTGCACATGCAACATCTCTTTATTCATCACATCCAAACTAACATAAGGGCCTGTACCTTTTAGTAAATCATTCTCTTCGCGCAAATCAGAGGCTATCACATTATTGTTGCCGTGTATTTTTCTTAAAGCAAGGGTAAGCTCCACACCTATTTGTCCGCTTGCACCAATGACCAATATTCTTTCTTTTTTCATTTTTATTTCTTCTGTGATAAAAAGTAAATTTAGATACTTTTCTATTTTAAATTTTACTTTTTACATTTTACATTTTACTTTCGCTCAATGAATAACCATTTAACGAATCTATTTCAGCATCAATCTTATCATAAAAATAACTTCTTTCTTATCGCAGGCCCTTGTGTAGTAGAAAATGAAGAAATGGTTGATGAAATTGCTGAACGCGTGTCTACTATTTCCAAGAAATTAGGCATTCCCTATCTATTTAAAGCTTCATATAAAAAAGCAAACCGAACCAGCGGCTCTTCATTTACTGGTATCGGTGATGAAGCCGCATTACAACTCATACATGCAGCAGGAAAGAAATACAATTTACCCACTACCACAGATATTCATACCGCGGAAGAAGCTCATATAGCCGCTCAATATGTAGATGTATTGCAAATACCGGCATTCTTATGTCGCCAAACAGATTTATTATTGGCAGCTGCAGCAACAGGTAAGATTGTAAACGTAAAGAAAGGTCAGTTTGTGAGTGGCCCATCCATGAAATTTGCAGTGGACAAAATCAAACAAGCCGGCAACGATAAAGTATGGCTCACGGAAAGAGGGAATAGTTTTGGCTACCAGGATTTAATCGTAGACTATCGTAATATACCCTGGATGAAAGAACATGGCGTCCCTGTAATTATGGACTGCACCCATTCTTTACAACAACCCAATCAAACATCAGGCATCACAGGTGGCAATCCTCAATTAATAGAAACCATTGCCAAAGCAGCTATTGCAACTGGGGCAGATGGATTGTTTATCGAAACTCATCCGAATCCTGCAGTAGCAAAAAGTGATGGCGCGAATATGCTGCAACTGGATTTATTGGAAACGTTGCTGGAGAAATTGGTGGCGTTGAGGAAATCGATTTGAGGAGGGTTGAATGATGGTTGAAGAGAGGCCAATTTATTTAGGCAATAGCATATACTACATTATACATCAGTAAAAAATCAAGAAAAAGCTACCATCATTTTTGTAATTTCGCGCCCGACTTCGTTTTAAACAACAAACAACAAACCATAAATAAAAAAACATAAACAAAAAAACATGGCTTTTGACATTGAAATGATCAAGAAGGTTTACGCAAACTTCCCTGAAAGAGTTGAGGCGGCTCGTAAAACAGTTAGCAAACCCCTAACCTTAACAGAAAAAATATTATACGCCCATCTATGGCAAGGCAATGCCACTGAGGTTCAGGAAAGAGGAATGTCTTATGTAGATTTTGCTCCGGACAGAGTAGCTATGCAAGATGCAACAGCGCAAATGGCCTTGTTACAATTTATGCAATCTGGCCGTGCGGTAGTAGCTGTTCCAAGTACAGTGCATTGCGACCATTTGATTGAAGCAAAAATAGACAGTAAAACAGATTTAAACAGAGCCGTTTCTGAAAGCAGTGAAGTGTATGATTTTTTGGCCTCTGTTTCAAACAAATACGGCATTGGATTCTGGAAACCAGGAGCTGGAATTATTCACCAGGTTGTGTTAGAAAATTATGCATTCCCCGGCGGGATGATGATTGGTACAGATAGCCATACTGTAAATGCAGGCGGTTTAGGAATGATTGCTATTGGTGTAGGTGGTGCAGATGCATGCGATGTAATGGCTGGCTTACCATGGGAATTAAAAATGCCGAAACTAATTGGCATTAAACTAACGGGAAAGCTTAGTGGATGGGCTTCTCCAAAAGACGTTATCCTAAAAGTTGCAGGTATCCTTACCGTAAAAGGCGGAACTGGCGCTGTAGTGGAATACTTTGGAGAAGGCGCTTTGAGTATGAGTTGTACAGGAAAAGGAACCATTTGCAATATGGGAGCAGAAATTGGTGCTACCACATCTACTTTTGGTTATGACGAAAGCATGAGCCGTTATTTAAAAGCTACAGGTCGCGAAGAAATTGCAGCAGCTGCAGATGAAATAAAAGAATACTTAACAGGTGACGCTGATGTATATGCGAATCCTTCTGCCTACTTTGATCAAGTGATTGAAATTAATTTAAGTGAATTAGAACCACATTTAAATGGCCCCTTCACTCCAGATTTAGCAACGCCTATTTCAAAAATGAAAGAAGAAGCTGCGAAAAATAACTGGCCTACAAAAATCGAAGTAGGTTTGATAGGAAGTTGTACCAATTCTTCTTATGAAGATATTAGTCGTGCGGTAAGTTTAGCCAAGCAAGTTTCTGAAAAAGGATTAAAATTAAACGCGGAATTTACTATAACACCAGGATCTGAATTAGTAAGATACACTATAGAAAGAGACGGATTCTTAGGTATATTCGATAAAATTGGCGCAACAGTTTTTGCTAATGCCTGCGGACCATGTATTGGCATGTGGGCAAGAGTAGGTGCAGAAAAAGCAGAAAGAAATACCATCGTTCACAGTTTCAACAGAAACTTTGCAAAAAGGGCTGATGGCAATCCTAACACTTTTGCATTTGTTGGATCACCAGAGATTGTAACGGCGATGGCTATAGCAGGAGATTTAAATTTCAACCCACTAACGGACACGCTTACCAACGACAAAGGTGAGCAAGTAAAATTAGATCCGCCAACAGGAGTTGAATTACCCTTAAAAGGATTCGATGCGGAAGATCCTGGCTACCAGGCTCCTGCAGCAGATGGCAGTGGCGTACAAGTAAAAGTAGCTCCTGACAGCAAAAGATTGCAATTATTAGAACCATTTGCCGCTTGGGAAGGGACAGATTTAAAAGCATTAAAACTGCTCATCAAAGCAAAAGGAAAATGTACAACAGATCATATTTCAATGGCAGGTCCATGGTTGAAATTCAGAGGTCATTTAGATAATATCAGTAATAACTTATTGATTGGTGCTGTCAATTTCTTCAACGAAAAAACAGACAACGTAAAAAATCAATTAACCGGAGAATATGGGACAGTGCCTTCTACACAAAGAGCTTACAAAGCTGCAGGAATAGGGACTATCGTTGTTGGTGATGAAAATTATGGAGAAGGTTCTTCTCGTGAGCATGCTGCAATGGAGCCTCGTCACTTAGGTGTGCGTGCTGTATTGGTGAAATCATTTGCCCGTATTCATGAAACCAATTTGAAAAAACAAGGCATGCTGGCATTAACATTCGACAACAAAGCAGATTATGAAAAATTCAGAGAAGATGACAATATCGACATCGTTGGATTGACTTCGTTTGCACCGAATAAAAAACTAACATTGGCCTTACAGCATTCAGATGGCACAAACGAAACTATTCAGGTAAACCATTCTTACAATGAGCAGCAAATTGAATGGTTTAAAGAAGGCGCTGCGTTGAATATTATTAGAAGAGATTTCGCTAAGAAATAAATAAATTAGTTGATTAGTTAAAAGGTTGATTAGTTCTACTAGTCAACCTTTTATTTTTTCGACATATTGGTTGTAGTTTATCTTTGATCATTTGTATTTATTACCAACCAACCAACTAACCCACCACATCAAACCAAACCCTCTTTTGGTCATCCCAATCACCGTTATAATTAATCGTTAACTCCTCCCCTTTTTCAATTGCCCTAACCGTTTTTACAAAAATAGTTTCGTCTTCAAAGTCCATGAAATATTCACAATTACTGTAATAGCTATGGTTGTAAATTGGAATAAACCCTAATGCCATAGCACATTGCTCCTTCTTTTCTCCCCATTCGAAAATATAATCATGCAACAAGGTTTGATCAAGATGTAAGCGGTCTTCTTTTCTCATAACAATCACTGGAGACACTTCAATAATTTCTCCTGCTGCAATACCTTCATTTGTAAAAACAGCTTTACCTTTTTTTTCTGTGATATCAATATATAAAGAAGAGTGAATCATGATTTACTGATAATAATAAAGTAAATTGCAACGCGAAACGAAATTAGTGAAATTGCCAATCAAATAAACCATTTTAGACCTCTTATAGCAATGGCTTTAGAAATGGATGACATATCGTTACAACAACAGTTTGAGGAGATTATTGCTTCTGAAAACAAATTGGCTATTCAGGAATTCCTGAATGATCAGAATATTAGTGATGTTGCCGAGTTGATTTACGACAATACCGATTACGAATCTCAGATTATCTCTCACCTTTCCATACATCGTGCTGCAGGTGTTTTTAAAATTCTCGATCCAGGTGAACAAAAAAGAATTATAGAAGATTTGCCTGCATTTAAGTCTGCCGAATTACTGAATGAACTTCCTGCCGATGATCGTGTTGCTTTCCTTGAAGTACTTCCTAACAGCGTTGTAAGAGAATTAATTAAAACACTTGATCCAGACGAACGAAAAATAACGCTGGAACTTTTAGGCTATCCGGAGAACAGTGTTGGGCGATTGATGAACCCCGATTACGTTTATGTTTATGAATACAATACCGTAAAAGAAGTTATCGATACGATTCGCAGATTTGGAACCAATAGCGAAACCATTGATGTGATTTATGTAATCAATTACAAAGGTGAACTTCTTGATGATATTCGAATCAGAGATATCATACTCGCTTCCCCAGAAATGAAAGTAAACGAATTGATGGATGATCGTTTTATTTCTTTGAATGCCAATGACGACCAGGAATTGGCTAATGAAGCTTTTAAAATGAATAATCGTGTAGCCCTTCCTGTTACAGATAATCAAAACGTCCTACTGGGGATCATAACAATTGATGACGTTCTTTGGGTAGCGAATGAGGAATTCAGTGAAGATATTCAGAAAATTGGTGGTACAGAAGCATTTGATGAACCTTATTTAGAAATTGGGATTCTGAAATTATTAAAGAAAAGAGCAGGTTGGCTCGTATTGCTTTTTCTTGGAGAGATGTTAACCGCCTCTGCCATGCAGTTTTTTCAACATGAAATAGAAACGGCAACAGTTCTAGCATTATTCATCCCCTTAATCATGAGTAGCGGTGGGAATAGTGGATCTCAGGCCTCTACATTAATCATCCAGGCAATGGCTTTGGGAGAACTAACCATCGCTGATTGGTGGAGAGTGATGAGAAGAGAATTGATTACAGGTTTTTTACTAGGCGTTATTTTAGGAAGCATTGGTTTGCTAAGAATCTTCATCTGGCAAAACCTCCATATTTTTGATTATGGAATACATTGGAATCTTTTGGCAATAACTATTTTCTTTTCATTGATGGGCATTGTTTTATGGGGCAGCTTGATGGGATCGATGCTTCCTATTATTTTAAAGAGATTAAAACTGGATCCTGCCGCTTCATCAGCACCATTCGTAGCTACTTTGGTAGATGTTACAGGTATAGTAATCTACTTCTCTGTTGCTTACTTTTTCTTAAAAGGCATATTACTTTAATCATACTTGCAGATACTATTAGATATGCCATCATTGAGCATAAAATCATTAAATTGCAACACAAATAACTAAACTTATAGAACATGTGTGGAATCGTTGGCTATACAGGAACAAGACAAGCTTACCCGATCATTTTAAAAGGATTGAAGCGATTAGAATACAGAGGTTATGATAGTAGTGGCGTTGCTTTATTAAATGATGGGAAGCTAAATGTTTATAAGAAAAAAGGCAAAGTCGCAGAATTGGAAGAAGCGATGATTGGGAAAAATACAGATGCGCATATAGGCATTGGTCATACTCGTTGGGCTACTCATGGAGAACCTAGTGATAGAAATGCTCACCCACATTTATCTGCAAACGGAAAATTAAGTATGATCCATAATGGCATCATTGAGAACTACGCTTTAATAAAACAAGACCTTGTAAACAAAGGATATCATTTTACAAGTGACACAGATACCGAAGTGTTGTTGAATTTTATTGAAGACATTCAAAAAAACAATGACGACTGTAAACTCGAAGAAGCATTAAGAATCGCTTTAAAAAGAGTAAGTGGAGCTTACTGCATCTTATTGATAGAACAGGACAACCCAGATACGATCATTGCTGCAAGAAAAGGAAGCCCATTAGTAATAGGCATTGGTAAAGGAGAGCATTTTCTTGCCAGTGATGCCTCTCCTATTATTGAATATACCAAAGAAGTAGTTTATGTTAACGACTATGAACTTGCCATTGTAAAACCTGACGAATTAATCTTGAAGAATTTAGGCAATGAAAAAATCACCCCTTACATCACCAAATTGGATATGGAACTTGCTGCAATTGAAAAAGGCGGCTATGACCATTTCATGATAAAAGAAATATTTGAACAACCGAATACAATTTTTGATTGCTTACGTGGAAGACTATACGCTAAAGAAGGGAATATAAAAATGAGTGGGGTTGATGATAATATTGATCAATTGCTAAATGCCCAACGCATAATGATTGTGGCTTGTGGCACAAGCTGGCATGCCGGATTAGTAGCGGAATACATCATAGAAGAATTATGCCGAATTCCGGTTGAAGTTGAATATGCATCTGAATTCCGATATAGAAATCCTATTGTAAATAAAGGCGATGTCATTATCGCTATTTCTCAAAGTGGTGAAACTGCAGATACATTGGTTGCATTGGAGAAAGCTAAAGAAAATGGTGCTTTTATTTTCGGTGTTGTTAATGCAGTAGGATCTTCGATTGCAAGAATTTCAAATGCTGGGGCTTATACTCATGCTGGCCCAGAAATAGGAGTTGCATCAACCAAGGCCTTTACAGGACAGCTTGCCGTATTAATGATGGTAGCTTTGGATATTGCAAAACACAAAGGAACAATTACTACCGAACGTTATCTCAAACTTTTACTTGAATTGGAACAAGTTCCAGAAAAAGTAAATAGCATCTTGAAAAATGCAGCAGACATAAAATCGATTGCTGAAAAATACAAGGATGCATCCGACTTTCTTTTTCTTGGTAGAGGATATAATTTCCCTATTGCGCTTGAAGGTGCGTTGAAACTAAAAGAAATATCTTACATACATGCAGAAGGCTACCCTGCAGCAGAGATGAAACATGGCCCCATAGCTTTGGTTGATGAAAACTTGCCGGTGGTATTTATTGCGACTCATGATCCCTACCACGAAAAGATTATGAGTAATATGCAAGAAATTAAGGCAAGAAAAGGAAAAGTCATTTCCATAATTACTGAAGGAGACCTCTTTAGCAAATCACTTAGTAATGACTATTTTGAAATACCAATGGCTGATGAACTTATTGCTCCGCTATTGACTGTAGTGCCTCTTCAACTTTTATCTTATTATGTTGGTACAGCTAAAGGAATTGATGTTGACAAACCTCGGAATTTAGCAAAATCAGTTACGGTAGAATAGATTTAAATTACTATTATACTACTAGAAAATAACTATTGAGAATCTAATTTAGATTATAATGAATATTATCAATAAAAAATCTGTTGCACAAATCGGATATAATTTTATAGATCCGCAATATATTCCGAAAGGGAAAAATGAATACCATCTAAGGAACAAACAGAATCCTAATTGCTCATCATATAAGCCCTTAACTACAGCACAGATTGCGATACTAATAAAGAATCAAAATACATCAGACAATTGGGCGAATATTTTCGTCTCCGATAAATTCAATCCTAATTTCATAAAGAACTCTAAGTTTTTCGGATTAGTACGCATTGGAAATTTATCTGCCGTTTTTCATGAGTTTCACGACTTCAATATTCCAGAAGGTATTTATAATAGCACGATAATAAGTAGCGACATTGGCAACCATGTTTGTATTGATCATGTCGACTATATGAGCCATTACATTATAGATGATGAAGTAATTATCGCTAATGTGAATGAATTAGCTACAACAGATAAAGCAAAGTTTGGTAATGGTATTTTAAAAGATGGGGAAACAGAAGAAACGCAAAGAATGATCATTGAAGTGTGTAATGAAAATGGAGGACGCTTTATTATTCCTTATGACGGAATGTTGTCCGGAGATGCATTCATGTGGAGCAAATTTAGAGACGATAAAAAACTTTTAGAGAAATTCAAACAATTAACCGAGAAGAAATTCGATAAACAAAGAGGTTACTATGGAAAAATAGGCAAGAGGACTGTACTAAAAAATTGTAGGATTATAAAAGATACGATTATTGGCGAAGATGCTTATATCAAAGGTGCTAATAAACTTAAAAATCTGACCATCAATAGTGATGCAAACAGGAAATCTCAGATTGGTGAAGGATGTGAATTAGTAAATGGAATTATTGGTTATGGATGCAGAATTTTTTATGGCGTAAAAGCAGTACGATTTATAACAGCATCTCATTCTCAACTTAAATATGGCGCAAGATTAATTAATTCTTATTTAGGAAATAACTCCACTATTTCTTGTTGTGAAGTTTTAAATACTTTAATATTTCCATCGCACGAACAACACCATAACAACTCCTTTCTTTGTGCTTCATTAATTATGGGACAAAGTAATATTGCTGCAGGAGCTACGATTGGAAGCAACCACAATAGCAGAAGCGCAGATGGCGAAATTGTCGCCGGAAGAGGCTTCTGGCCTGGCTTGTGCGTAAGTCTGAAACATAATTCGAAGTTTGCCTCTTTTACAATGATTGCAAAAGGCGACTACCCTTCTGAATTGAATATCCCTATTCCCTTTAGTCTGATCAATAACGATTTCGCTAATGATCGTTTAATGATCATGCCCGCATATTGGTTTATGTATAACATGTATGCATTGGCGAGAAATGCTTCAAAATATCAGAATAGAGATAAAAGAATTCATAAAATTCAAAATATAGAGTTTGACTATTTGGCCCCAGATACAATAAATGAAATATTTGATTCACTTATTATTTTGGGGAAACTAGAAGTAGATAAAAATGATGAAGCCATTATTAAAGGCTTGGAAAATAGCAAACGAAAAACTAGCATCATTAAAGTTAATCAATCAAAAAAGATATTTAAGGAAATAATTCAATTTCATGCTTGTACAGAAATACTGAGGTCTATTAATGAAAATAAAATACAAGATTTTGACAGCTTAAAAAAAATATTAAAGCCGATAGCTGAACGAAATAAATGGATTAATGTAGGCGGTCAATTAATGCCCTTAACTGAAATAGAAAAACTTAAAGTACAGATTAAAGCCAATAAAATAAAAAGCTGGGATGAAGTACATGAATTTTACCAAGAACAAAGTAGTAATTACAATAAGAACAAATTGATTCACGCATATACCTGCCTCTTAGAACTCTTGCAAATAAAAAACAAAGACTTCACTCCTGCGCTATTCAAAGAATTGTTGACAAATATGATTGCAACAAAAAAATGGATGACCGAAGGTATTTACCAGAATCGTGCAAAAGATTATACAAATCCTTTCAGATCTATGGTATATGAAAACAAAGCTGAAATGGAAAATGTAATTGGCAAGTTGGAAGACAATAGCTTTATTAAAGAGCAGATAGTAGCATTTGAAAAACTAGAAAAGAAAACGAATTTATTAATTCGAAAATGGAAGTTGAGATAACTTTATGTTGTTATTCAATAAAGTACTGAAGTGCTAATTCATACCCTCTCAAGCCTAACCCACTGATGACAGCTTTTGCCTTTGCAGAAACATGTGATATTTTCCTAAAATCTTCTCGGCCAAAAATGTTGGAAATGTGAACTTCTACAACCTTTGCGGATATTGCTGCAATTGTATCGCCAATCGCCACTGAAGTATGTGTATATCCTCCAGGATTTAAAATAATCCCATGGAATTCAAATCCTACCCTTTGCAATTCATTAATTATTTCACCTTCCACATTACTTTGAAAATAACTGAACTCAATGCCAGTATATTTATTTTTCAATAACTTAAAATAATCATCAAAAGATTGAAATCCGTAAATATCCGTTTCACGATTTCCTAAGAGATTTAAGTTAGGGCCATTAATAATTGCTATTTTCATTTGTATATAATTGCCTTTAAAGTTGGATTACATGTTAGAGTTATAATTATCATGCTTGGTTGTAATTGAGCCGATAATTACGGCTATTTCAGTTAGCTATTTAATATGTGGTAAAAATACAGAAACAATAAATAGTCAACCATAAAAAGTCGTTTTTAATTTTAGACATCCTTTTTAGAAACAATATTTAATGCTAGTGTTATTTAGATTGCAGTTTTAGTAGTGGGGGACAGATTTTATGATTTTATGGTTCGTACCTGATTCGTACCATAGCAAGCGACTACATCCCAATTCATCATTCATCTCATCTAATACAGCAATTCGACTCGTTTTTAAAGATTTTGTGGTTCGTACCTGGTTCGTACCATGGCAAGTTGAATATAATTCCAACCAATCCACAAAATCTTTTTTAAATTTGACGATGGAAAATAATCTAAGCGAGCACACCAGAAATATACTTGGACTAAAACTACCCACAGATCCAAGATGGGTAAATCTTGCAGAAATACAATTGGAAGAAATACTTACTGACCATGCTTATTGTGAGCAAAAAGCAGCAACAACTTGTATTTCTCTAATTCAGAAAAATCCTGAAAAATCATTATTGGTTCAAGAACTAAGTCCACTAGTGACGGAAGAATGGGGTCATTTCAGAATGGTACTGGCAGAATTGAATAAAAGAGATTTACAATTGGGAAGACAACGAAAAGATGTTTATGTAAATAAATTAATTGATTTTCAAAAAAAAGGCGGCAGTCACGAGGAACGTTTCCTTGATCAAATGCTGACTATGGCGCTTATAGAAGCCCGAAGTTGTGAAAGATTCAAAAGATTAAGCGAAGGGCTCGATGATGACTATATGCGTAAGTTTTACAGGAAATTCATGGAAAGCGAAGCCGGGCATTATACCCTTTTCATCACATTAGCTGAACATTATATTGACAAAAAAATTGTCAGACAACGCTGGGCAGAATGGCTTGTTTATGAAAAAGAATTAATGAATAGCGCAGAAGTAAGAGGCGACAGAATTCATTAATAATTTTTGATGTAAAAAGTAATACCGTTAAACACCTGTATCTGGCTTCCCGATTTTACAGAACCTTTCTGATAAGTATGCTCTTGTGAACCGTAATAACTAAAAGAAGATCCATTTATACTCTTGATTTTACCAGCATAGGATTTATCCTCCATGGAAGAATAATAACTAAGCGCAACAGAACCAAATGATTTCAATTTGCCTTTATACGCTTCATTATCAAATGACGTATAATAGCCAACGTTAGCAGATCCTAATAATTTTATTTTGCCAACCAGCATAGGGTCATCATAATTAGTATAATAATCAAAGTTCACAGGACCAACACTTTTGATCTTGCCTACATAAAATTGGTTATCAAAAGATGCATAATATTTTATTTGTGTAGCTCCAATAAACTTTAATTTCCCGCGAAAAGCAGAGTCGTCTTTATCTGTGTAGTACTCTACTCGCCCTCCATAAGATTCTAATCCCCGTTGAATATAATCTGTAGGTCGACCTGCATATTTATCTACGCCCCACTCTGCTAAACTACCTTCTTGTGATACATTTACAATTACATTTTCACTCAACAAAAAACCATATGTTACAGAACTCCCATTCCCACCAATAGAAATTTTATTGACTCTTTGTGCAGATACATTCAAACTAATAAATGCAATCACGATTAATAACTGAAAATGTTTCATAAATGTGATTTTAATGTTGTTAGAAATAAAGTTACATTTTTTATTAGGAATTAGAAATTTTCAATGTCGCTTTTCTAAAGGGTGGCCTTAAAAAAGTCTATTTCTTCACTAAAATCAATATAAGGATTTTGGCTTTTTATTTTAAGAGCCTTATCCAGATTAACTTCCAGGAACTTTTGGTGTTGAAAGGATAGCGGATTAAAAGGCTTATGATTTTTAGCAGCTCTTATTACCCCTATTTCTTTCATCAACAATTGAGAGGAATCATCAATACAAGTTGCCATGAATTTCTCCCAAACATAATTTGTTGCACTATAATTTGGATGCACCATATCCTCCGCATAAAAACGATAATCACGCAAATCATCAATAACTAATTCATATGCAGGGAAATAAAAAGCAGAAGACTGTTCAGCTATTAATTCATGAACAGCACTAATGAGCTGAGCCTTACTCCTGTTGTTTTCTATAAATCCATCTCTTAAATGTCTAACCGGACTAATCGTAAAAATTATTTTTATTCGAGGATTAAAATGGAGTAACTGGTCCACCAAATTTGAAAGTGTGGATTTTATCTCCTCAGCCGAAAGCAACCTTTTATTGAATTTATCCGTTGGCACTTTATGACAATTCGCTACTACTTTTTTGTCGTGCAATTCATAAACAAATGCAGAACCAATCGTAAGCAACAGCCAATCCGTTTCTTTTAAAAACTGATGCGCCGTTTCTTGTGAGGCATTGATTTTATGTAAACAATCTTCTTTTTGTATATTGGAGAATTTAGTGTGATGGTCCCAGCTTCCCCATAATTCATGATGTAAAAACAAATCCGATTCGGTGTATTTTTTATTTTCAATGTATGAAGAAATAGCATTTGCAATACTAATAGGATTGAATAAAATACCATGAGGGTTATCAATGGTTTGAAATTTATAATGACTCAACTTTGCTCCGATTTGCTCTGTAAAGCAAGAACCAGCCAGAAACAATTTATGTTTATGATTAATTTTTTCTTCGATTGCTTTTGGTGTAAATTCTAATCTGAATTCCATAATTAATACATTAGGCAAATATCTCGCTTGCCATTATTAATGAATTTTCCAAGGCGTCTTCATTGATATTATTCATGCGGCCTAATTCCTGAAAATAAGAAAGCATCAACTCTGTATTCATATTTCCTACCAAATCATTTCCTGCCATTGGACAACCACCAATGCCTTTTAATGCACCATCGAATCTAATACAACCCGCATGTAATGCGGCATCCACTTTCTCTTTCCAATAGCGAACTGTAGAATGCAGATGAACCCCAATTTCCACTTGAGGCAAAGATTCAATTAAATGTTTTGTAACCCTTCCAACCTGATGGCTCGTTGCAAGTCCGACGGTATCTGCAATTGACAAAATAGTAATCCCTAATGCTGATAATTTTTCAGCCCAGGAAAAAACCAATCCTTCGTCATACTTGTCTCCATAAGGATTTCCAAATGCCATGGAAAGATATACCACAAGCTGCTTGTTATTTTTAACACATAATTCCTGAATACTTTTCAGCTGATCAAATGACTGTTCAATGGATGAATTAGCGTTGCGTTGTTGAAAAGTTTCGGAAACAGAAAAAGGAAATCCTAAATAGTTGATTTGATCAAAAAGCAACGCTTCTTCAGCCCCTCTTGTATTGGCTATAATGGCCAGTAATTTTGTTTTGGTATTATTCGTAGTGATTTTTTTCAGCACCTCTCTAGTATCAGCCATTTGAGGAATGGCTTTTGGAGAAACAAAACTTCCAAAGTCAAGCGTATCAAATCCCACTTGTAGTAGCGCATTGATATAGTCAACCTTTTTTTCAGTTGGAATAAAGTCTTGCCAGCCCTGCATCGCATCACGAGGGCATTCTATTAATTTTATTTTATGCTGAGTGTTCATTTTTAAAATTCAAAAGTAAAAAGTAAAAAAATAAAACTTAAGTATTGCCACAGGCACAAAGTTTCGCTAATTTTGTCAACCAATCAACCAATCAACCAACCTCTTCAACTTTTTAAACCTCTTAATCTTAAACCTTTTAAACTTACTGCCCTCCTCTCTGCCTCGATACTTCATACAAAATCACTCCCGTAGCGACCGACACATTCAAAGATTCAAAATCACCTGGCATAGGTATTTTAAATTTCTCATCGCAGATTTTCATTACTGCAGGATAAATTCCCTTCTCCTCTCCTCCCATTACAATCGCAGATGGTTCTGTAAAATCCATAGCTTGAATATTTTTTTCCGCAGTCATTTCACTGGCAAAAACCTTAATGCCATTGAGATGTAAATCATCGATGGCTTTCATCAAACTTCCTACTCTGCATACTGCAATTTTTTCCAACGCTCCTGCAGAAGTAAGAATAGCATCTTCATTCAATGCGCCCACCCCTTTTTCGGGAATAATAATGGCATTTACACCAAAGCTAAAAGCACTTCTGGCAATAGCTCCAATATTCCTGATATCAGTTATTCCATCTAACATTAGAAATAAGGGCGTTTGTCCATTTTCAACTACAAAGGAAATAATCTGTTGTAAATCCTGGTATTGAATTTTCGATATCTGAGCAATGCAACCTTCGTGATTACTAATGTTAAAGCTATTTAATTTCTCTACTGGAACTTTATTAATCGGAACTAATTCCTGAGCCGCAAGCAATTTAATTTCATCTATAAGTGGCCCATGAACAGTGGATTGTAAATAAATACGTTCCAACTGTTTACGCTCTTTCAACGCTTGGATGATAGCCTCTCTTCCAATAACAAGCGTATTCTTTTTGGGGCGTTGGTGTTGATGTCTAAAATTTTTCACTTTTCTAATTTAATCTTTTGTCCAAATTGCAAAAAACCATCCAGAGTATTCGGGATGGTTTTAATATTAGATGTTTAAAACAATTTATTTTAATCCAAATACTTTTTTAACTTCTTTTACTGCATCCAGTTTTTCCCAAGTAAACAATTCAACTTTCTTAGTCACTTTTTTCCCATCAGGAGAAGTAAATGTTTTTTCAACCACTTCATTCTTACGTCCCATATGTCCATACGCAGCAGTTTCGCTATAAATTGGATTACGTAATTTCAAGCGTTGTTCAATAAAATAAGGACGCATATCAAAGCATGACATCTTCATGATTTTCTCTGCTATTTGCCCATCAGTCATTTTTACTTTTGCTGTGCCATATGTTACCACGTTAATACTTGTAGGTTGCGCTACTCCAATCGCGTAAGACACCTGCACCAAAACTTCATCACACAATCCTGCAGCTACGATATTCTTAGCGATATGTCTTGTTGCATAGGCAGCAGAACGATCTACTTTACTTGGATCTTTACCACTAAAAGCACCGCCACCATGAGCCCCTTTTCCTCCATAAGTATCAACAATAATCTTACGACCTGTTAAGCCTGTATCTCCATGTGGACCGCCAATTACAAACTTACCAGTTGGATTTACATGATACTTGATTTTATTATTGAACAAATGAGCATACTTAGGATATTTTGCCTTTACTCTTGGAATAAGAATTGCAATAATATCCTTTTTAATTTTAGCAAGCATACTGTCATCTTTTCCAAAATCATCATGCTGTGTTGATATAACGATAGCGTCTATACGAACAGGTCTGTTATGATCATCATACTCCAAAGTGACCTGGCTTTTTGCATCAGGGCGCAAATATTTAATTTGCTTATGCTCTCTTCTCAATGCCGCCAATTCCTCTAATAATTTATGAGCAAGATTTAACGCCAATGGCATATAATCATCTGTTTCATTGCTTGCATAACCAAACATCATACCTTGATCGCCAGCGCCTTGCTCTTCTTTTTTCTTTCTATCTACACCTTGGTTAATATCACTTGACTGCTCATGAATAGCTGATAATATACCACAAGAATTTGCTTCAAACATGTATTCGCTTTTGGTATACCCGATTTTACGAATAACTCCTCTTGCAATTTCCTGCACATCCAAATAAGCTTTACTTTTTACCTCTCCGGCAAGTATCACCTGACCTGTAGTTACCAATGTTTCACAAGCAACTTTACTCGAAGGGTCAAAAGCTAAAAAATTATCAATAAGCGCATCACTAATTTGGTCCGCTACTTTGTCTGGGTGACCTTCACTAACTGATTCTGAAGTAAATAAATATGGCATGTTTTTTTTGTTTTAAGATTGCAAAGATAAGGGATGGTACATAAAACAACAAAGCCCTTTTAAGGGGCCTTGTAAATTTTTATTATTTGATTTTGGTATAGATAATCCTCATTCTCATTCTATATTTAGCATTGGGATTATTACCTCCCCCAACTTTTACTGACCCATAAGCAATGGTATTCGGATAAGGAATCAACACTGAACCATATTGAGGATAACTGAAACTGTGAGCTGGGAAAAGCCTCAACTCATAATTTTTACCAGGTTGAGTAATCAATTTCTGAACATATCTGGTAATGTTGATGTTATAATAAGACTGTGTTCCCGCAATATCAACTCTCTTCCGAATGTACCCTCCAAAGTAAGTAAAATCAACCGCCCCATATGAAGGGAAATAAGGAATCCCGCCGGTTTTAAAATCAGGGTCATATGAAGAACTAGGATTCAAATCGTAATAAATCGGTTTCCATTTATTTGCAACTGAATCTACCAAATCAAGATACATATAATTGGGAGCGTTAAATACATTGTCATAATTCGGATCCGGAATTTGTTGTATTTCAATTTCGGCTCTATTGATTACACTATTCATCAAAGTGTCCTTATAAAACTTAGACGAAGTATCCTCCAATTGAGGGATTCTCAAATTTGCAAACGTACCTGGAGTGGTTTGTAAATATAATTCTTGAACTCCTGAAGGCAATGCTCTTGGATTTCTAATTATTTTATTAGCCACAGCAGACTTTCGTACTGATCCTCCAGTATACCCTGAATTGAAATAAAAATTAGAATACACCGTATCAATAGTAGCAGCATAACCAGTATCATTATCCGTTCTGCTTCTTTTGCTGTAATGAAGCTCTAATCTTGTTTTTCCGTCATTAAACAAATCTGTGTATACAAGCGCATTGTCGCTTGAACTCGCTTCTATGGCAAACCCATTATTGAAGAGTCTGAACAAGGAATCACTATGAAATGCATTATTAAAACTATTGGTTAAAGAGTCTCTGGAAAAAAGCCTATCGCGAAAGGCATCATTGAGTTTTATCCTGATTTGATAATTTACAGAATCATGTATTCCTACCTTTGTATAATTTCCTAATGATCTGATATCTATCGCTTTGCTAACACTTAATGACTGTCCCTTTGTAGGAGCATTATCTTCTCTTATGGTATTATATCTGTAGACCGAATCCCAAAAGTTTGGAATTCTAGTGCTTTGATCTCCAATTTCAAATACCTGTAAATGTATCGGCTGTGTGCTGTCTCCCCAGAATCCCTTATAACTCAAACACAACACGACAGAATCTGCTTTTATGATGGTATCCTTTGGCTGCCCCCCAATATAAAAAGGGTAAAAAGAAGGACGCATCTGTAAATACAAACTAGCATCAGTAGCACTAATTCCAGCAGAATCGTGATGGTCATCTTGAATATGTCCAATTACATAATTTTCAGAAAGCCCCAGCTTCGTGCTATCCTGATCAAATACGCCTTGTGTAGTTTGGATATCTAATGTATCAGCGAATGTATTTACATTATCTATGGCTGGAATAAGATCACCGCCAATAGTTGTAGTATCTAATTTAGTACAACTTCCAATAATGAAAAGAATAGACAAAATAATAACTGAGGCAGAAATGTATGGTGTTCTTTTTTGCACAAATAAAATTTTAAAATGCGGGATTATTTTACAAGATCGCTGTATAATTGTAAATAGTCTGTTAAATCACTTTCAGGATTAAACTTCAATATTTTTTTACCTTTGACTTTAGAGAATTCTTCCACCAATTTTTTGTCAACCTTTTCAGCACCAAAAGTGATGGCATCTGCAAAGTGAGCTCCACCTCTAAACATCGCAACGTTGTTGTTATCTTTAAAAATATCTAACTCTTTTTTAGTTACATAATCATTTATAGTAGCCAATTTCAAAAAGTCAGCTCCTATTTTTTCTTTGAAAGTATTGTTCCCAATAGTGAAAATAACTTTACTGTTACTGAAAATAGGCTCTTTTTTATACGCTGCTTTGATAAACATAGGAATAAGTCCAGTCATCCAGCCACTGCAATGAATTAGATCAGGAGGCCATCCAAACTTTTTTACTGTTTCTAATGCCCCTTTACAAAATAGCACTGTCCTTAAGCCATTATCATCAAACCATTTGTCTTTTTCATCTGTAAAAATCGCCTTTCTTTTAAAGTAGTCTTCATTATCCAAAAAGTAAATTTGAAGTCTTGCGTTGGGAAGGGAAGCTACCTTTATTACCAAAGGATAATCATCATTATTAATAGTAACATTGATACCAGATAGCCTAACAACTTCATGAAGTCTGTGTCTTCTTTCATTAATTACACCAAATTTTGGCATAATACACCTTACTTCGTAATTATTGTCATTTGACAAAACGGCTAATTTGTTAACAATTTCTGCAAATTCTGTTAATTCTAAATAAGGAGAAATCTCATTTGCAATAAATAATATTCTTTTCTTTGTAGACATTTTGAAATGAATTGATGACGCAAAATTAATTGCAGGGTGCAAAAGTACTGATATTTTATTTAATTGGTTAATGAACCACAGATGTATTCCTTATGATGATATTAAAAAAAACAAGCGATTTATCAGCATATATTGATAATCAAAGAGAAAAAGGGCGGAAAATTGGATTTGTCCCTACGATGGGGGCCTTACATCAAGGGCATATTTCACTTATTAATTTAAGTAAAAATGAAAATGATGATACTATTTGTAGCATATTCGTGAACCCCACCCAATTTAATAACCCCGAAGATTTTGAAAAATATCCAATAACCATTGACCATGACATTGAATTGCTAGAAGCCGCAGGATGTGATGTTCTTTTCCTTCCCTCTCTTGAAGAAATATACCCGGCGAATTTCAATAATAAAAGATATGAACTCGGTAAATTAGATACCATTTTGGAGGGCAAACACAGACCAGGGCATTTCCAAGGAGTATGTATGGTTGTGGACAGATTATTAGCTATCGTTTCTTGCGACATTTTATATCTCGGCCAGAAGGATTACCAGCAATGTTTGGTGTTAAAAAAAATGATTGAATTGGAGAAATTAGGTGTTACAATAACAATCGCAGCTACTGTTAGAGAAAAAAACGGCCTCGCCATGAGCAGTAGAAATAGCAGATTAAGCGACCAAGAAAAAAAACAAGCGCTTTGTATTTATCAATCATTAGAATCACTCAAAAAAAATATTCAACCAGGCGATCTTACTGAACTTAAAGAAAAAGCTATAAATATTATCTCTGATGCTGGTTTCGTGATTGATTATCTAGACATCACAGATATCAACCTGAACCCCATCCACAATTGGGATGGACAAATCAATCTGATAGGATTAGTAGCAGCATCAACCAATCAGGTCAGACTTATCGACAATATGATGATTACTTCCTAAAAGCAAAATTCATAAATAAGTTCATTTTTAAAAAAGCAATTGTAACTTGTAACCTATTATGCGTAAACGCTTATTCGCAATATTGCAATATGTAATCTTCCTTGGTGGAGGTTTATTTTTAGTATGGTGGCAGTTGAAATCAATGACAACAACTGAAAAAGAAGAGTTTTACGCATCCGTAAAAAATGCAAATTATTGGATCGTATTTCCCATAGCCATCATGAGCATACTAAGTCATATAAGTAGATCCATGAGATGGAAATTATTAATGGCACCCCTAGGTTATCGCCCAAAATTGCGAAATGTATTTTCTGTGACCATGATTGGATACCTTGCCAATTCAGCTATTCCAAGATTAGGCGAAATTTTAAAATGTACTTTTTTGGCTAAATATGAAAACTTAAAAGTAGACAAACTCGTAGGGACTATTATCGTAGAAAGGAGTTTTGATTTTATTTGCTATCTGATTTTCATCGGCATTACTGTATTAATTCAAATCGACACGATTAGCGAATTCGTTAAAACTAAACTGAATCTTATCTCCTCGTCTACAAGTATGCCTATTTGGTTGAAATTTACAATCCTCTTTTCTTCCCTTATTTTTATTTGGATGGGATTAAAATGGCTGCTGAAAAAATATCCAGAAAACAAAATCTTCGCAAAAATCAATCATTTTATTCATGGCATTTGGGAAGGATTTCGGTCCATAAAAAAACTGGAAAACCGTAAAGTTTTTTTACTTCATACTGTATTTATCTGGGCCATGTATCTTGGGCAAATCTATTTGGGATTCTGGGGAATGGAAGGAACAGCTGATCTAAGTATGAAAGCAGCATTTTCCGTACTTACTTTGGCTACTTTATCAATGATTGTTACACCCGGAGGTATTGGCTCTTTCCCCATTTTTGTAATGCAAACACTACTTATTTATGGGATAGCCGCCCCACTTGGAAAAGCATTCGGATGGATTATGTGGGGCGTATCCACAATCTTAGTTATTGTAATTGGATTGAGTTGCTTAGTATTAATACCCTATTTAAATAAATTAAAAAATGAAAGCGATACAGCACATAACTGAGAAGATTTATACTCTTGAAGAATTAGCTAAACAAGTGTTGAGATGGAAATTAAAAAGTAAAACTATTGTTTTCACCAATGGCGTATTTGATTTACTTCACAAAGGACATGTCGCTTCTCTGAATCAAGCTGCAAGCAACGGAGATATATTAATCATAGGCATCAACAGCGACAACTCAGTCAAGCGATTAAAAGGCCCTTCAAGACCTATTCAGGATGAAGCAACCAGAGCATTACTTTTGGCGCAAATGATGATTACAGATGCAGTTGTTATTTTTGAAGAAGATACGCCTTTACATGTAATAAAGACCATTATGCCAGACGTTTTGGTGAAAGGCGGCGATTATACCATTGAACAAATCGCCGGTGCAAAAGAAGTTATTGAAAATGGTGGAAAAGTAATTTTAGCAGATATGTTGGATGGATTATCTACTACTAAAACCATTGAAAAAATGAAAGGCTAGTTCTCCTATAAAAGTAATCAACCAAGCAACTAATCAACTAATCAACCAATCAACTAATCCCCATGTCAGTAAATAAAGAAGTAAAAAAAATCACTACACACACTTTACAAAAAATGAAAGAAACCGGCGAAAAAATCTCCATGATAACCGCCTATGATTTTTCATTTGCAAAATTATTTGACCAAGCTGCAATTGATATCATATTAGTTGGAGACAGCGCCAGTAATGTAATGGCGGGGCACGAGACAACTTTGCCGATAACATTGGACCAGATGATTTACCATGCACAAAGTGTTGTACGTGGAATCGAAAGATGTCTGGTAGTTGTTGATATGCCTTTTGGTTCTTACCAGGGCAATTCGAAAGAAGCGCTGAACTCTGCCATCCGCATTATGAAAGAAACAGGAGGACATTCCGTTAAATTAGAAGGTGGTGAAGAAGTGGTAGAATCTATAAAAAGAATTGTTAGTACAGGCATCCCCGTTATGGGACACTTAGGATTAACTCCACAAAGCATCTATAAGTTTGGCACTTATACTGTTCGTGCAAAAGAAGAACAAGAAGCACAGAAATTAAAAAGAGATGCCCTCCTTTTACAAGAAGCAGGATGTTTTGCCATTGTATTAGAAAAAATTCCTGCAGCATTAGCAAAAGAAGTTTCAGAAAGTTTACATATCCCAACAATCGGCATTGGTGCTGGAGGACGTTGTGATGGACAAGTTCTCGTTATGCATGATATGCTTGGAATAAACACCGCTTTCAAGCCAAGATTTCTAAGACAATATCTGAATTTGAGTGAGCAAATAAATACCGCCGTAAAACACTATATCTCAGATATAAAGTCAGGCGATTTTCCCAACGAAAAGGAGCAATATTGATGCGATACTCCCCTTGCTTTTTTTACCTACATGTTTCGAAACATGCCAAGCAATATTTATCCAAATTTTAAACACTCATCTTTATACATGAAAAAAATATTCTTTTTGTTAATCCTATTCACGTCAAAAAAAGGATTTTCTCAGGAAATTAAAGAACTCGAAAACGTAAACATTACCAATTCACAAAGCATTCAAAACAATAATACTACAGGAAAAAACATCACCATAGTTGATGGAAAAATATTCGAAAAACTCGCCATCAGCTCCATAGACGATTTACTTAAATATACTCCAGGAATTGAAATACAACAAAGAGGACCTGCAGGATCTCAGGCTGATATCATCATTCGTGGTGGCACTTTTCAGCAAGTTTTGGTATTAATTGATGGCGTAAAATTGAACGACCCCATCACAGGACACTTCTCGGGATATATGCCCATCACTCCCTCAGAAATAGAAAGAATTGAAATCATCAAAGGCCCTGCGGCTGCGATGTATGGCTCTGAAGCAGTTGGAGGTGTAATCAATATTATCAGCAAAACATTTTTCAAATTCAATAATGAAAAGTCAAAGAAAATTACCGCAGGTATTTCTTCAGGTGAATATGGATTAATGTCTGCAAACGCTGGATTTTATAAAACGAATAAAAAAATCAATTTCTCCGTTGGTGCATTTTCTAACGATGCCGACGGACAAATTTTACGTTCTAACAAAAGAGGTTATTATCATAACCAGACATTTTCAGGGAGTGTAAATATTCCATTGAACAGCAGCTGGTACGCAGGCATTCAAAGTTCTTATGACAAAAGAGGTTTTGCAGCAGAGAACTTTTATACCACCTACAAAAGTGATACTGCTAATGAAAAGGTAAACACCTGGTGGAATCATCTTAAAATAAAACACTCCAAAAACAATACGTCTGATCAAATAGATTTCATCTACAAAAAAACAACGGATTACTATCTCTACAATCCAATAAGTATAGCCAACGAAAATGAATCGAATCTCACCAGAGCACAATTCATTCATAGTAAGAGCACTCAAAAGAAATTAGATTACATTTACGGCTTACTGCTAGAAAATAAAAAAATCATTTCAAACGACAGAGGGAACCATTCCAATAATCATGCAGCTGTCTTTGGAAGCGCTGTTTATCATTTAAATAAATTAAATATAAATGGAGGCTTAAGATTAGTAAATGATCAAAACTATGGCACTGAAGTTCTTCCCCAGCTTAACCTCTCCTACCAATGGAATAAAATTACATTTAGAGGTGGCGCAGGGAAATCTATAAGAGCCGCCGACTTCACAGAACGTTATAACAATTACAATAAAGTTTATGTAAAAAGTGGCAGCATCGGAAACCCAGATCTTGTAGCAGAAAAATCTTGGAGCTATGAAATAGGTGGAGATTATCTTTTAGCTGATTTCAAATTAAGCGCAACAGGATTTTATAGAAATCAAACTTCTTTAATTGACTTTGTAAATGCCGGTTATAATGACATCCCTAGAAATCAAAATCTTGATCTAAATGGCAAATATGCTTTTGCCAAAAATATCAAAACGGTAAACACCACGGGAATTGAAATCGAAGCAAATTATTCCAAAAAAATCAGTAAAAATTTCGATATTACAGTGCTGGCATCAGCATCATTCCTGGACTCTAAAACCAGCGACTCTATTCCTTCTTATTACATACTTTCTCATGCAAATAAATTGTTACAACAAACTATTCTATTGCATTATAAAAAAATTCAGGCCTCATTTAACAGCATTTATAAAGAAAGATCCATTCAGCAGGCCGCTGCAATAAATGCCATCAATGGAAAAAGCTACTGGCTTTGTAATATGAAATTGCAATACGGCATCAATAATGCTAATGTATTCCTTTCTCTAAATAACATCGGAAATATTAGATATAGTGACTTATTGGGAAGCTGGATGCCAGGAAGATGGTTAAGTGGCGGGTTTTCAGTTAATATTAATTAAAATTCAACCCAAGTATTTCACATTATCCTTTTAACTTTATTATACTAAAATAAAAACTATGGACTTTTTAAAATCTTTACAAATCCAGTCTCAAAATGCTGGAGTCTCAACCGGATCTAATTGGATTAAAACAAATGTGGGAAAATTAGATTCTTATTCTCCTGTTGATGGAAAACTTATCGGCTCTGTAATGTCGGCCGACAAAAAATCTTATGACGCTGCAATCAAAACTGCTCAAAAAGCATTCGAAATATGGAAATTGTGGCCAGCACCAAAAAGAGGTGAGATTGTCAGACAAATTGGAGATGAACTTAGAAAATTTAAAGACCCACTTGGAAAACTGGTTAGCTATGAAATGGGCAAAAGCTTACAGGAAGGGCTAGGTGAAGTTCAGGAAATGATTGATATCTGCGATTTTGCAGTTGGCTTATCCAGACAATTACATGGATTAACCATGCACAGCGAACGTCCCGGACACAGAATGTATGAACAATATCACCCATTAGGAATTGTCGGCATTATTTCGGCCTTCAATTTCCCTGTGGCCGTATGGAGCTGGAATAGCATGCTGGCTTTGGTTTGTGGAGATGTCTCCATTTGGAAGCCAAGTGAAAAAACACCTTTATGCGGTATTGCTTGCCAAAAAATAATACAGACTGTTTTCAAGAAAAATAATGTACCCGAAGGCGTTAGTTGTTTAATAAGTGGAGGCAGAGAAGTTGGCGAATGGATGAGTAATGACAAAAGAGTTCCTTTGGTTTCTGCTACCGGAAGTACCCGTATGGGCAAAGAGGTGGCTAAAGCAGTTGGAGAAAGATTGGGTAGAAGTTTATTGGAACTTGGTGGCAACAATGCGATTATCATTTCTAAAGAAGCTGATTTAAATATTGCTTTAACAGCCGCTACATTTGGTGCAGTAGGAACCGCAGGACAACGTTGTACCACTACACGCAGATTAATTATTCATGAAAAAATTTACAATAAATTCAAAGAGAAATTAGTTCATGCTTACAAACAATTAAAAATCGGCAACCCTCTTCTTGAAAAAAATCATGTAGGACCACTAATCGACAAGGATGCGGTAGCTATGTATTTAAGTGCTATAGAAAAATGCAAAGCGGAAGGTGGCAAATTCATTGTAGATGGTGGCGTATTGAAAGGTAAAGGATTTGAAAGTGGCTGTTATGTAAAACCATGTGTAGCAGAAGCTAAAAACAGTTTCGAAATTGTTCAGCATGAAACCTTCGCTCCTATTCTTTACATCATGAAATACAAAACACTTGATGAAGCTATTGCACTGCAGAATGGCGTTCCACAGGGATTATCTTCTGCAATCATTACCACAAATTTACTTGAAGCAGAAAAATTCTTATCCCAGGCTGGAAGTGATTGCGGCATTGCAAATGTCAATATCGGCACATCAGGCGCAGAAATCGGTGGAGCATTTGGAGGCGAAAAAGAAACAGGTGGTGGTCGTGAAAGCGGAAGCGATGCATGGAAAGTTTATATGCGCAGACAAACCAACACGATTAATTACACAGACAAACTTCCTTTGGCACAAGGAATAAGATTTGATTTGTAAATTATTTCCCAAAAATGATTTAATAATAATATTGACCCAACAATTCAATTTAATTTCATGATTCAAAAAAATAAAATAATGAAGAAAACTTACACATTAGTCTTATCGGGAATTATTTGTTGCGCAAGCAGTTTTGCTCAAACATCAGAAAAATCTGAAAAGAAAGCGCCAAACAGCTGGCATCAAATGGACAAAACGGAAAGTGGATTCAATGGCATCAGTTTAAATAAAGCTTATGATTTCATCAAAACGAAAAATTTAAAAAGCAAAAGAATTACTGTTGCTGTTATTGATAGCGGCATCGATACCCTGCATGAGGATTTAAAACCTGTATTATGGGTTAATTCAAAAGAAATCCCTGGGAATGGAAAAGACGATGACAAGAACGGGTATATTGATGATGTTCATGGATGGAATTTTATTGGAGGTAAAGACGGAAGAAATGTAAAAGAAGACAGCTATGAAGGTGCAAGGGTTTATCACAAATTGAAATTAGTTTGGGAAGGGAAAGAAGTCAATGCAGATTCTTTGAAACCTGCTGATAAAAAATCCTATTCCACTTATGAAAAAGCAAAAGAGAAAATTGTAGGAGAAGTTAATGAAGCTGAAATAGGCTTCTTGAAAAACATGATGCCGGGATTAAAAAAAGGAGATTCTGTTCTTGTGAAAGAATTAGGCAAAGAAGAATACAATGGTAATGACCTGAAAGATTTCGTAACGACAGATCCTAATGCTAAGAAAACAAAAGGATTTATTTTAAGCATCAGTAAAGCCAATAACAGCTACGAAATTTCCAACAAGCAATTGCTGGATGAGATGGAAGGTCAATTAAGAAAAGGAGAATCTGCAACCACTCCACCAACCGAATACCGTAAAGATATTGTCAAAGACGACGAAAGCAATATCAATGATCGCTTTTATGGCAACAACGACATCATGGCTTCTACCCCATTCCATGGCACCCATTGCTCTGGAATTATTGGTGCAGCCAGAAACAATGAAAAAGGTGTTGATGGCATTGCAGATAATGTAAGAATCATGATGGTTAGAGCCGTTCCTGATGGAGATGAACATGATAAAGATATCGCAAATGCTATTCGATATGCAGTTGATAATGGCGCAAGAATTATCAGCATGAGTTTTGGAAAAGATTTCTCCCCTGAAAAAAGATGGGTAGATGATGCGTTCAGATATGCAGAGAAAAAAGGTGTCTTATTGGTTCATGCTGCAGGAAACGATGCAAAAAATATAGACTCAGCAGACAATTTTCCTAACCCCGTTTTTGAAGATGGAAAAGGCCGCGCTGGTAATGTTATAACGGTTGGGGCTAGTGGCGATGAAACAAATGGCGGACTAACTGCGGCTTTTAGTAATTATGGAAAGAAAGAAGTTGATGTATTTGCTCCAGGGGTAAGTATTTATTCCACTATCCCAGGAGGCACAACTTATGGGAATGCAAGTGGCACAAGTATGGCTTGTCCTGTTGTTGCAGGAATTGCAGCATTAGTATTGGAATACTATCCTACTCTAACAGCACAACAATTAAAATCGATAATTGAAAAGTCTGCAATAGTTGCAAAAACGGATGTTAATATCCCTGGCACTTCTGATAAAATTAATTTAGCTGAATTATCCAGAACGGGCGCTGTAGCAAATGCTTATGAAGCCATTAAAATGGCTGCGGCAATGACTATAACTACTCCAAAAACGACCCTACAAAAAAAGAAAGCAAAGTAGCTTATAATTACTCATTGGCATTAAGAAAAAGCCTGGTCTATAAATTAGACCAGGCTTTTTCTTTTATCATTTTAAGTTCAATACTTTTTACCTCTCCGACTTTACCAAATTATTTTGCTGGATAATTTTATTCAAAGCTTGTACTGCTTCATCAATATATACATCTGTATTTCTTAATTTAACCCATTGTTTATTCTTTTCAATTTTATCTTCAGCACTATTTATAGCAGCTGTATCAGCGGAAGGAATTTGAAAATCTAATGGTTGAGCCAACTTATTAAAATCATCCAGTTGCTTATAAACCGCTTTCAATTGCTTTTGATCTTCTTTATATTTAGTGATATTCAAATAGTATTCTTTGTCGCTGTATTTGTCAAGCCATTTTACACTATTTCTTATCCCAGAAAAAACAGTACTCTTGCTAACATCATCGTTTATTGATGGGATTACTTTATTTACATCGGATGCATGAGTCCATTTTTGATAATCCGCTTTCCCTATTTCATCCCATTGAAGTGCACTGGGATTATCTTTCTCTCTGAATTTAAAATAATCATATCTGTTAGGAAGGATGACATCAGGAACAACTCCTTTTAATTGAGTAGCTCCTCCGCTGATACGATAGAATTTTTGAAGCGTCAATTTTACGGCTCCAAGATCTTCTGCTTTCTTACTTGAAATGGAACCAAAATCATTCTCAGGATTTAATGGGATATTTCTTTGTACCGTCCCTTTCCCATAAGTAGAAGAACTTCCAAGGATCAAACCTCTGTTATAATCTTGTATGGCTGCGGCAAATATTTCTGAAGCTGAAGCACTGTTACCATCAACCATTACAGCCAATGGTCCATCATACTGAACTCTTTCATCTTTATCGCGAAGTATATTCGCAGACTCCTCCCTTCCTTTTACCTGGCAAATGGGTCCACTCTTTATAAATAATCCTGCCATCTGAACCACATCATAAAGCGAACCACCACCATTTCCTCTTAAATCCAGAATAATACCGTCAACTTTTTCTTCTTTTAATTTCTCCACTTCCTTAGCCACATCCACGGCACATCTTGCGCCACTGGCTCTTTCAAAATCAGCATAAAATTCAGGCAAATAAATATAGCCGATTTTTTTTGTCCCATTGATAATAGCGGATTTCGCGAAAGTATCTTCTGTATTAATATCATCTCTTAAAAGCGTAATTACTTTTATACTTCCATCTACTTTCTTAACAGTTAATCTCACTTCAGAACCCTTCTCTGATCCACGAATAAGTTTCACTGCATCAGAAACCGCATAACCTGTAACATCAACAGGCTCTTGATTTCCCTGGGCTACTTTTATTATTTCATCATTTTCCTTCAATTCGCCGCCTTTCCACGCAGGTCCACCAGCCACTAAACTTGTAATGATAATTTTACCGTCTCCTTCTTTCAGCTGAGCGCCAATACCATAAAAATGACCACTCATTGATTCATTAAAAGAACGTAAATCTATTGGAGGAAAATAATTGGTGTGAGGATCCATTAACCCTGTGATAACATTAATGAACGTACTGAAATTTTCCTCTTCAGTCTCTCTGGTTTTTTTGGTAGAAAAATAACGCTCCATTTGCTTTCTTACCTGGTCACGCGCTTCTCTTTCCATTGTTGAATCTGCTTTTACAATGAAATCTTTTTTGTCTTTATTCTTTTCACGATCATCCTGCATATCTACAAACTTTCCTAAAACAGCATATTTCAATCTCTTTCTCCAAGCTTCATTTCTTTCAGTCAAATTTTTAGGATAATCAATTTTCTCTGCGTCTAATTGCACTTTTTCGTCAGCACTAAAATCCATTGGCTTTTCAAGTAAAGATTTAAATAGTAAAGCGGTTTCTGCAACTCTCTTTTGGTAAACAGTATTGATGTCGTAAAAAGAAACCAAGACTTTTCCATGCATTTCATCATCAATACTATTTTCGTATTTTTTAAAATCATTTACATCAGACTTTAAAAAAACAGCTTTTTCATCGTCTAATTCTTCTATGAATTTTTTGAGTACATTCTTGCTGAATCCATCATCTATCATCTTGGGTTTAAAATGCCCTTCTTCTAATAAAATACACACATTTTTTAAAATTTTAGCATGCCTTTCTTTTGGGTCATCATTGGTGTCATTTTTTCCCTGTGACTGAAAAGTGAAAAACAAACTAATACAGGTTAATGCGATAATCACTGGAATAAATTTCTTACTCATCATAAAATTTGCAATTTTGTGCATAATGTAAAAATAAAGGAAATAAGTCCTTTTTTAATTTCACAATGTCTTTAATACTAAATAATCTTTTGTTAAACAGGTAGTTAGTTGAGTAGTTGATTGGTTTGTTGGTTGATTGGTTGATTGGTAGGATAGTTGATTGATTTATTTAAAAAGAAAAGCCCCTTATGAAAAGGGGCTTTTTTGGGTGGATGATGGGGCTCGAACCCACGACCCCCAGAATCACAATCTGGTGCTCTAACCAGCTGAGCTACAACCACCATTTGTTATTTGGAAGGCAAAAGTAAATAAAAACTAAACTAGTACAAAATAGAATTTTAAGTGTACTAAATTTAGACCAAATTAAAAATGAAGGTATTTTATTGAAAAATAGATAAAAATTCTGCCCTCCTCCTACTTGCCACTTCTATTTCAGTACCATCTTCCATTATAATAGTACCACCTCTGCCTTTGTTATATTTGAGCAATCTAGAAATATTAACTATGTGAGAATTATGCACTCTGAAGAAATTAGTATGAGGAAGGGTTAACTCATATTCTTTTATATGTCTAGATGAAATGATTTTTTGTTTGTCTGAAGTATGAATTATGGTATAAGCGCCATTGGCTTCAAATCTGATTATTTCTTGCATTTCCAAAAACAAAAAACCTTGTAATGTTGGAACCGCAATTTTTTGAGAACCCATCTTTTGAGAAAAATTAATACTTGACATTAGTATTTCCAATTGCCGATTAATATCTTTTTCTGAAATCTTATCAATAGCTTTTTGAATAATTATTTGGAAATCCTTTAAATCTATTGGCTTTAGTAGAAAGCCTAAGGGGGTGAAATTTATTGCTTGAATAGAGGATGTAATATTATCAGACACGAAAATAATATCAAATTTGCATGGCATAAGTTTTTCCAAAAGCTTAAAAGCATTTGAATTAGGCATACTTATATCAATTAAAACTAATGCCGGATTAACCTCTCTAATTAAATTAAATACTTTTACTTGATCTACACCTGAGCCAATTATTTCAACCATTGGGTTGCACTCCAACAATAACTTTTCAAGTTCTTTCACACTTTTGGTATCATTCCCAACAATAATTGTTCTATACATTTGATTTTCAATTTCAGGATTAAATAATAAAACAAATTCTAAAGCAAATTACTTATACCCTATCTCGTTAGTATAGTTAATGTACTTAGCAAAACAAGGGTATTCTAATTTCAATAAATCATGCAATTGATTAGCGTGCTAAAAAGTCTTATTTTCGTGTAAAAAAAGGCTAAATAATACCTGCTGATTTTTTTGAAAATAATCAGCAAACATAAATGGCGTAGAAATTTTTATGCCTTAATTAGATTATCAAAAACTAATTTATTGCAAAAAATCGCCAATTATAATTTCTGAAATTGTTGAGGTTTCTAGAAAAGAATAAAATTGATTGTTCAATTTATTATTAACACAGTAAATATACTCACTTTATAGAAAATATACATTATTTTTATTTTGAGATCTCAATTAAGCCAATTAAATTTCATAACTATTTTAACTGATGAAACCTATTAATTTAAAACCTGTAGTTCCTCACATTATTGCAATCGCTATTTTTCTGTTAGTTACCATCATTTTTTGCAAGCCTGCTCTTGAAAGCGGAGTAGGTTTAAAACAAGGTGATGCCACAGGTTGGCAAGGAATGGCCCAGCAATCTCTAGAATATAAAAAAATTAATGGTCATCTGCCACTATGGAATACCAATATGTTTGGAGGTATGCCCAATTATCAGATTGCAATGGAAGGCAATTGGTCTCCACTATCCTTCTTTGATAAAATTTTCCAATTCGGATTACCCATGCCATTTAATTTTTTCTTTCTGGCATGCCTTTGTTTTTATTTCCTATGCATTTGCCTTCGGATGAGGCCTGCCGCAGCTATCATCGGAGCACTGGCTTTTGCTTTTTGCAGCTACTCTCCCATTATTGTAACAGCCGGTCACAATACTAAAATGCTTGCACTTGCCTATAGCCCTGCAGTAATTGGCGCCATCATTTTGATTTTCGATAAAAAATATTTGATGGGATTTGTACTCGCCGCATTATTAACTGCCTTACAAATTGGACAAGGGCATCAACAGATAAGTTATTATTTATTTCTCGTTTTAGGCGTAATGGTTATTTCCTACTTCATACATTTTATCAGAACAAAACAATTAAATCATCTAGTTAAAAGCATCTCAATAATACTTATAGCGGGAATAATTGGTGTAGCAATAAATGCACTGACTTTATGGACCACATTTGATTATTCAAAAGATTCAAAAAGAGGTGGGCAATTGGTAATAGATCAAAAATCAAATACTAATGATAAAGTTGAAGGAGGTAAAACAACTGGTCTAAGCAAAGACTATGCTTTCATGTGGAGTTATGGAAAAGCTGAAACATGGAGCTTAATGTTTCCTGGCGTTTTAGGTTATGGCTCTCACCAAGCAGAACGTGATGGAGATGTTTATATTTTCCCGAAGATTAAGGATGATGGCCCACTTGTTACATTCATGAATGAAAATTTGCCTCAATTTCCTGCCGACCAGATTTTAAATCAAATGAACGGAGCGCTTTATTGGGGAGGACAACCCTTCACTAATGGACCTGTCTATCTTGGCGCAGTAATTTGTTTTTTATTTTTATTTGGAATGTTTTATTTAGACAATAAACATAAGTGGTGGATTTTTACGGCATGTGTATTTGCCATATTACTTTCTTGGGGTGATAATTTTTCTGAATTTAATTATTTTATGTTTGACCACTTTCCACTGTATAATAAATTCAGAGTACCCACTATGATTTTAGTAGTACCCCAATTATTATTTCCTATTATAGCAGCCATGGTTGTCAATAAATTAATTACTACTGAAGATGAGCATTCTTGGAAAAAATTTAAACTTTCCGGGATCGCTACTTTAGTAGTTTTTACAATGATTGCCTTATTCTATTTTTCATCAGATTTTAGTAAAGAAAATAAAGAACGTACTGCAGCGTTTAACAGCATCTACTCAAAAGGGAATGCTGATGCACTTCAACAATTAGATGAGAAATACAAGGCTTCCATTGATAACCAGATTTACGAAGCCATGATAAGTAACATTAGCAGAGATCCCAACATTAGCGATCCTGCAAAGACTGCAAGGGCTTTTGTTTCTGCTTTGCATAAAGAAAGAGCATCCTTGTTATTGAAGGATATCTTTCGTTCTCTATTTATTATTGTTCTTGCCGGAGCTATCATCGCACTGTTTCTTAAAAAGAAAATTAATGCCATGATAATGATTGTTGGTATAACATTAGTATCTACTGCAGACCTTCTTCAATTTGGTATGAATTATCTGAACGACAAAAGCTTTGAAAGTAAAGACAATTCAGAAACGAATAATTTCCCGCTTACCACTGCTGACAAAATGATTTTGGAAGACAAAGATCCCAATTTCAGGGTATTCAATCCCAGCAGTATGGACGAATCAAAAACATCTTATTATCACAAGTCAATTGGAGGATATCACCCTGCTAAATTGGGTATCTATGACGATTTGATTGCTTATCAATTCAAGGGCAATATAAATATGCCTGTTGTAAATATGTTGAATACCAAATACGTTATACAACAACAAGGCAATGATAAAGTAGCGCAATTAAATCCTGGGGCATTGGGAAATGTTTGGTTTGTTAATAACATTCAATTTGTAAAAGGACCCGCTAATGAAATGCGAGCGTTGAATAATTTCAACCCAAAAGATATTGCAATTGTAGATGAATCTTTCAAAAAGATTATCACGCCTTATACACAACCAGATAGCACCGATTCTATAAAAATGACTTCCTTTGATAATGATGCCATCAGTTATGAATCGAATACCCACGACAGTCATGTAGCAGTTTTCAGCGAGATCTTTTACAAAGACTGGAAGGTATATATCGATGGGAAACCTTCTTCTTTTTTCAAAACCAATTATGTGTTAAGAGGAATGATTATCCCCGCTGGCAAGCATAAAATAGACTTTAAGTTTGAACCAGCTACTTACTATTTAGGCAGAACTATAAGCAGCGTTTCTTCATGGTTGTTATTTATCCTTTTGATAGGCGTGATCATCATTGAAGTAAAAAAGAAAAAAGAAACTTTGAAATAATTCAATCAGCCATAAATCACTAAATAGTATTTCAACTCCAAAAATTCATATTACTGCCATCGCCTCTTACCCTATCTATCCTGCAAAGATGGGTGGTCAAAAAGGTATTGCTTGTTTTTATGGGGCATTTTCCAGCTTATTGCCTGTTACACTTGTTTCCACAAAAAACAATGCAAATCCGGGAAATATTGAATTTGAGTTCCTACCAATATTAAGCAACTCAACTAATAGATATTATAACCCCTTTTTGCTTGTTACATTAAAGAAAATTATTCAGGAGAGAAAATCTACCCACCTTATTTTAGAACACCCTTATTATGGCTGGTTGGGGATTTTGTTGAAGCTTTTTTTTAAAATAAAACTCGTTGTTCATTCTCATAATATAGAAAGTCTGCGTTTTAAGAGTACTGGAAAATGGTGGTGGCGCATCTTGTGGCAATATGAAAAATTTGTACACCGGATGGCGGATGTTAACTTTTTCATTACCGATGAAGACCATGAATATGCTGTAAAAAAGTTCAATCTAAAAAAAGAAAAGTGCAACACAATTACTTACGGCTTTGATTTCAGCAAACCTCCATCAGATGAAGAAAAATCAATTGCAAAATCCAAGCTTTATGTAAAACATAATATTCCTCATCATCACAAAATCTTATTATTCAATGGCACATTGGATTATAAGCCCAATCTTGATGCAGTAGAACATATCGTTCATTACATAAACCCGATTTTATTAAATGAAATAGATTTCAATTATACCATTATCATTTGCGGGAAAAATCTACCGAGTGAATATGAAGAACTGAAGTCTCATCAAAACATCATCTATGCTGGATTTGTGGATGACATCAATTTATACTTCATGGGAGCTGATATCTTTATCAATCCTGTCATCGATGGTGGTGGCATTAAAACGAAATTAGTAGAAGCGCTTGGAAATAATTTATGTTGCATAAGTACAGTAGAAGGTGCTATTGGCGTTCCTGAAAATATAACAAATGGAAGACTAAAAGTGGTGCGCGAAAAAGACTGGAGCTCCTTTGCTCAAACGATTATCAAAACAGATACCAGAAAAGGAAGTATTGAAAATGCTTTCTTCAACCATTTCTATTGGGGTAATATTGCAGCAAAAGCGAAAAAGATTATAGATGATGATTATTGTCAAAGCACCTTATAAAAATAGGGCTTGTTTGAGATAATTGTTGGCATGAAAACCAATAATCTAAATACATTCTTTGTATAACCAACCCAATCTAAAAATCCGATTGCTGACTTTTTAAATAAAAAAATTTTTGAGAAAAATAAGCCTAAAAAGAAAAATGGGATAGCAAGAAAATAGCAACTTATCATTAGCATGTACCAGTGAACACCAAATTCCTTTCTAATTCTAACGAAATTACTAAGCATTATTTGAAACCCTTTTTTATCAAATAAATTTTGATACCCTTGACCCGAAGAAACAAAAGCAACATTAGCTGTAGCGCCTTGCAGATGTAAAATATTAATATCACCAAAGATACAGAGTCTGCCATGTTTTTTTAATCTACTGCACCATTCAGCTTCTTCTGCATAAAGAAAAAAATCTTCATCCATTAATCCAACTTTGTCAATAATATCTTTTTTTACCATTAAAAATGCTCCGTTTATCCAATCAACAAACACTGTACCTTTTGCATTTGGCACGTTTGTTTTTTTTACATTGAATATACTTGAGAGTCTCTTTAAAAGAGATCCAACGTAAGGAATAGGCAGTAAATAATTCAACCCTCCTCTCATAACAAAATTTCCTGAAATTTGAGGAGAATAATCTGCATTCAATAATTGAATTCCACAAGCAACAGCATCAGACATTTTAAATTCAGATGAGCATTTATTAATTGCATCATTCAGGATAATTGTATCTGTATTTAATAATAATACAACCTCTCCTTTAGCAATTTTAATCCCTGCATTATTGGCCCTTGCAAATCCAGCATTATTATCCATCTGAATAAATTTCACAGATGGATAATTTGAAGCTAATAATGCTTCAATATTATCATTAGATGCATTATCAACAACAATAATTTCTAGTTCGTTAGTCGGGTATTTATTAATGGATTTTAAACAATCTATTAATAAATTAGAAGACTTATAATTTACCAATATTATACTTGTGAACACTTTTTTCAATTTGACAAACAAATTACATGTTTTTTTTAAAACCTAAATAAATTGTAAACAAAACAATAAAATTAAAGTCATTTAATCTTACTTTTACGGAATAATAAATTTAATTTCAAATGAAAACAGCGTTAATAACGGGTATTACTGGGCAAGATGGTTCTTATTTAGCTGAATTTTTATTAAAAAAGGGATATAATGTTCACGGAATAAAACGTAGAAGTTCATTAATTAATACAGAAAGAATTGATCACCTTCTTTTTGATAAGACAATTTCCGACCGATTTCATTTACACTATGGTGATTTGACAGACTCTACGAATTTAATTAGGATAATTCAACAAACTCAACCAGATGAAATTTATAATTTAGCAGCACAAAGTCATGTTCAGGTAAGTTTCGAAACACCAGAATACACGGCTAATTCAGATGGCTTAGGAGTATTGAGAATTTTGGAAGCTATTAGAATTTTGGGATTAGAACAAAAAACTAAGTTTTATCAAGCATCAACATCAGAATTATATGGCTTGGTACAGGAAGTACCTCAAAAAGAGACCACTCCATTTTATCCAAGATCACCTTATGGTGTTGCTAAACTTTATGGTTATTGGATTACTGTTAATTACAGAGAGGCGTATAATATGTATGCAGTGAATGGTATTTTATTTAACCATGAAAGTCCTAGAAGAGGTGAAACTTTTGTAACAAGAAAAATTACAATTGGAATTTCTAAAATCTTATCAGGTAAGCAGAAAATTTTGTCATTAGGCAATTTGGATGCAAAAAGGGATTGGGGTCATGCAAAAGATTATGCAGAAGGGATGTGGCTAATGCTTCAACAAGAAAATCCTGAAGATTATGTTTTGTCTACTAACATTACAACTTCTGTTAGAGACTTTATTATTATTGCTTTTAAACATGTCGGGATAGACATTGAATTTAAAGGAGAGGGAATTAATGAAAAAGGGTTTGTGAAATGTTGCAATAATTCAAGGTATCAACTTCAAGCTGGAATGCAAGTAATTGAAATAAATCCTCGCTATTTCAGACCAACAGAAGTTGATTTATTAATTGGAGACGCTTCAAAAGCAAAAGAAAAAATGGGATGGACTCCTAAATATGATCTGAAAATGATGATTGCGGAAATGATGAATGAAGACTTAAAAAAGGAGCTCATTTAATAACAATATGATTGCTATTAAAACAATGGCTTGGGGAATACCTTTTTATACAATAAAAATAGATTTCTTAAGATAACCGAACCGTCTATCCATAATGATATTTTTATACTCCAGTCATCTCTTAAAATTGGAGCCTTTTTTTTCTCAAATAATTCATTTGTGATATTCTGACATTTTTCTACCCAATGCTCTACAGTAACCTTATTCCTCTTACTTAATGGTGTTCTTAAAATCCTGTGAGAAATCGACTTTGCATAAACCATAATAAAATCAGGGAGATATAAATTAATAACTGATTTAAATTCCAAATGAGTTGTTTTCTTTTCCAACAAATATTTCAACAACCTAATAAAAGCATCTTGAAATTTCTGATCAGAAGATACAGTAGTCATACTCTGATGAATCCTATATGAAAAGCAGGCTTTAGGAGAGGTAACCATATAAGAAAATTGTGTCATGTTGACCCATAATTCAAAATCAGCAAAAAGCAAATTGGGATAGCTCGGTATTCCATTCAACTCATCATAATGAAAAGAACGCATCATGTAACCTGTGCCGTTAATATCAATTTCTCTCTTTAAAATTAGAGACATTAATTCCAATGAGGAAAGTTTGTGAGGAATTTGCTTACAGGGTCGGATTAACTCTCCATACGAATTGATATAATTAAATTGCGTTTGATATAAACTTGCGTCAGGATATTGATTAATCAAATTAACCATCTCTTGCAGATAATCAGAATGCAAAATATCATCATGCCCAATTAATGTAATGAATTCATTTTTTTTTAACGCAAGAATTCTATTCCAGTTCTCTTCAATTGATAGAGAAGTATTAGATGTAAATATTTGAATTCTATCATCAATTAATGTATATAACCATTCCTTTGTGCCATCATTACTATTATTGTCCAAAACAAGAACATTGAAATCTTTATATGTTTGATTTAATATACTATAAACACATTCCTTAACGTAATCGCCTCCATTTTTCACCGGAAGTATGATACTAAATTTTTGCAATGGTAAGTCTTATTATTATTTTACGATGTAAAGAATTTTCTTGAACCGAAACATACTGTTTTTCAATAAGTAACGAAGTTTAACAGGCCTCATAAAATCCAAAGACAATATCTTTTTTGCCATTTCATCAACTTCATACTGTTTCGAAGGAAATTTAGATTTATTAAGAAAATAATATTTTTTCAGACTAAAGATATTTGTAATAAACCAATCACTTATATGTGCGAGAACAATCGCTTCGCATTTTTTTTTGTTTAAATTTTGACCACTTTGGTTTTTCATCAAATTATAAAAACCAACGCAACCTAAAAAGTAAGATTCAAAATTTGATTTTGAATAATTAGTTTCATGAAGAGCATAATAACTAAATACTTTGTTTATGACGACTGCTCCATTAACACTTCCAACCATAACTAACATTGCATGATCAAAAAGATGAGGAGAATTATAATCTGGCAGTTTCCCTACTCTCAGCAAATGTTCTCTCTTAATTATACATGAAGACCACAGAAAGCTTTTCGTTTTATTATAATCAAGAATTTCAATCAAAAAATTATCCTTATTAATAATTTCAATATGATTTTTTGAATGATTCCTTCTCTCGAATCCTGCATAAATTGAGTAACCGGGATAATCATCTTGCAATTGCTTAACGCTTTCAATAAAGTCATTTTCCACAGGATCATCATCTGTTATCATCACCACAAACTCACCTTTAGCATTATCAATAGAGCGATTAAAACTTTTAATCATTCCAATATTAGCATCATTGCTATAATATTTCAATCTTTCATCATTGAATGAACTTACAACGGCTTTAGCACTCCTATCAATATCATTATCAGAAATAACAATTTCAAAATCCGAATTAGTTTGCTTCAGAATACTATTAAGTTGCTTTTGAAGAAACTCAGGCCTTTTGTATGTGCTCATACAAAAGCTTACAAATGGTTTTTTAGGTTCAGTGTTCATTAAAACAGTTGCTTATCAATAATGAAAAAGTTATTTTCTTTTCAAGTATCCATCAGGAGCTACACTGATAAGTAACTTATTATCAATTTGCTTATCTATTTCAAAATCAGCATTTGATTTTAAGAATTCCCAAACTGCTGTTTTTGGGTTATCTCCCTGACTCCATGATCTTCCGGGCAGATAATCATTAGGTAAATCTTCAACTATAGTGTCAAAGCAAACCATATATGATCCTGATGTAACAAACGGAGCGTATAAATTCAGTTCTTGCAAAACATGCTCATGAGTGTGATTAGAATCCAGCGTAACCAAGACTCTTTGTTTCCCTTTTGCAATTTCAGCCACTTTACTTATAGTGTCGCTTGAGACCGAAGAGCCCTGAATCATTTTAATCCTTTTGTACATGGGATGCTTTTCAATTTCGATTCTGTTATGTTCTCTGATATCTATATCTACGCCCAATATCTCTCCATGACCGATAAGCTCCAACAATGAAGCATAATATATAAGAGATCCACCATGAGCAATGCCTGTTTCTATAATCAAATCGGGTTTTATTTCCCAAATAATTTCTTGCATAGCAAGCATATCCTGAGGATATTGTATTATAGGTCTGCCCATCCATGAAAAGTTATAGGAATATTGTGCTGTATTAGAAGCGACATTAAAAGCCTTTGCAGCACTTTGTAAATCTTGATTTGTTGCATTGGAATTTACTCTTTGCTTTCTTTCTTCAATAAATTCTAAAATAGGATTTTTCATTATTTTATGATTGATTTAAATTTTTTATTGTCTCCCCAAAACTCCATTGGCTCGTAATCTGCATACTTATAATAGCCTAAATTGAGTTGAATGCTTTTATTTTTTTCTTTCAAATAATTAAGCACAAAATCTTTCACTGTTACTGGCTCCCCACTACAACAATTAATAACTCCAGTAACTTTATTTTGAATGGCAATGCTTACAATATTTTCAGCCATTTTAGTTACGGGTATGAAATCTCTTATTTGCATCCCACCGCTCATATTAAATACCTCAAGTTTCTCTTCAATGGCTTTATCCAATTGTGATATCAATGATTTTGGACTTTGACCCTCTCCATACATGTAAAACAATCTGACCCATTTAAAACAAAATCTCCACTCTAAAGATAATGTTTGTAAATATTCTCTCAATTTATTTTTAGCGATTGCATAAGGGTTAGAAGGATTTACTTCCAAATCTTCGTTTAAACAACCATTTTGCATCCCATATTCAAAACAAGTTCCTGTAACAGTCAAATCTTTCAGTCCATTTTGTATCATGTTTTTCAAAAACAATTCATGCCTTGGTAAATTATCCGCGATATGAAAGTCATCTAAATAGTTGGGCAATCCTTCCCAGGCCAGATGTATCATCAAATCAGGGCTGTCAAAGTAATTGAAATAATTTAAAGTTGAATCTATCCGCTTTAAATCCATCTCAATAAACTTTACTTGATTAAACCATTTTTTTTGAGTTGCTGTTTCTCTATTAGAAGAACTTGCAATAACCTGATAACCTCTACTCAACAAATCATCAATCACATAAGAACCAATAAAACCTGTTGCTCCGGTTACCAATACTTTTTTCATTTTATAAAACAGTTAATTCCGGTATTGCAATAATAAATTTCGCTCCCCATTCTTTAGTATATTCAAGCTGACTCATAATTTCCTGTTTTAAATTCCATGGAAATATGATAATATAGTCTGGCTTAAATTTTGTAATCATGTCGCTATTATAAACAGGAATTCTTGAACCCGGCAATAATTTATTTTGCTTATAAGGAGATGCATCCACAACAAATTCAATGATATCATCCCCTTTTATTCCACAATAATTTAATAGCGTATTACCTTTTGCTGCTGCTCCATATCCAATTATTTTTTTCCCTTTTCTTTTTTCTTGAATTAGAAAATCAACAAAATCATATTTTATTTTATTTACTTTCTCTTGAAAATTTTGATAATAGCTTAGAGAAGTCAACCCTTCAGCAGCTTCTTTTTTCAACATCAATTCAACAGCAGGTTCAATTTTTTTAGATTTATCTTCAATATGCTTTGAAAAAACCCTAAGAGATCCTCCATGAGTTGGCAATTCCTGCACATCAAAAATTTCAAGTCCTTGCTTTGCAAAAACAGAAATCAAATTAGTCAAAGACAAATAGGAAAAATGCTCGTGATAGATAGTATCAAACTGACTATGAGCAACCAATTGCAATAAATGCGGAAACTCAAAAGTATTAACGCCTTCAGGCTTTAATGCAATCTTTACTCCTTTTACAAAATCATTGATATCAGGAACATGAGCAAGAACATTATTCCCTAAAATCAAGTCTGCTTTAGCTGACAATTTATCACTAGCCAGTTTGCTTCCAAAAAAATCGACAATATTATCAATTCCTTTCTCAATAGCCACTTGAGCAGTATTAGCTGTGGGCTCAACGCCTAAAACCGGAATATGTTTTTCTTTAAAATACTGCAAAAGATATCCATCATTTGAAGCGATTTCAACAACAAGCGAATCTGTATTAAATCCAAATCTTTCTGTCATGTAATCAGTATATGATTTGGCATGTTGTAACCAGCTTTTTGAATAGGATGAAAAGTAAGTGTAGTCTGAATTAAAAATAGCGTCTGCTTTTTCTAATTCGTCGACTTGAACAAGCCAACATTTTTCACAAACAAATACTTTCAATGGGAAATAAGTCTCAGGATGATTTATCATTTCTGGCTTTACCATTGCATTTGATGGAGGGCATGTTTGCAAATCGCAAAAGACATGTGAGAGTTGATTTTTGCAGTGACGACAGTTCATTATATTCCTTTAAAGTTATCAGTTAAAAATTCATGCGATTTATCTCTTTCGGATACTACAGCTATTTCTGTAGGCCATTTAATATTTATCTTAGGATCGTAAATATTCAACCCCCCTTCCGCACTTGGCTCATAAAATGCAGAATGATGATATATCAATTCACAATTTTCAGTCAAAGTTTGAAACCCATGAGCAAAACCTTCCGGTATGTATATCATTTTATTATTGGCTGCAGAAAGTTCAACTCCAAAACATTGTAAAAAACTAGGAGACCCTTTTCTGATATCAACAATAATGTCAAAAATCGCACCTGAAATACACCTTACCATTTTTATTTCTTGATGTGGCGATTTTTGAAAATGCATTCCCCTTACGGTTCCAGCTATAGAAGTAAACGAATGATTCATTTGAACCCACTCTTTAACATGTCCAATTTTCTTAAATTCATTTTTACAGAATGTTCTGACAAACCAGCCCCTTTCATCTCCAATTGGCTTCAAATTGATCAAATAACTACCTTTTAATGATGTTTCTGCAAATGTCATAAATTCATATAATTATTTATTTGCTGAATTGTAAATTCACTGATTGCATTTTGCTGCTTATACCAATCAATTGTCCAATTTATGGCTTGTTCTGCATTAAGTTTTGGCTCCCAGTTCAAAACCATTTTTGCTTTATTAATATCTAATTTAAGTAACCCAGCTTCATGTGGTTGACTAGAATCTGATGTATCATTCCATCTTCCTTCTCCCCATGAATGTATAGCAAGTTCTACTAATTCTTTTACTGTAAGGTGATCATTAGGATGAGGGCCAAAATTATAAGCCCCACTATATTTTAATGGATTATCATTCATTAGTCCTCCTACCAATAAATATCCTCCTAAAGGCTCCAAAACATGCTGCCATGGTCGAATAGCAATTGGATTTCTAACATCAATGCAAATGTTATTCTGTAATGACCTGACAATATCTGGAATAATTCTGTCTTCACTAAAATCTCCTCCTCCGATTACATTTCCTGCCCTAACACTAGCAATTCCTTTTTGATGTTGTTTGATTTTATCAAGATTAAAAAACGAATTACGGAAAGAATTAACTACTATTTCTGCACAAGCTTTACTAGCACTATAAGGATCATAACCTCCTAATATATCATTTTCATTATACAAAACATCAATCTCTTTATTTTCATAAACCTTATCTGTTGTAATCACCACAACAGTACATTTTTTATGGAGAGATAAAGCAGCCTCTAATAAATTGGAGGTGCCAACAACATTGACTTCAAATGTTTCGGATGGAATTTTATAACTTCTCCTAACCAAAGGCTGGGCAGCTAAATGAAAGATGAAATCAGGATTGAATGATGAAACTTCCTGAGTTAATTTTTCTTTATTTCTTATGTCAGCTATAACATTTTCTATATCTACAGCATCCTTGATCAAATTAAAAAGACAACCATCTTGTTCAGGATCAAGCGAATACCCCTTAACGATAGCTCCTAGCTGTTTAAGCCATAGGGCCAACCATGCCCCCTTAAATCCAGTATGACCTGTCAAGAAAACTTTCTTTCCTTTATAGTAAGATGTGAGCTGACCTTTATTTACCACTTTTTCCATTTTGCCTGACCTGATTGCCAGAGTTCTTCTAATTCAATTTTATCTCTCAAAGCATCCATACATTTCCAGAATCCATCATATTGATAGGCCACCAATTCTCCTGATTTTGTAAGTTTTTCTAATGGCTCATCTTCCCACATCATATTACTCATGTCTCCCTCTAATACATCAAATACTTCCGCATTTAATACAAAAAATCCTCCATTAATCCATTTCCCTTCGTCTTTTGATTTTTCTTTAAATGATAACACTTGTCCTGTATTTGACATATCCATTCCACCAAAACGAGCATCTAGTTGTATTGCTGTTACCGTTGCGATTTTTTGATGAGATTTATGAAATTCTAAAAGTTTACTTATATCGACATCACACACTCCATCTCCATAAGTAAGCATAAAAGTTTCAGTGCCAACATATTTTTTTATTTGCTGAAGACGACCTGCTGTTTTGGTATTCAACCCTGTATCAACCAAAGTAACTTTGAAATTATCAGACTTTGTTCCTAGTATTTCCATTTTGTTGTTCCCAAGATCAATTGATATATCTGAATTATGCAAAAAATAATTCATGAAATACTCTTTAATTACATAGCCTTTATATCCCAAACAAATCACAAAATCATTAAACCCATAGTGACTATACATTTTCATGATATGCCATAAAATAGGTTTCCCTCCAATCTCAACCATTGGCTTTGGCCTTATATCAGTTTCCTCAGAAATTCTTGTCCCTAATCCTCCAGCAAAAATGACTACTTTCATTTGTATATTATTGTTTTAAATCACTAAAAATATGACACTTTTTTTAAACAGCTTAAATATATAAAATTAATCTAAATACAGAAAGGATTCGGTAACTTAAATGAATATCAATAATTTCGCAAAATTAGTTGATATTCATACTATACCAAGCATTATCATGTCACAAATCAGAAAAAAGAGCTTAAAAGCTACAAGTTGGATATATATTGGCTTTCTGATTGGAGCTATCAACACTTATTTTCTCACACACAAGAACTGGTTTTCTACTGATCAAAATGGACTAACCAGAGCTATGATTGAAACAAGTCAGTTAATTTTTGCATTTTCTACTTTAGGTGCTACTTCTTATTTATTTAAATTTTTCCCTTACTATCAGGATAATCTTTCTTCTAAAAAAAATGATATACTTTCAATAGCATTGATGGTTTCTATTGGAGGATTTATTTTAACCTGCCTAGGACTTTTTTTAATGGAACCCATTATCATTAAAAAATTCAGCGCCAATTCTATTTTATTTGTTCAATATTTCTACTGGATTTTGCCAATGGCGTTTTTCGTTTTGCTGTATAATATATTAGAAGCCTATTCTTATGGATTCGGGAAGGGAATTATGACCACTCTTTTGAAAGAAACGATTTTAAGACTCTATACCTCTTGCGTAATTATTCTTAAGATTTTTGATTTCATCAGTTTTAAAACTTTCATTATTTTATTCTCCCTTCAATATGCCATCATCGTTTTAATTCTCGCATTATATTTGCATCATCACAAACAATTGTGGATTAGTTTTAGAATCAGTAATGTTACCAAGAAATTTAGAAAAAAGATTTTCGCCATAATGTCGCTCACCTTCATTGTAATTGTGGTTGGTGTTCTTCGACAAAGTATTGATGGACTAGTCCTTGCAGCAAAACAAAATCTTGGGAAAGTGGGTATTTTCGGATTAGCTGCTTACATGGTTTCTGTACTTCAGGCTCCATTTAGGAGCATCGTAGCCATAACCATTCCCATTATCTCCAGGGCTTGGAAAGAAAAAGAACTTACTGAAATACAGCGGATTTATCAGAGATCATCCATCAATTTGCTCAGCTTTTCACTCTTTATGTTCTTTTGTATCTGGCTTAATTTTACAGATGCTATTTTATATTTTGGAATAAACCCAGATTATTTGCAGGGCAAGTCAGTGTTTTTTTTATTAGGCATGGTTACCATTGTAGAAATGGGGACAGGTGTAAATGGACAAATCATTGGGACCTCCACTTACTGGAGATTTGAACTATGGACAAGCCTTTTGTTGACTGCTTTAATTATTCCATTAAGTTATACACTTACTACAAAATATGGCATCATTGGCCCAGCGTTTGCGAATTTGATATCATTTACCATTTATAATTTTGTTCGTTTTTGGTTCTTGTGGAAAAAATTCAAGATGCAGCCATTTACTTCTAAAACGATTGAAGTAATCTTGATTTCAGTTATAGCTTATGGGATAAGCTACTTTACTTTTAACTCCATAAATGGCATTGGAGGAATGATTGGAAGATCTTTATTATTTGCTATCCTCTTTGCAACCGCAATCTATAAACGCAGCATCTCTCCGGATTTCATACCTATTCTGGAAAATATTTTAAAAAGAGTCAAACTTAAAAGTAGCAGATAAAAATCAATAATTATTTTCGGCCAATAATTCTAAAAATAATTTCAGGGCTACTTTTTTTTGCTTATTGAATTCGTAGTTGATGTTGATAGTATAATACTCATACAAATCGTATTCAGGAAAATGAATTGCTGAAGCAACTTCTTTAAGCCGATTCAACCCAGAGGCTGTGGCATTATTGAAATCATTTTTAAATTGCTGAGGAATATCTTTGTTAGACAACCAAACTGCAAATACAAAAGGCAAGCCTGTCATTTCTTTCCATGCCGTACCTAAATCATAAATATATGTTGAATGAGCGCGCTTTATTAAGGCTCGATCTCCAATTACCAGGCCAGCAACATTACCTTTGATTTCTGATTCATAGCCTGATGTCGAAGCTATCAACTGTGGTGAAATTTTCCAATATTTTTTTAGTAAAATTTTCAATAATACAACTGAAGTTCGGCTTTGATAATCTAAACAGATTGAGGCTATTTGATCAATAGGAACTTCGCTAAAAAGACACACACTAGCCACTTCCCCCTCCGTTCCAATACAATAATCCGATATGATATGAGGTGTTTTCAAACTTGGTATCACTGCTACAGGCACCAACCCAATATCGATCTCATCATTTAATAATTGAGCGGCCACTTTTGATGGGTATTCAAAATTTAATTCGATTTCATCTTGCATCATTCCCTGCTCAAAACCATAAACAAGAGGCTTAGTATTTAAGTAACTAACCGCCCCAACCCTTAATTTCCTGTTCACTACAAATATTTTTTCTGACGCAAAATTACCTAAATATTCTTTTAATACTTGAGTATTTTAATCATGTCAGCCAATTTTAACCATATTCAACCACACTTCAACCCTTTCCAACCACTCAACTTATCTCCTATCCCCTTAAATTTGCAACATGAATAACTCTCCTCTACTTTCCATCTCTCCAATTGATGGCCGTTATGAAAACGCAACCAAGGATTTGAAAGATTATTTTTCTGAATACGCCTTGATGAAATACAGGTTAAAAGTTGAAGTCGCCTATTTTATATTTCTGGCGGAAAAGAAATTTTTCAAGTTAGAAAGCAAACAAAAAGAAGCGCTTCTAGAACTTACACATAATTTTTCAATTGAAGATGCACTGGAAATAAAAGAAATCGAAAAAATCACGAACCATGATGTAAAGGCAGTAGAATATTTTTTGAAGAAAAAAACAGATTTATTGGGATTAGGAATAAAAAAAGAATGGGTTCATTTTGGTTTAACATCACAAGACATCAATAATACAGCTGTTCCTATGTTGTGGAAGGATGCGGTGGAATTAGAATACCTCCCAGCGATTTTGAATTTGCAACAACATTTATTCAAACTTGCACAACAATGGATGAACATTCCCATGCTGGCAAGAACCCATGGACAAGCTGCTACTCCTACGAGACTTGGAAAAGAAATAATGGTTTTTGTAGAACGAATAGAGAATCAAATTCAGTTATTCAGTTACATCCCCTTCTCCGGAAAATTTGGTGGAGCAACAGGAAATTTTAATGCTCACCATGTAGCCTATCCGAAGTATAACTGGATAAAATTTGCAGATGAATTCCTGGAAGAGAAACTAGGTTTACAACGCCAACAATACACTACTCAAATTGAACATTATGATATATTAGCTTCACATTTCGACAATATCAAACGTATCAACAACATTCTTATTGATTTTTCAAGAGATATCTGGAGCTATGTCAGCATGGATTATTTCAAACAAAAAACAAAAAAAGGTGAAGTAGGCAGTAGCGCAATGCCTCATAAAGTAAATCCTATCGATTTCGAAAATGCTGAAGGCAATTTAGGAATGGCAAATACAATTTTCGAGCATTTATCAGCAAAACTTCCCCTATCCAGATTACAGAGAGATTTAACTGATAGTACCGTATTAAGAAATATTGGTGTTCCAATGGCCCATACCATCATAGCTATTAAATCTATGGAAAAAGGCTTAGGCAAATTGATCTTAAATGAATCGAAACTTAAATCAGATTTGGAAGCCAATTGGGCTGTTGTTGCAGAAGCCATACAAACCTTATTAAGAAGAGAAAATTATCCAGCGCCTTACGAAGCACTTAAAGAACTTACAAGAGGCGCTATGATCGACAAGAAAGCCATTCATCAATTTATCGCTAAACTTAAAGTTTCAAAGGTCATTAAGGACGAGTTGAAGAAGATTACACCGCATAATTATACAGGTGTTTAAAAGGTTTAAGAGGTTTGGGAAGTTCAAAAGGTTCAATGAGTTTAAGTCTTGAAGACAACTTTTTAAACCCATTGAACCTTTTAAACATTTGAAACTTACTTGTGTATTTCCGAAGTAAAATGAAATTCGATATCGGGGTTATTAGATATCTCCGTATTTAAAAACCATTCGCTTTGCGCTAGATAAACAAGATGTCCATCTTTGTCTTCTGCAATATTAGCTTGCTTATATTTTGTAAAATCATCTAGCTTTTTAGCATCTTTACTTGTTAGCCAACATGCTTTGTAAAAAGGCAAGTTATTCATTTGAACAGATGCCCCATATTCCTGAAGTAAGCGGTATTGAATAACCTCAAATTGCAACTCACCCACACAACCAATTATTTTTTTGTTTCCACCAAACTGGGTAAACAATTGAGCAACACCTTCATCGGTAAGCTGCATCAATCCTTTTTCTAACTGCTTAGTTTTCAATGGGTCTTTATTGATTACCTCTTTAAATATTTCAGGTGAAAAACTAGGAATTCCTGTAAAATAAAAATTCTCCCCTTCTGTTAAGGTGTCTCCAATTTTAAAATTTCCCGTATCAAAAAGACCAACCACATCACCAGGAAACGCCTCTTCGATTACATCTTTTTGTCGTGCCAGAAAGCTATAAGGATTATTAAATCGAACCTCCTTTTCCATCCTAACATGGTTATAAAAAGTATTCCTTGCAAACTTGCCGCTACAAACTCTCAAGAAGGCTATTCTATCCCTGTGCTTAGGATCAAGATTAGCATGTATCTTAAAAATAAAACCACTGAATTTATCTTCTTCGGGATTAACATCTCTTTTGGTTGTATGGCGAGGTCTTGGAGTTGGGGCAATCCTGATAAACGTATCCAGCATTTCCTTTACCCCAAAATTATTCACTGCACTTCCAAAAAATACAGGCGCTGTTTTACCAGCCAAATAATCATCTATATTCAACTCGCCATAAACACCATCAATCAATTCAACATCCTCTCTTAAAGTATTCGCATCTTTTTCACCAATTTTTGCGTTTAAAATAGAATCATTTAAGTTACTTATCTCCAAAACATCTTCGTCATTAGCCTTTGTACCTGCGGCAAATAATATTAAACTTTTTTTATGCAAATCATAAACCCCTTTAAAATCCTTACCACTATTAATGGGCACAGTCATTGGATGCAATTGTATTTTCAATTCATTTTCTATTTCTTCCAAAAGATCGAATCTGTTTTTCCCATCGCGATCCATTTTATTTACAAAAACAATCACAGGTGTATTCCGCATGGCGATAACTTCCATTAGCCGACGGGTTTGGGCTTCAACTCCATTTACGCTATCGATCACCAATACAACACTATCAACAGCTGTCAAGGTACGATAAGTATCTTCTGCGAAATCTTTATGGCCGGGAGTATCTAAAAGATTAATCAAGTAGCCATTGTATTCAAATGTCATCACACTAGTAGCAACACTAATTCCTCTTTGACGCTCGATTTCCATAAAATCGGAAGTGGCGTGTTTTTTAATTTTATTACTTTTTACAGCACCTGCTGTTTGAATGGCTCCGCCGAATAACAAGAATTTTTCAGTCAATGTAGTTTTCCCGGCATCCGGGTGAGAAATGATGGCGAAGGTCTTGCGCTTATTGATTTCGTTGATGTATTTCATAATTCAGGGTGCGAAGTTAGGTAAAAGTTATAGAGGTTTCAAAGGTTTCAGAAGTTGAAAAGGTTGTAAGAAATGATGAAAATCATCAGCTTTTAAACAAATTAAACAGTTGAAACCTTTTAAACATCATTAAATTTGTATTTTAAAACCCGGGGCTGACCGGTATTGACAGCATAGATCTTTGTAAGTGTAAGCATGTAGTGCGTTGGATAATTAGCACTTAAATCTGAATATTCAAACTTTAAATGGCAATACTTCGTATGCCATGGCTGCTTAGTCGATAGACTTGCAACCATTAGGGCCGCCGGGCAGGTTTACCTGTTTCCATGCTCCGCCGCCGACTCAAAACAAACACAGGTTGCTGCAATCGAATGAAGTGACGATTGCTTAAGATTATTCTTCTAAGAGAAAGGTTGGTTTGTTATGCTCCTTTTTTTCTCCGACAACCAATGCATAAATAAACATGTAGAAAGCTTATAGCGAATATGTTTGGACCAGGGTTCGATTCCCTGCAGCTCCACAAAAAATCCCCTTACGGGGATTTTTTAATTTATTTATTTCATTACTCAAAAAATGTACTTCATACAAAAAGGCCCACTCCAATTAAGGAGCAGGCCTTTACTGTTTAAGATTTTATCATAGCCCACGGTTTAAACCGTGGGCTAGTTATGTTTAAAACTTCATTACTCTCGTTGTCTTCACTTCCTTACCTTGTCTCACTTCAATAAAGTATGCACCAGCTTTCAACGC